>CAMEJC010000032.1 GCA_945919295.1 uncultured Mycoplasmatota bacterium
TTGAAGTAAAAAAAGATAAAGATGGTAATTGGCAACTATCTTCTTTAAATAATGAGACTATTAAGAAAATACAAGGTATGTATTAATTAATAGTTTTTTTCTTTCCTTGTTTTCCATCACAATAAAATTAGCATATTTAATAGAACTTTCACAAAAAAAATAAATTTTTACTAAATAATTTTATTAAATTTATTTTAAAAAAATAAATTTTGTGGTAGAATATATTATGAGTAGGAAAGGTGGTAACAATATGGATAGTGTCCTTTTAATTACTATATCAGCTTTTATAGTGGCTATTATCCTTATAATTATTACTATTGTTATTATAAAAAGTAATCAAAGTAAAAAGTATAAAAAAGAAATAGAAGAATTAGATATTGAAAAAAATAGTTTATTAGGTGTTCCTGTTCTTAGTGAAATAACCAAAGTAAAAGAACTAGTTAAAACTGACAATTTAAAAGAAAAGATGGATGATTGGGATAGCACTTTTAAATTAATTAGGGATCAAAAAATCCCCGAACTTACCGATTTAATATCTGATGCTGATTTTTTAATTGATCGTAAAGAATATAAACAAGCAATAAGAAAAATAGCGGGTATTGAGATGGAACTTCGTATCCTAAAAAAGAAAACAGAACATTTGCTTGAAGAAGTAAAAATAATAACTAATTCTGAAGAGAGAAATAGAACGTTAATTACCAAATTAAAAATAGTTTATCGTGAGCAGCAAAATAAATTTGATCGAACTAAAAAAGAATATGGTGAAATAGCACCTTTTATTGAAGAAGAATTTAAAAGAATAGATAAATTATTCGCAGAATTTGAAAAAGCAATGGATAACAATGATTATGTTTCTGTTGAAAAAAGAATTGTTTTATTAGATGATAAAATAAATAAATTAGGTAAATTACTCGAAGATATTCCGACAATTGTTCTTATGGCAACTGTTCTTGTACCTAATAAAATTGAAGAAGCTACAACATATTATTTTCGAATGAAAAGAGACGGCTATCCTCTTGATTATCTTAACGTTGAATATAATATTAAAGAAATTAAAGATAAAATTGATAACATTATAAATAACTTAAAAAAGCTCGAATTAGGCGATTCAATCATCGAATTAAAGACATTTATTGAATATTTTAATGGCTTATATAATGATTTTGATAAAGAGAAAGAATGCAAAGATATATTTAGGCAAAATGTTAAAGAACTTGGCTATCGTATTGATAATATTAATAAAATAGTGAGAGATATTTATCTTCAAATTGATGACATCAAATATAATTATAATTTATCAGATGAAGATATTAATAAATTTAGTCTTTTAAATAAAAATTTAGAGAAGATAAATAAGGATTACAAGATATTAGTAGATCAAGGTAAAATGAAGACTTTTGCTTATTCTAAATTAGTAGATGAATTAGATGGGTTATCATTAAAATTATCCCGTCTTCAAGATGATTTAGATTATCAACTAAGATCTATTACCAGTATGAAGGATGACGAAACGAGAGCTAGAGAACAACTTGCTACAATTGAAGATTTATTAAAAAAATCAAAATATCGTCTTAAAGATTATAAGATACCAGTTATTCCTAGTAGTTATTATATTGAACTTACCGAAGCACAAGATGCTATTAGAGAAATTGTCAAAGAGTTATCCAAAAAGCCAATTGTTATTAAGATTCTCAATATTAGGGTAGATACTGCAAGAGATTTAGTATTTAAAATATATAACAAAACTAATGATATGATAAAATTAGTGAATTTATCTGAAAAAATGATTGTTTATGGTAATAGATATCGAAGTTCATATGAAGAAATAGATATCGCTTTAAATAAAGCTGAAGAATTGTTTAAGAGAGGAAAATATAAAGAATCACTTGAATTATCAACCAAGAGCTTAAGCTTTATTGATAAAAATATTGCAGAAAAAATACAATAATTATTGCTTTTTAAAGCATTTTATGTTATTCTAAAATTAGAGTAAATAGGGAGGATATATAATGCAAATAGTTGTAGATTTTTTATTAGAATATTATGTGTGGGTTTTAGTTGTATTAGTTATACTATTAATAACAGTAATTGGCTTTTTAGCGGATAGTAAAAAAAAGAAAAGAATGAGAGAAAAAGCAGATAATGAAAATGTCAATACTGAGATGAGTAATATAAATAATCAGTATCCTGATTTCAATAATGTAGGAGGAACTGATTTACAGATGAATAATGGTTTTAATATGTCAGCTGATTTTAATAACAATATGTTAAATCAAGGTAATGTATTATCTAACAATGGGATGAATAATATACCAAATCAAAATATTAATAATTTTAATCAAAATATGGAACAAAGTATGAATAATTTTAATCAAAATATGGAACAAAATATGAATAATTTTAATCAGAATATGAATGTGGGAGTGAATAACTTTAATAGTAATGTAAATAATGGAAATAGTGATGCTTTTTTCATTCCAGCATCTGAACAAACCCCTAAGTTTGAGCCAAGAGAAGTAGTCATACCCAAACCAGTAGAACCAACTCCTATTATGAATAATAGTACCGAAGTAGTTAACGGATGGGGAAATAATATAACTCCTCATGTTGAACCGACTGTAGTTCCAACAGTTAATCCCACTCCAGTAGAAGTACCAACTAGTGTTACTCCAACAATGATTAATCCAGAAGTTAGTATTGGAACTGCACCTAATCAAGGACCAATACCAGCACCTGTAGGAAGTCAAAACTTTATAAATAATATACCAAATGTAGCAGTAGAACAACCTACATTAAATTTAAATCAGGTTCCAAATACAATGCCTACTACAGAAGTACCAACCATCAATCAAGTTGACCCTATGGCAAATATGAATGTTAATCAGATACCAACAACAAGACCGATAGAGCCAACTCCGGTAATCATGTCAACTCCTAATGTGGAATCAGGGAATCAATTTAACAATATGAATAACGTAACGCCTTCTCCAATAAATAATAACACTAATATACCAAATCAGGTAGGAGGCGAAGGAAATAATCCAAATTTTATTGCGGGTGGATCTAATTTTGTCGTAGGAAACCCTACAGCTCCTACTGATAATCAAATGCCAAGCAGTAATGATAATTGGAATTTATAAGATTTAGGTGATTCCTAAATCTTTTATCTCAAAGATATGGAGGTATTTAGATGAACGATAATACATATAATTCAAATAATGGTAACGATAATGTTGGACCATATAAAGCTACCGGAAATTTAAATACAGTAATCAGTAATCCTAGTGCAAATATAAATAATACTATGGAAGTTAATATTCAAAACGCCAAACCAAACTTACAAGATAGTGCTCTAGATTCTGGTGAAATAAATCAATCATCAGCAATTAATTTGATTCAAAATCAAAATAATAACGTACAAAATATTAATCAAAGTACTTTAGAAAATATTAATTCAATTCAATATAATGATAATTTTACAGACAAAAGTTCAACTGTTACTAAGACATATGTAACAAGTGATAATAAACCAAAGAAAAAGACCATATCACTAAATATTGGTCCTGAATTTAAAATTGCTATTTTAATAATAGTAATATTGTTGCTATTTATCTTCTTATTGCCAATGCTTCCTAATTTATTTTAAAAAATATTATTATTTGACAAATAAATTAGCATATCAAAATTATCATCGTTTGCAGCAATATTTTTATGAAGTTCATGACACTTAGTACAGCTATAAATAATCTTATAGCTGTTTTTAAATTTTTCAATGCCAATTGGTTTCATAAGGCCATGACAAGTATTTTCTCTATCACCAGGATTAATGTCTAAATGTTTAGAATATAGACAGTATGGACAATGATCTCTAGCAGTATATCCTAGTTTAGAAACATTTTTACCACAATTTTCACATATAAAATTTTCATCAATCATATTAAACTTTTTCATAACAACATTATATCACAAATAAATAAAATAAAAAACACCAATTGGTGTTTTAGTAGTAATATGGAGGTGGATATGGTGGGTATGGAGCTGGATATACTGGATATGGTCTAGGGTAAAAAGCAGGAGCTAGAAGACCACCAGTTATACCTCCTAAAAGAAATGGTCCAAAAAACCCGCCTCCGATTAATCTATTACCACCCATCATAGGTCTCATTCTTCTATTATACATTGTAGTCTCCTTTCACTATATTATATTTAAAAAGAACAATGCGGTGAAAAATACTTTATTTATTTTAAATTTTTTAGTATAATATATGTATGGAGGTTAAAATGGAAGAAATTATATTTAAAAGTGATGATCTATTAGTTATGAATCTAATAAATTACTTCATTACCGAAGAAAATTATAATCCTATGGTAATACATGGTATAAATGATGAAATATGGCTTGAAAATTTAAATAGTGACTATAAAATAGTTAGAATAGTTTCTCACCATATCCATAACAAAGAACAATTAGATTTTGATAAATTTAAACTTAGCCGAATAGTAAAACAAGTAAAAAAGAAAACATTATCTCTTAAAGTAAAAGTTTTAAATATTTATACTGATGTTGAAGACGAAAAATTACTTTCTGATAATGATGTCTTTGTAACTAAAGAAGCAGATATAAATAATCCAAAACTTACTAGTATTTTTCCTAATATTGTTGAAAAAACTGAAAGAAAAGAAGACGGCATAGAATATTTTATTAAAGTTACTGATAGTATCAATAAGAAGAACGAAAAGAGAAGCAAGATGGCAGAAAAAATATTTTCCTATAAAACGCCAAGTATCACTTATATCATAATGGGCATTTGTGTGTTTCTATTTATTATGATGTACATATTTGGCAATGGATCTGAAAGCACTTCAACTTTAATAAAATTTGGTGCTAACTACGATCTACTTACCAAGTCTGGTGAGTACTACCGATTATTTACATGCATGTTCTTACATATTGGCATTTGGCATTTACTATGTAATATGTACTCTTTATACATAATAGGAAAAGAAATAGAAAATTTATACGGAAAAAGCAAGTATTTAGTTATATATGTTTTAAGTGGCTTATGTGGTAGTATCTTATCACTCGCATTCAGTCATAATACCATATCAGCAGGAGCATCTGGAGCAATTTTTGGATTACTTGGAGCATTATTATATTTTGGTTACTATTATCGTACTTATCTTGGAGCAACCATTCGAAGTTCAATTATTCCTGTTATTATACTTAACTTAATTATTGGAATGCTAATTCCTGGAATAAGCAATTCCGCTCATATTGGAGGTTTAGTTGGAGGTATATTAGTTTCAATGATGGTAGGTGTTCCTGATAAATCAACCAAAATAGAAAAGACAAACGGCTTAATTTTAAGTATTATATATATATGTTTCATTTGCTATTTAGCATTTATGTAAATTTGTATATGAGAATAAATTTTAATTAGAAATATCTATATTTTTAAATTATTATTAAAAATAAATAAAGGTATAATATAAAAATGTTAGTAGAAAGGAATTAATTTATAATAGTTTTTGATTAATTGGTGTGAATAAATATGAATTTAACTAATGAAGAAAAACAAGCCTTGAAATTCTTTAAATTATCAGAAAACTTTGATAATCCTGAACTTTTAAAAGCTTGCGAACTTAAAGAAAAGAATAAATATATTGATGCTATGACTGGGGAAGATACTATTAGTGAAATAGAGAATAATATAGAAAAATATCGTGATGTACTTGAATTTTATTTATATAAGCGTAAATATTATGATACTATTAAAAAATGGTACTTAAATGGAATTATCAAGGGTAATGACCCTTCACATTACATTTTAGAAATAGATGATAATAATAGTTACTTACTTAATTCAAAAACTATATCTGATTTAGGTCTTTTACTAAATAATCTTCATAAACTTTTAAAATCTTTTGGTAATTTACTTTGTCAGTCTAAAACTAAAGAAGAAGTAGAAAAACATTTTAAAGATTATGCTGAAATCATGGAAAGGGAAATAACAGCTTATAAAACAGGTAAGTTAGGCATCAAAACCAAACTTATTAATGATTTTAAAACTAAAGTTAATGAAAATTTTGAAAAAGGTACCAAAGAATATCAGTATATGGTCAGTCACTTTTTTACAGCACTGTTAAATTCTAAAAATAATGAAGAATGCTTGCTTATTTATAATCAAGCTATCGCTGAAATTAATTTGATGAAATTGGTTAAAAATACAAATGAGGGAAAACAAAAATAAATTTGTCTTTTCTTTTTTTTTTATTTATGTTATTATTAACATAGAGGAGATTAAATATGAACAAACCAATCCATATTGATAGCAGTAAATTATCCAATAATATTGAAAAATATATTAAACCCGAAGTAGTTTATATACCACTTGAAAATAAGAATGGTATCACTTATAAACATCTAGTTAAAGAAGGAGATTATATTTATAAAGGTCAAGTTATAGCAGTTAACGAAAAAATAAATTTTCCTATTCATAGTTCTGTATCAGGATATGCAGTTTGTGGTAGCAAACATATTATAAGTAATGGAAAAAAGATAAAATGTGTCATAATAGAAAATGACTTTAAAGAAAAATATGAAAAAAAGAAACTAGTTAATAAAGAAATTGCTTCTTATACCAAAGATGATTTTATTGAATCACTAAGAATAAATGGAATTACAGGTTTAGGTGGCAGTGATTATCCAACATTTTTAAAATACGATAGTGATAATATAAAATACCTTCTAATAAATGCTGTCGAGTGTGAACCTTTTATTTGTTGCGATAAAGCAGTTATCTATAATTATGCCGATTCCATTTTAGAGACTATTGATAATATATTAGAAATAATGAAAATACCAAAAGCAATCATTGTTACCAAAGACACAAATACATCATCCATAGATAGTTTTAATAAATATATTGGAACATATCCCAATATTCAAATGTGTTTAGTTGAAGATGCTTATCCAAATGGATGGGAGAGACTAGTAGTTAAAAATGCTCTTGGTATAGAATATAATAAATATCCTATCGAAAAAGGAATTGTCGTCAGTAATGTATCAACTATATATGCTATTTATGAAATGCTTAAATATAATAGACCACTTACCGAAAGAGTTATTACCATTACTGGACCTGGTATAAAAAAGAAAACAAATGTCAAAGTCAAAATAGGTGCTCTCGCTAGTGAAATAATCATGAATCTCGATGGTTATAAAGATATCCAAAATCCCCTCTTTATAGCGGGAGGGCCAATGATGGGCAATTCAATGCCCACTGATGACGTCATTATTACAAAAGATTTAAATTGCATTCTTGTCATTGAAGATCATTTTGAAAAAAACTTACCATGTATCAAATGTGGTAAATGCATTGAAGTATGCCCCGTAGATATAGCACCTGTATTAATTATGAATAATCATGATAATCATGACAATTTAAAAAATTTAAATCCTAATAAATGTATAGAATGTGGACTATGCTCATATATTTGTCCGTCAAAAATTGAAGTAAGAGAATTTGTTCGAATTGCCAAAGAGAAGGTGAAAGAAGAGTGAAAAATTTCAAAGTAAGAAAAGGAAATTTTATCAAAAGTAACAACAGTACTACTAATATGATGTATAACATATTGATTGTTTTAGTTCCTTTTGTAATTTTTGCCACTTATAAAAATGGTATATATCCAGCAATTAAAGGATATGGAAATTTATATTTTGTTTTTAAACCACTAATATTTGTCACCATTTCTTCGTTAGTAGGTCTTCTTGTTGAATATTTATATTATTTGATAAAAAAAGATAAAAAAAGTATTTACTTTTTATTTAGTCAAAGCTACGCTATTATCCCGGGAGTATTTCTATCCTTAATAATACCAATAAATACCCCGCTATGGCTCATTATTTTGGGAAGTACCATTGCCAGTTTATCAAAAATGTTAATGGGAGGATTTGGCAAAAACAAATTAAATCCTGCATTAGTAGGCGCCCTTTTTATAACTATAATATTTTCTTCCCTTACCGGTGGTTATTTAAATCCCTATGAAGTAGATACGATAAGTAGTGCCACACCACTAGCCAATATGACCGCTAGCGGTTACGTTATAACTTATGATAATTTAGTAAAACCATATGGAACACTCTTAAATTTTTTCTTTGGTAATATTCCTGGAGCTGTTGGAGAAACTTCATCACTTCTTTGCCTTGTTGCCTTTGCTTATTTAACTTATAAAAAATTAATCAAATGGAGAATACCATTGTCTTACGTTGGAACTATTACTATTATAAGTTTAATAATTTGCCTTACCAAAGATATAGGCTTATGGTTTATATTGTTTAACATACTATCAGGTGGTCTCCTTTTTGGAGCGGTATTTATGGCAACCGATCCTGTAACTTCACCGCTTAGTCATCGTGGGCAAATAATTGGAGGAATTATTCTTGGTACCATTACGATGGTAATTAGATATTTAACACCACTTCCTGAAGGTGTCCTTATATCAATTCTTATTTTTAATATTATCACTATAGTTATTAATTATCTAACTACTAAATTAAATAATAAAAAAATTATCCAAAATATTATCTTAATATTAATAATAATTCTTAGTATGTTATCATCTACTATAATTGAAAATAATATAACTAATAAAAACTTAGATGATACATATAAAATAATTTCTAAGATAAAAGAAAAAAATATAACCACTTATGAAGTATCTGGTAGAGGATATGCCGGTAACGGTAGTATTAAATTAAAAATAATATTTACAGATGATAATATTACTAGTATCGATATTATCAAGAGTAATGAGACATATACTGAAAAAATATATAGTAATGATTATTTAAATAAAATCATCGCTAATCAAAATAATCTTGATAATTTAGATACCATAAGCGGATGTACTTACACAAGTAAATATCTAAAAGAAATAATAAAGAAAACAGAGGAGGACTATTATAAATAGGACATCTTCTTTTATTTATAAGGAAAGTGCTTTTGATTTTTAAACAAAAAAACAAACAATTGTAACACAACATTAAACTAAAAAAAATATTTTCTAAAACTTTACTTTTAAAGTAACTAATGATATAATTAATATAAATAGAAGGATTGATATATATGGCCAAAAAAAAGCAAAAAAAAGATAGTGAAAAGAAAAAATTTGAATATAGTAATGAAGTAATTGGAATTATTTTAATTCTTGCTTCAATAATTGGAATAGGAGCATATGGACCAGCCGGTAACTTCATTAGATCGTTTGCCGTTTTTTTAGTGGGAAATATTTATATTTTTTTACTAGCGGCTATTCTAGTTCTTGGTGTTTATTTAATAATAAAAAGAAAAGCACCAGATTTTAGTAGTTTAAGATGGATAGGATTTTATATTATTTTAATATCATTTTTAGTATTATTACATATGAAATATATAACTATTAATTCACAAGAAGGATTAAAAATAATTACTGAGACATTTAATAATTTGCTCATTACTTTCAAAAGCAGTTCTGCTATCTCTAATAGTGGTGGAGGAATTATTGGAGCATTATTTACGTTTGCATTCTACGGTTTATTTAAAGATGGAATCAAAATAGTAGTAATTACTTTGATTATAATTGGAATTATACTATTATTTAATACTAGTATAATTGATTTAATTAGGAAAATAAAAGTTCCTAAAGTAAAAAAAGAACATAAAGAAAAGTCAACTGATGAGGAAGAAATTGATAAGAGAATTATTGTTTCTTCATCTAAAGATATTGATAAGATTAGTGAAAAAGAAATTAGTGAACCAGACATTCCGATTAAAACCATTGATAGCACTCCTGTAACTAATGAAAATATAGAAAAAGGAGAAAAACCAGTAATTAATGTTAATTATAAACTTCCACCTCTTACTCTTCTTAAATTATCAAAAAGCAATAATGATAAAGAAAATGTGGAATCCGTTAAACAAAATATCAACACTTTAGAGAAAGTTCTTATGGATTTTGAAATACCTGGTAAAATAAAAGAGTGCCATATTGGACCTTCTGTTACTCAGTATGAACTTGAGTTAAAAGCTGGTACTAAAGTTAATAAACTATTATCCATTCAAAAAGAAATAGCTCTTAATTTAGCTGCTAAAGATGTAAGAATTCAAGCTCCTATACCAGGTAAGAACACTATTGGTATTGAACTTCCTAATAAAGTAAATTCACCTGTTTCTTTCAGAGAAATACTATCGAAATTACCTGAACCAAATGAAAAGAATCTCCTTGCAGTAGGACTTGGTAAAGATATTATGGGTACTGTCAAATGGGCTGAAATTAATGCAACCCCTCATCTTTTAATCGCTGGTGCTACAGGTAGTGGTAAATCAGTATGTATTAACTGTATCATAGCCTCTATTCTTATGAGAACGAAACCTGATGAAGTTAAATTAGTAATGGTTGATCCTAAAAAAGTAGAACTTTCAATGTATAATGGTATTCCACATTTATTAACACCAGTTGTAACAGATCCTAAAAAAGCATCAATTGCCTTAAAGAATATTGTTATTGAAATGGAAAGAAGATATCAAATATTTGAAGATACTAAATGTAAAAACATCTCAGCTTATAATAAGATGTGTGAAACTAATACCGATTATATTAAAATGCCATATATAGTCTTTATTATTGATGAGTTAGCCGATTTAATGTTAGTTGCTGCTAAAGACGTTGAAGATTCAATTATGAGAATTACTCAGATGGCAAGAGCAGCGGGTATTCATCTAATTGTAGCAACCCAAAGACCATCTACCGATGTTATAACTGGTGTTGTTAAAGCTAATATTCCGTCACGTATATCATTTGCCGTGTCATCTTCAATTGATTCTAGAACAATCCTAGATCAGACCGGAGCTGAAAAATTACTTGGTAAAGGTGACATGTTATTTAAGCCGATGGGAGAAAATGTTCCAATTAGAATACAGGGAGCATATGTTAGTGATGAAGAATTACAAAAGATTGTCGACTTTACCATATCACAGCAGAAAGCTAATTATGATCATTCAATTACTGAAGAAAAAGGAGAATCATCAGATAATAATAAATATGATGATGGTTATGAATCTAAAGAAGAATATGATGATCCATTATATAATGATATAGTCGATTTCGCTATGGAATTTGGTAAGATATCAGCATCTTTAATTCAAAGAAAATATCGTATCGGATACAATAGAGCTGCTAGAATAGTAGATTTACTTGAAGAAAGAGGAATAATTGGACCACAAAATGGCTCTAAACCAAGAGAAGTTTTAATAAAAAAAGAAAATAATAATCCAGATGAAGAATAACTATATATTATTTAAATTTTCAAAAAATAATATTAATTTAACCTAAAAAGATAAATTTTAACATTTTCTGCCCATTTACATGGTCAAATATAAAAAAACAGTTGATATTTTAAAAAAAATATTATATAATTATTAGGCAGGTGAAATTTATGATTATAGAATTGTTTGATCTTATAACTAATGGTAAAACAATAAATATCGATAATGATATTACTATTCCAAACGAACTAATTAAGGAAAGTACCATTAGAAGATTAAATAATATTCATTTTAAAGGATGTATTAAAAAGTTAATTGATGATACTTATCAGTTAGAGGGAACAATTAGCGGTATCATGATATTACCTGATGATATAACTTTAGAAGATTATGAATACAATTTTACTAGTGAAATAGAAGAAAAAATCGAAGAGACAAGTATAAATTCACAAAAAACTCTTGATATTACTGGAATTTTATGGCAAAATATTCTTGTAGAAATTCCACTCAAGGCCGTTAATGAAAAAAATAAAGATTTAACTCTTGAGGGTGATGGATGGAGATTAATAAAAGAGGATGAAGTTAAATCTTCAAATAATCCTTTAAGCAGTCTCGAAGAATTATTCAGGAAGGAGTGAGATAGATGGCAGTTCCATTTAGAAAAGTAAGTAAAACTAGAAGAGATATGAGAAGAACTCATTATAAAATTACCGCTAACGGACTTGTAGAATGTACTAATTGTGGTGCTAAAATTAGACCTCACAGAGCATGTCCAAAATGTGGATTTTATAAAGGAGCAGACACTTCTAAACAAGTAGAAGAAACTAAAGTAACTGAAGAAAAGAAAGCTCCTAAAAAAGCAAAAACTTCAAAAAAGACTGAAGAATAATAAATAATAGGACAGCATAGTTTTTGTGCTGTCTTTTTTACTAGAAAGAGGGTTTTATTATGGAAAAAATTAGTGAAGAAGAATTAAGAAATATATATTTAAGAGATTTAGCAATAGGAAAACTAGAGGGACCAATGACAGGGTATCCAAGCAAGGATAAACCGTGGTTGAAGTACTATTCTGAAAATGCAATTAAAACTAAAATACCCGATAGTATTTCAGTTTTTGAAAATATGAAAAATAAAAATATAAACCATCCTAATAGAATAGCTATTAACTACTATGGAAATATTTTTACATTTGAACAATTATTTCAAAAAATAGATGAGTTTGCTAGTAGATTTAAAAGCATTGGAGTAAAAAAAGGTGATATCGTTACTATATGTATGCCAAGTACTCCAGAAACAGTATTTTCTTTTTATGCCTTAAATAAACTAGGAGCTATATGTGATATGATAGATCCCCGTTCTAATGCTAGTCAAATGAAATATTATTTAGAACAAAATAAATCTAAATTACTAATATTATGTGAAAATTATTATCATGTCATGAAAGAAGTTCTTGATGAATCTAATTTAAATAATGTAATTTCACTTCCAATTACAGTATCAGCACCATTAGGTATAAAAATAATAATTGATGCAAAGACAAAAATAGATAATTCAAAAGCTCCATTTTCTTCAAATGTAATTAAATGGAAGACTTTTTCTTCCATTAATAAAAATAATTATACTAATATAGAATATAATGATCATGATTTAGCACTTATTGTTCATTCTAGCGGTACAACTTCAGTTCCTAAAGGAATTATGCTTACTAATAAAAATGTAAATGCTATTGCTATTGAATATTCCTTAACATCACTTAATTTAAATCCAGGTGATAAGTTCTTATCAGTTATACCAGCATTTGCTTCTTTTGGTGTTGTAGCTTCGATAAATTTACCATTATTTTTATCGATGGAAACAATTCTTGTTCCTTTGGCTACCCCAAAGAAATTTGCTAAGTTAATGGAAAAAGAAAAACCAAATTTTTGTTTAACAATACCAGCAAACTTTATTTATTTAATGAAGAAAAGTAAAATAAAAGATCTTTCATTTTTCTATGGACCTGGATGTGGAGGATATTCTTTAGATTCATCAAAAGAAGAAGAAATAAATAAATATTTAAAAGATAAAAATTGTCCAACGCCTATGTTAATGGGATGGGGAATGTCAGAATTATCTTCAACTGCATGCTTAGAAGTACCAGAATGTAGCAAATTATTATCATCTGGAATTCCATTAGTAAAAAATGTAATTTCAATTTTTGAACCTAAAACTGATAAAGAACTAAAATATTATCAAGAAGGTGAAATATGTGTAAGCGGACCTTCCATAATGTATGGCTATTTGAATAATCCTGAAAAGACTTCCATGACGATAAAAAAACATAGCGATGGAAAAATTTGGCTCCACTCTAATGATATTGGATATATGGATGAAGAAGGAAGAATTCATCCAGTTGATAGAATAGATCGAATGATAATAAAAGGAGTCGATGGATTTAAAATATTTCCACAAAAAATAGAAGAAGTAATTTCTTCTTCAGAATATGTTGATTCATGTGTTGTAGTTGGATGTAATGGAATATCAGGAGTGTATCCTAAAGCATTTATTGTTTTAAAAGATAAATATCTGCTAGAAAGTCAAAAGGCACTAAATGAGATTAAGAATCTATGTAAGTCAAAACTTTCAATTAGAGCAATACCTGAAGAGTTTGAATTTATTGAAAAATTACCATATACCTCAATGGGTAAAATAAATTATAAATTTTTAGAAAATAATAATAATTCTATAGAATCAACTCATAAAAAAATCAAGAAAAGATAACTAAAATCTTTCCTTTTTTTTAATTATATAGTATACTTATATAGTAGGAGTTGGTAATATGAGTAATGGTAATTTATTAACTATAGGTAGTCTATTTTATAGTTTTTTATTAATTATAGTTTTCTTTAAAAAAGATAAAATAAAAAGTATTGAAAATAGAATATATTCCTGTTTAATTGTTTCAAATTTTTTAGGTATAATTATTGCCCTTATGTGTTATTTTACAGTTTCAAATTATGAATTATTACCAAATATTAATTATTTAGTGTCAAGATTATATTTAGTATATTTATTAATATATATATTAATATTTTTTTATTACTTAGTCGTAATTTTGTATTCTGAAAACAAAACTATATCACATAAATTTTTAAAAATAATAATATCTATTTTTGTTATTATATGTTCTTTAATCTTTATCTTACCATTAAATTATAATAATAGTAATGGGGCAGTATATTCATATGGACCTGCCGCTAATATAATTTATGTATTTGCTACTGTTTGCATGGTAACTTGGACAATATTATTAATTATAAATCATAAAAAAATAAAGGACAAAAAATTATTACCTATTATATTATTCATAATGGGGGCAGCTTTAGTTACAATAATTCAGAAAATTAATCCAAGCTTATTGCTTATGACATCTATGGAAACATTTATAACAGTAATTATGTATTTTACCATAGAAAATCCGGATAAAAAACTACTTGATGAAGTACATCGTGCCAAAGAAATATCAGATAATGCTAATGAGGAAAAGACGATGTTCTTATATAATATGACCGGAGCTATTA
>CAMEJC010000033.1 GCA_945919295.1 uncultured Mycoplasmatota bacterium
CTTGTATATAGTCCATATTTTCAGCAATATAACTTAATGCTCTATATTCATCATGAAGTTTAAATTTAGGTTGCTGAATAAAATTTTGACATTGCTTAAAAGTTTCTAGTTTAGATGAAGGATAGATTATTCTTGCATAAACTAAATAGGATAGTATTTGATTTAAATCAAAATGAAATTGATATTTATCTTGAATAGTATCACAGATGTTTTTAATATTTAATTCATTATATAGTTTTTCTAAAAATAAATATCCAACATTAAAATTGTTATTGACATTAGATTCAATAATTTTTTTATTATTTTTTTAATTGTGATAATTTCTTTTTTACAATGTTCTTCATTATATTTTCTTACATAAGCCTTTAGCCATTCATTATAATCTTGGTTACCAGCCATAATCTTAACATCTTCGAGATTACCAATCCGTTTAACTATTTTAGTAGAACGTTTTCCATTTCTTGTATAATCTTTTATTATATAAAACAGAGTAGTATTTTTAGATTTAGAATAACTTAATCTCATAATATCACCTTTACCATCTAATATCATTATACAATAATACGAGATAACGCACACGATAGTAAAACAATAAAAAAACTAGATTTTATATAGTCTAGAAAGGACTTTTATATTAAAACTGTCAAACTTGGGGGAAGATATAACTAAATATAGTTATGAACCGTGGCATCTAAGATATGTTGGAAATATTGCCAGATATATATATGATAACAATTTAACATTAGAAGAATATATAAAAAGGAAGTCAAATATGTAGACTTTCTTTTTTTTCTTTATTCCTTTTTCACCTTTCTTAATTAATTAATAGCTATTTAGAAAAAATTATGTTATAATTATATAGAATAGAGAAATATAAAAAGGTGGAGAAATCATGAAACAAATATTAAATAGTAGTTTAACAAAACGAATACTTATTAGTTTAGCCATTATTCTTAGTATTGTTACTATTTCTATAGGATATTCAGCTTTAAATACTACCCTTAATATAACAGGGGAAGTAGTTACCAGAGTATCTGCCGATATTAGAATCACCAGTTTAGAAACAGAACGTCTTAGTGATGGTGCATATAATACATACAATTCCACTTTTTCTAAGGATGAAACTAATATGTATACTACATTGCCTGAGAATGGTTCAGTAGCTGTATATAAAATTACCATTACTAATTATAGTAGTAATGATTACATATTAAGTGAACTAAATACAAATAAAAGTAACACAGATATAAGTTGCATAATAGAAGGAATATCAGAAGGAGATATAATTCCCGCTAATAGCGAAATCACTTTCACAATTAAAATGTTGTATGTAGAAGTAGGAGAAGCAATTGAAAGTATAAATAATGTTTTTTCAGTTAAATATGTATTTGAAGAATACGTGCCAGATTCTGGAGGCGGTGCTACAGTAACATTATTATCAGATAAAGTAATATCAGATAATGGTGGAAAGAGTGCCATAGAAACTAATACCTCAAATAATCCTCCTGATTTTACAACAGTCCCAACAGCAGATAATAGTGGAATGTATGTAGCAGATGAAGGAAGTGGAAAAACATACTATTATAGAGGAATAATAGATAATAATTATGTTCTTTTAGATAATACTTATTGGAGAATTATAAGAGTAACAAATGATAATTCGGTCAGAATGATTTATCAAGGTACGACTGCAACCGCTAGTGGGGCAGATTCTACAACCGGAAGTACATCAGTATTTATTAGCGTATCAGGGTCTAAATCATCAACCGCAGCGTCTCCATACAAGAATGTTTATGGCCCTTCGACAGCAGCTAGTAATATTAATACATTTTATCAAAACAGTCTTTCTTCCAATGAAGATAAATTTAGTCTTACATCAGGCTATTGCAATGATGTAACAGATACTAATGGAGTCGCTCAAGTAAAAGCTTCCTCAATTTTTAGTGATGTGACAAGTAGTGTAAATTATGCAGCATATAAAACAAGATATCTTAATAACACGCCAACTTTTACATGTCCCGAAAATGCTTATGTTTATGCCGTATCAGGTGGAAATAAAACTCTTTCTTATCCAGTAGCAATGATAACGATGGACGAGGTAATGTATGCTGGAGGTTTAAACGCTGCTAATTCAGATTATTATTTAAATAGTAATATTGATTATTGGGTAATGACACCATGGCAATATAATTATGTAATAGGAATAAAAACATCATCAGTATTTATTGTTAAAGCAGATGGTACATTAAATGGCGATCTAGTTCAAAACTCTCATTATTTAAGGCCTGTTGTAACACTTAATTCAAATACAGTATGGGGAGGCGGAGATGGTACAGCAAGTAATCCATATACAATAGGTGAAGAACAGTCATCAGTAACAATAGATCCGACACCTTATGCAAATAGTACGTTGGCATCAACAATTCAATCAGTTTATGAAGCTGGTGATACTTCTGTGTATTATCATGATAGTAATTTAGCAAATAGTGCTGGTGATAATAGTTATCGTTATTCCGGAAAAAATCCCAATAATTATGTTTGCTTTGGCAGTACAGAAGAAACATGTCCAAATAATAACCTATATCGAATTATTGGCGTAATAGATGGTAATGTCAAATTAATATCTGCTGACTATGCGACAACTAGTATGCTTGGTACTGATGGTGGATATATAGGAAATACATCTCCTAATGATGAGAATTATCGAGGATATTTATTAAATAATGTACCGACATATGCATATAATAACAAAAATGGTAATAGTTCAAACAACACTTGGGGTGAAGGTCCTCTTGTAATAAATAATTTAAATACAAATTTAATAAATACATTTAGTTCTGAATGGCAAAATAAAATAGTAACAACTACATGGAAAGTAGGAAATGTAAATTACTTTGATGCCATTTATAGGACAGCGCAAGAAGTGTATAATCTTGAAATAGGAAATACCGAAACATATAGTGCCAAGGTTGGATTATTATATGCAAATGATTATGGATTTAGTACGTCACCATTATTTTGGACAAAGGAAATAAATTCTTATAGTAATACTTTTGTTAAAGAAAATAATTGGCTATATTTAGGATTAAAAGAATGGATAATATCTCATGGTGCTACACTAAACTTAACTAACTATGCTGCTACTATTAAAGAAGAAGCTAATATTGGCTACGGACTAGTTTACAATGGGTTACCAGTAAGACCAGTATTTAGTATAGATTCCAGTGTCATATATACAGGAGGAACTGGAACAAGAGAAGATCCAATGAGATTGTCATAAATATAAATACTATAAATAAAATTTTAAGTGATGTCCTTTAAGATATCACTTTTAAATTATATAAAACGCAGATTTTTAGACTAAATGCAGGTTTATAAAAAATTAAATAATTTTTTAGACTTATTTCATGTTTAAAGTAGAAAAACGGAAATAAGTCTTTTAATTTCTATAAATATTACTTAAATTGTTCCACGACAAAATTACGGAGGTTATTTCCGTTTTTCAGACTTATTGCAGTTTTTTGTTTCCTTGCTTTTTATTTAATTAATAACAAATAAAGCTGAGCTTTATTTGAATAAATATTATAAAAGTATTTTATTGTCAATGGTCAAGATGAACTCATTTACGTTCGCCATTGACAATATTTAAAATAATTTGTTAAATAAATCTTCATCAAAAACATTAATAAATGCATCTTTCGGCGTATAACTATCTAATGACTTTAATGGTCTATTTAAAAGTGTTTGATTAACATTTTTGATATCTTGTTTTTTATATGTATCTATTGTTTTACCTTTAGGAAAAAATAATCTTAATTGTTTATTTATGTTTTCTACATTTGGTTTTTGATTAGATACATAAGAATCACAGAAAAATAATTTGCATCTTTCTTCACCTGTTATTTTAGAAAAACAAATACCATCAATATCAGTAAAGTTTGGATCTCTATCAGTTAAAATAACTGGTATTAATTCTATGAAAGCATTAGTTCCAATTCTTTCTTCTAAATCATCAAAGAATTCTACGACCTTTTCCTGATTTGGATTTTTAATCAAATCTAATAAAAAGAATTGCAAATTAGGTAGAATAAATGATAAAATATTATTGTTATCTGTCTTAATTGTTCCAAGAAAATCTAGTTGCCAGACATAGATTCCTGGATGTTTGTGTATATAGGCAAGATAATCAATATAAGTATGACCTGTTCTGTCAATTTTCTTATTTTCAGAATAAGCATACTTTTTATTATGTTTTCTTTTTTTATAAGTAACTGCATAAGGTAGATCCATTCTTTTTGTGGTTAAATATCCTTTGTTTATGTACCTATAAAGAGTAGTAACAGATTTATCTATTGTTTCTTTATTTTCAATAGTTATTTGATAAATAGATTTTTTATCATCAATACCATCTTTAATAATTTTATCAAGTTTTTTAAAATCTTCAGAGTCTATATCAATACCTTTTCTAGAATTAATTAAATTAATATCTGCTTTATCTTGTGCTTTTTTTGCATCATACTTATATTTAGTAAAAACACATAGATTATTATACTTTTTATTGCAACCGGTACAAACATAAGGCCATCTATTTGTTCTTTTACAATTAGTAATATTTTTACCTATGGTAATAGAGTCTCTATTTCTTTTAACTTCTTTGGAAATACTTGTTGGATCGAATCCTACTGTTTCAGCTATTTCTTTTAATTTATAATTATGTGATATTCCATTTGAGATAACTTTTCTTTGTTCAAAAGTTAAATGTTTCCAAGTTTTCATTTAAAATCCCTCCTCATAAGCAAAGAAACATTATCTATTATACTATAAATCAGACTTATTTCAGTTTTTTTTATAAAAACGGAATTTCAAATAAAAATTAACATAAATTATATAAAAAACAAAAAGTGGTTTTAATACATGCTATTTTTTGATATAATATAAATAGATAAAGTTTGGAAGTGAATGATGAAAAATATATATGATTTAACATTAAAAGAATTAGAAGAATATTTCACATCAATTGGTGAAAAACCATTTCGAAGCATTCAAGTTTATGAGGGACTATATAAGAAAAGATTTACATCATTTGATGAAATGACAAATATCAGCAAAGAATTAAGAGAAAGATTAAAGAATAATTTTTCACTATATAAAATAAAATTACTAATTAAGCAAAAAGGAAAAGATGTAAATAAATATCTTTTTGAACTAGAAGATGGAAATAAAATTGAATCTGTTCTAATGTTTCACAATTATGGAATAAGTATTTGCGTTTCATCACAAGTAGGTTGTAATATGACATGTGCCTTTTGTGAAAGTGGAAGACTAAAAAAAGTTAGAAATTTATTAGCATATGAAATAGTACAACAGATACTTTTAATTGAAGAAGATATTGGCAAAAGAATAACCCATGTAGTAGTAATGGGAATAGGAGAACCATTTGATAATTATGATAATGTTATACGCTTTGTCAAAATAATTAATTGCAGTAAAGGGATCGATATTGGATCAAGGCATATCACTATTTCTACTTGTGGCGTTGTTCCTGGTATCAAAAAGTTCATGAATGAAGAAGGGCAAGTCAATTTGGCTATTAGTTTGCATGCTCCAAACGATGAGTTAAGAAGCAAATTAATGCCTATCAATAAAGCTTATCATTTAGATGAATTAATTAGTACTATCAAGGAATATATAAAAAAAACAAACCGAAGAGTAACCTTCGAATATATCATGCTAGAAGGAATTAATGATAGTGAAAAAGAAGCCAAAGAATTAGTAAAATTGTTAAAGGGTTTAAACTGCTATGTTAATCTAATTCCTTATAACGAAACTGAGAATATTGGATTCAAAAGAACAAAAGAGTGGAAAATTTTAAAATTTTATGATATACTTAAGTCAAATAAGATAAATGTAACAATAAGAAAAGAATTTGGAGGCTCGGTCGATGCCGCTTGTGGGCAATTAAGAGCTAATAATTAAAAGGAAGTGAATATATGCAGACATTTTATATGACTGATGCAGGAAAAGTAAGAACACATAATGAAGATAATGTAACAATAATAAATAATAAAAATAACGAATTTATTTTAGCAGTAGCGGATGGAATGGGAGGACATAAGGCTGGAGAAGTTGCTTCAAATATTGCTATTGAGCATATTACCGAAAGCTTTGAAAGTATTGAAACGCTAGGTAAAAAAGAAGACGCCATCGAATGGCTTCGTAATATTGTAAAAGAAATAAATAATAAAATATTTTCTTATACAAAAGAGCATCCTGAGAGTAAAGGAATGGGAACAACTTTAGTGATTGCTATCAAAACTGATGATTATATTCTTTATGGCAATATTGGAGATTCATCGGGATATGTCATAAAGAATGAAAAATTACATAAAGTAACAAAGGATCATACCTTGGTAAATTTACTTGTCTCCACTGGCGAGTTAACTGTTGAACAAGCCAAATTTCATCCAAGAAAGAATTTACTAACTAGAGCTCTTGGTGCCAATGATCCTATCGAAATAGATATCTTTGATGTAGATAACACTGTTCAAGGATTACTTCTATGTAGTGATGGTCTAACTAACATGGTCGCAGATGATCAAATTGAAAAAGTTTTAAATAGCAATATAGGAGTAGAAGAACAAGTTGAAAAATTAATAAAGAAAAGTAATATGCGTGGTGGTACTGATAATATATCAATTGCTTATCTAAAAAAGGAAAGTGGTGATTTATAATGCTATCTAAGGGTCAAAAAATAAATGATAGATACGAAATCATTAAAATGATTGGTGAAGGTGGCATGGCCAATGTTTATTTAGCAAACGATAACATATTGGAAAGAAAAGTTGCAATTAAAGTATTACGAGGAGACTTGTCTAATGATGAAAAATTCATCAGAAGATTTAAAAGAGAGGCGTTATCAGTTTCTAATTTATCTCATCCTAATATCGTCGAAGTGTATGATGTTGGCGAAGAAGACGGCAACTATTACATTGTAATGGAATATATTGAAGGAAAAACTTTAAAACAACTTCTTCAGAAAAGAGGAGCCCTAACCCTACCTGAAGTAATTGATATTATGAGTCAATTAACTGATGGATTATCTCACGCTCATGAAGCCTATATTATACATAGAGATATCAAACCACAAAATATCATGATTGAAGATAATGGTTTAGTAAAAATAACCGATTTTGGTATTGCAATGGCCCTAAATTCAACACAATTAACTCAGACAAATTCTGTAATGGGATCAGTTCATTATTTACCACCAGAGCAGGCTAATGGAAAAGGATCAACAATTAAAAGCGATATCTATTCATTAGGAATTTTAATGTATGAATTACTTGCTGGTTCAGTACCATTTAAAGGAGATACTGCCGTTGAAATTGCTCTAAAGCATATGAAAGAAAAAATGCCTAGTATTAGAAAACAAAATCCAACTATACCACAATCAGTTGAAAACATTGTTTTAAAGGCAACTGCAAAGAATCCTAAAAACAGATATGATTCAGTGAGAGAAATGTATAATGACTTACAAACAGCTATGGAAAAAGATAATGAAAAAAGATTAGTTTACGAATATCCTGAAAACGATTTAGAGGAAACAAAAGTAATCGCTCCTATCGCTAAAGAATCTAAAAAAACAATAGTGGATAAACCATTAGATCAAGAAGAAGATTCTACAACATCAAACGAAAAAAATGAAAAAAACAAATTACCAATTATTTTAGCCATAATTTTATTAGTAATCTTAATTGTTCTTGCGTTTGTTTATCTTTTAATAAGCAGTAATGATGTCAAAGAAGTCAAAGTTCCAGACGTTGTTGGTTTAGAAACCGAAGAAGCTATTAAAACAATTAAAGAAAAAGGTTTAGAATACACAACTAAATCTGAAGAAAGTGATACTGTTGAAAAAGGTTTAGTTATAAGAACAGAACCCAAAGCTGGATCTACAAAAACAAAGGGAAGCACTATTACAATTGTTGAATCGACAGGAAAAGAGTTTCTATTATTAGAAGATTATGCCGGTAAAAATTACTATGAAATAAAAGCTAAATTAGAATTAAGTGGTATTAAAGTAGAAATGAAAACCAAATCTGTAGAAAATGCTTCTGAATATAAAGATAAAGAAGATTTAATAATTGATCAAGAACCAAAATTCAATAAAGAAGAAGAAATAAAATTATATGAGAATGATAGCGTTATTCTTTATATTCCTGAAGTTGATGTATATCCTGACATGGTAAAAGAAAAATGGACTTTATCTCAAGCCCAAGATTTTGCAAAAGAGTACAAATTAACACTAGATATAACATATGAAGAAACAAAAGATACTGAAGAAAATCTAATATTATCTCAAGGAAGAGAACCAGGAGATCCAATTTATGAAGGATATACATTAAAAATAACTGTTTCAAAAAAGCCAGAAGAAAATCCAACAGATCCTCTAATGCCAACGGATGATGAGTAAGGAGTATAAATGGAAGGCATAATAATAAAAAATCAAAGTAATAACTATACGGTTAGGACAAAAAAAGGCATTCATGTATGTAAACCACGTGGAAGATTTCGAAGTGATAAAATAATTCCTTTAGTAGGAGACAATGTCATAATTGATGATATAAATAATTATCTTCTTGAAATAAAACCACGTAAAAATTCACTAATAAGACCGACAATAGCCAATATTGATAATGCTATTATTGTAACATCAGTAAAAGAACCCAATTTTGATAGTAATCTATTAGATAAACTTCTAACAATCATCTCATATAACAATATTGAACCAATAATATGTTTAACTAAACTAGATTTATTATCTAAAGAAGAACAAATAAAAATTAAAGAAATAATATCTTATTATCAAAAAATAGGTTATAAAGTTGTAACAAACGATGACGTTAAAGAAATAAAAAAGATAATTAAAGATAAAATAACCGTTTTTGCAGGTCAATCAGGAGCAGGGAAATCATCACTTTTAAATAGATTAGATAAAACTTTGTCTCTTCAAACAAATGAAATATCCAAAGCTTTAGGAAGAGGCAAACATACGACAAGATGTGTAACATTATATGAAATAAATGGTGGTCTTGTTGCAGATACTCCTGGTTTTTCCTCTGTTGATTTTCATGGTATGACTAAACTAGATATTAGAGATAATATGAAAGAAATGTTTGATAATTTAGAATTTTGCAAATATCGTGACTGCATGCATATTAAAGAAGACAACTGCCAAGTTAAGCAGTTAGTAGAAAATGGAGAAATTTTATTATCGAGATATAATAATTACAAATCCTTTATAGGAGGTAAATAGTATGGAATTATCAGTATCAATTCTAAATTCACAAGACAGAAAAGAAATGGTAAAATTACTAAATAAGACAAACATTACATATATTCATGTTGATGTAATGGACGGTATATTTGTCTCTCAAAAGACATTCAATATTAAAGAAATAAGGACTATATCACAAGTGTCAGATAAGAAATTAGATGTTCACTTAATGGTTGAAAATCCTCTTCTTTACATTGAAAATATCAAAGATTTAACAAATATTGAATATATAACCATTCATCTTGAAATTAATAAAGATATCAAAGAAATTTTGACTAAAGTAAAATCATATGGTTTTAAAACAGGCATTTCGATAAAACCAAATACCAATTTAGAACTACTGTTACCATATCTAGAATATATTGATTTACTTCTAGTAATGACTGTCGAACCAGGTCTAGGAGGACAACCTTTTATATTATCTAGTCCAAATAGATTAAAAGAAATCAAGAAATTAATTCAAAATTATAATATAAAGTTAGAAGTCGATGGTGGCATAAATAATCATACTATTAAAGAAGTAGAACTAGCGGATATCGCCGTAGTAGGATCATATATAACGAGTAGTAATAATCCTATAGACAAAATAAATAGTTTATTAGTATAAAATAAACTCCTCTCTTTATAATAAATAAAGAAAGGAGCTTTTAATATGAGTGAAGAAAATAAAAAGAAACCTGAAGATGAAATAATTGCTGAAGAATATATGTTAGGTCAAGAATATTATAACAAGTTGTTAGATAAAGCCAAAGAAGAAAAAGAAAAATATGACTAATTAATAGTGGTCATATTTTCTTTCTATCAACAATAATTATGGATAAACAAAAAAATGGATATCAATATCCATCTTTTAATTAAGCTACTTGATTATTTTTCTTCATAGTTCTAGCTTCTCTAACACTAGTTTTTACCTTACTACCATCTTTAAGAGTAACAGTGGTCATATTAACTTTTTGAGTACTCTTAGTAATTTTTAAACAATTTGGTCTATTATTTACGGATCTAGTTTTCTTATTTGTTACTTTCTTCATTGTATTCCCTCCTCATCAGTTCGATATTAACTTTATCATAAAAATAAAGTTTAGTCAATATTTATTTACAATTTTACTTATTATGACTATCTTTTTTTATAAATTCTCTAAGTATTTTTGTAATGGCTCTTTTTTCAATTCTTGATACATAGCTTCTCGAAATACCAAGATCCTTTGCTATCTCTTTCTGTGTAATCTCATCATTACCATCAAGTCCATATCTTTTAGTCAGTACTTCTTTTTCTCTTGGAGTTAAAATTTTCATATATTCTCTAAGTAATTTAATATTATCATTTTTATATATTTCTTCAGCAAAATCCGGTTCAGTAGTCTTTAAAACATCTAAAATAGTTACTTCATTTCCATCTTTATCATAACTTATTCCGTCGTAAAGACTAACATTTTTAGAGTTTTTCTTATCAGACCTAAAATACATCAAAATTTCATTTTCCGCACATTTAGCTATATAGGTAGTAAGTCTCACATTCTTATTAGGAGAAAAACTATCTATTCCTTTAATTAAACCTACTGTTCCAATACCAATCAAATCATCAATATCATTAGTATTAGACTCAAATTTTTTAACAATATGAGCTACCAATCTCAAATTATGTTCAATAAGGTTAGCTCTAGCCTCCTTATCACCTTTCATCATTTTATCAATATACATTTCTTCTTCTTCTTTAGATAAAGGATCAGGAAAAACATTATTAGAATACGCTCCTGTAAAAAATGTTAAATTATTAATAATAAAATCAAAAAGATTAAAAATCATCAATTACCTCCTATAATAAATAATATAGAAAATAATTAAATATTATTCTCTTGATAATAAAATTATTGACATTAGTATATTATAAAATACTAAATATGACAGTAAATATCTTTCTTTTTTATCAAAAATAAAGTATAATTATATCGAGGTGTAATATGGATTATTTTTTTCCTGATGTTTATCAAAAAAGTATATATACAATAAATTACGAAAAATTAAAAGAAAATGGTGTCAAATGTTTATTATTTGATTTAGATAATACTTGTGTACCATATGTCGATAAAACTCCAACAAAAAAGTTAGGAGATCTTTTTGATAAACTAACTACTATGGGATTTAAAGTAATCATTTTTTCCAATTCGCCTAAATCTAGATTAGAACCATTTAAAAAAGCCTTAAATGTTGATTGCTGTGCTAGTGCCAGAAAACCACAAAAAAATAAATTTCTTAAAGTATTAAAAACTTATAATTATGACTTGTCTGAAGTAGCCATTATAGGAGATCAATTAATGACTGATATCTACGGAGGAAATAAAGTTGGTATTATGACTATTTTAGTAAATCCTATGTCGGATATTGATATGCCTTTAACAAAGATATATCGCTTTATTGAAAAGAAAAAAATAAATAAAATGACTAAAAAAGGTATCTTTAAAGTAGGTAGATATTATGATTAAAAAATGTAATGGCTGTGGAATTAATCTTCAAAGTACTAATAAAGATAAAGAAGGATATGTAGATGATTTAAATAAAAACATATGTGAGAGATGCTTCAAATTAAAAAACTATGGTGAATATAAAATAACATCTTTAACTAATAACGATTATTATCAAATATTAGAAAGTATTCCTAAAGATTCATTAGTGGTTTATCTAACATCAGTTTTAAATATAAATTTAGAATATATAAATAATTTTAATAATGTAATAATTGTTCTAACTAAAAAAGATTTATTACCTAAATCCGTTAAAGATTATAAATTAATAAATTATATATCTAATATGACTAATAATTACTTAGATATTGAAATAATAAGTTCAATTAAAAATTACAATTTAGATAATCTATTAAATAAAATAAAAAAATATAGTAATAATAAGAAAGTATATTTTGTGGGAATGACTAACTCAGGAAAGTCGACATTAATAAATAAATTAATTAAAAATTATAGTGATAAAAACATAGAAATAACTACTAGTGTATATCCTTCTACTACTTTAAATAAAATAGAATTAGAAATAGATAATTTAAAAATAATTGATACACCAGGATTATTAACAGATGGTAGTATTCTAAATAGTCTAAACCTAAAAGAAATAAAAAGAATTACTCCTAAAAAAGAAATAAAACCACGAAGTTATCAGTTAAAAGGATCTGGCTCTCTTCTTATTGATAATAAGATTAGAATTGATTATTATAATGATAATAATATTACGATATATATAGCTAATAATATTAATATAACTCGAATGGGATTAAATAATCCTAAATTAAAAAAAGAAAACAAACATACATTTGATTTAAATCCCAATAAAGATATCGTTATTGAAGATTTATGTTTCATAAAGTTTACTAAAAAATCTCATATCGACATTTATACTCCTTATCAAGTAAATATTTATGAAAGAGATAATTTAATATAAAAGTAAATAAATTCTATTTACTTTTTTATTTTTTTATATTATAATTTATTTATAATAAGGAGGGGTATATATGAAGTACTTTACCAAAGAAGAATTAGAAAAAATTGCTGAAAAAATATTAAATAATCCTACGAGAGAAACTTTAAAAGAGCTAAATGAAGAGTATAATGGAAAAGAAGAATTAAATATCGATACTCCCAAGACCATACCAAATGCTATTCCTAATGAGAAAGTAGCAGAACCACTACCTCCAGTAGTGGATACTCCAGTTGCATCTCCTCTTCCAAATACTGATACTAAAAATTTTAATATTCCAGAAACTAATAATGTTTCAAATAATACAAGTGTTTTTCAAAGTATTCCAAGTTTTGAATTACCAAAAGTAGATTCCCCTGCTTCTAGTAATTATGTTCCAAATAATCGTCCGATTGACTTTAATGGAAATTTATGGGAGCCTTCATTACCAGAGGTAAATAATTTAATGGACACA
This sequence comes from uncultured Mycoplasmatota bacterium, assembly GCA_945919295.1. Taxonomy (GTDB): domain Bacteria; phylum Bacillota_I; class Bacilli_A; order RF39; family UBA660; genus CAG-302. Next base: position 13,275 of record CAMEJC010000033.1, read on the forward strand.
ACTGATAATTTTAATGTATCAAATCCTTCATCGCAAAATGTTGAAGTTCCAGTTGTGAATGGGCCTTTCTTTGGACAAACTAATGAGCCAGTAAATAATCCGATTCCTATTTCAGGAACACCATCTCAGCAAGGACCAACTATGTTTGGACAAATGCAAAGTAACTATGGAAATGCAGCATAATAATAAGCTGCTTTTTTTCTTTTAATAATTGACAATAGTAATTAAATAATATATAATAACAAGAAGAATTGAGGTACTTATGAATACAAAAACAATTAATGTTCAAATTTTAGCTTTACTTGGTGATGCAGTATTTTCTTTATATATTAGAGAAAAACTATTAACAATCGGTATTAATGATCCAAATATCCTTCAAAAAAAATCAATTGAATATGTATCCGCTAAAGGACAAGTAAAAATATTAAATAATTTAATTGATAATAATATATTAACTGAAGAAGAAATTAGTATCGTTAAAAGAGGAAGAAATAACAAAAAAGATAATCATCCTAAGAATACTGACATTATAACATATAAATTATCGACTGGTTTTGAAACCTTATTAGGAGACCTATATTTAAATAATAAAATAAGACTAAAAGAAATTCTAAATTTAATTGAGGTGAAGTAATGCAAGTATATGGAAAAAATGTTGCTATTGAAAAATTAAATAGTCAAGAAAAAATAAAAAAAATATATTTAAGTAATAAATTTAAAGATGAAAAAATAATATCCCTTATCGAAAAGAAAAATATTGAAACTAAATTATTAGAACCAAGAGAATTAGATAAAATGTGTAAGGGACTACATCAAGGAATAATTTTAGAAGTTGAGAATGTTAAAACATATTCATTTGATGATATCATTCCCAATATTAATAAAGAATATCCACTTATTGTTATTCTAGATCATATAGAAGATCCCCATAATTTTGGAGCCATTATTCGTTCGAGCGAAGCTTTTGGTGTTGATGCTATCATTATACCAAATGATCGTTCAGTTGGAATAACAAGTACTGTCGTCAAAACTTCCGTTGGCACTATTGATAAAGTAAAAATAGTTAAAGTAACAAATTTAAACAATACTATTAATAAATTAAAAGATTATGGTTATTGGATTGTAGGAACCGATATGGAAGGAGAAGATTATACAATAATCGATTATAAAACCAAAATAGCGGTAGTTATTGGAAACGAAGGAAAAGGAATAAGTAGATTAGTAAGTGAAAATTGTGATTACTTAGCTAAAATACCCATGAAAGGAACAGTAAATAGTTTAAATGCTTCCGTAGCCTGTGGAATCTTTTTATCAGAAATAGTAAGATCAAGGGGGAATTAAT
>CAMEJC010000034.1 GCA_945919295.1 uncultured Mycoplasmatota bacterium
ATTATTCATACTCTTGTTTATTAATCACAATTAAAGTAGAAATTTTTAAGTTTCTTGGTTCTAGAAGGATGTCCCAATTTTCTTAAAGCTTTATCTTCAATTTGTCTAATTCTCTCTCTAGTCAACCCCAACATATTACCAATTTCTTCAAGTGTAATTATTTTTTCAGATTTTAATCCAAATCTATATTCTAAAATCATTTTCTCTCGTTCAGTTAATGTTTCAAGCGATTCATTTACAAGTTCTTTTAAATTCTGATTCTCACTAATAGTTTCAATATCTTCATCATTAGAAGGAATCATATCCCCTAAGAAAGAATCTTTATCATCACCTACTGGCATTTCTAAAGAAATATCATCTTGTGCAATTAATATATAATGTTCTACTTGTTTTGGTGTTATGTTCATCCTACTAGCAATTTCTTCAACAGTAGGCTCGCGATTAAGTTCGGAAGAAAGCATATTTCTTAACATAAATAGCTTATTAATTTTTTCAACTACATGTACCGGTAATCGAATATTTCTAGATTGATCTGCAATTGCTCTAGTAATAGCTTGCCTAATCCACCAACTAGCATAAGTAGAAAATCTAAACCCTTTGTCAACATCAAATTTATTAGCAGCCTTCATAAGGCCAATATTTCCCTCCTGTATTAAATCAGAAAAATCCAAACCTTTACCATAGTACTTCTTTGCAATTGATACAACAAGTCTAAGATTAGACGATACAATTTTTTCTTTTACGTTAATATACGTTACTATTAATTCAAATTGTTTATCTAAAACATCTGAATCAATTAAATTATCAGAATAATAGTTGATTCCCACTATTTTAACTAAATCGTCATTAATAGGAATGATATTTTTTGTTTTCCTATTTAGATTAATATGTTTCCATACATCTAAATATTTGTCTACTTTAATTTTATCTTTTTCACATAAACCATTTCTAATAACTTTCAATTTTTTTATTTGTTCATTAGTGCTAATTGAAGAAAGAACCATATCAATATCATAAAAAGATAAATTATAATCATCATCTATTTTTGCTATTTCAATATCTTGTTTGCTAACTTTAATTATATGAAAATACTTTTTTTCTTCTTCAGCAGTTAAAAGAGGAATATTTCCAACTTCATTTAGAAATATTTTTGTATCATCACCACTAGAACCCTTTTCATTTTCACTATCCTCTAAATCATCGATAATTTCATTATCTTCAAATATAAAAGAATATATTGATGCATATTTTTTCTTTACTTCATCTTTATCATCATTAAATTTTAACAAATCATTAAAATATTTAATAACATTTAGTTCACCATATCTATCCGATAATAAGAAATAAGTATTTTTATCAATATTTATATTATTAAGTTCAATTGTTAAATAAGCAGCAAAATACTTATTAATAATTTCTTGTCGTTCAGCTTCATTAGATTTATCTAACAGAGAACTAAATACTTTCAAAACATTTAGTTCACCATATTTTATAATAAGCGAGTTGTAAGATTTTAAATCAAAATTATTTATTTTTTCTAATTCTTTAAATATTTTTTCGTTCATGATTACACCTCCTAACAATATTTACACAATATTGCCCCCCTATAAACGATTTAATATTTTAACACAGTAGTAAAAAAAAGTCAAACAAAAGATTAAATTTACTTCTGTTTGAATTTTTTTACTAAATTATCTAAATCATCAACTAATTTATCGGCATCTTCCCAAGTTTTTAATTTAACTCCTGAAGCATACTTATGTCCACCACCACCATATTTTGTAGCAACATCATTTACATAAGGACCAACTGAGCGTATATTTGCTCTAATTAAATTACTCTTAATATCTTCTGATAAAAATATCCATACCATAATTTCATTAACAAATTTTAAATCATTTATCATATTACCAGCAGCCGCACTATCTACATTATATTCCTTCATAATTTTATCTGTAATTTTAATATATGCAACACCATTATCAGTTAAAGTTAAATTTTGATAAATATATCCTTCAAATCTAACTTCTACCATTGGTCTTTGATATAAAATTTTATATAGAGAAGTAAAATCAATATTAACATTCTCTAATAATTTATTGACTAATGAAAATGTTTTAGGAGAAGTATAATCATGTAGAAATCTATCAGTATCTCCAACTATTCCTAAGTATAATCTCTCTCCGGCTTCTTTAGTTAAATTAATTTTATTACTAAAAACAAGTTCTAAAATCAATTGACTAGTACTACAAGCATCATCATCTATAAGTTCAATATTAGCATACTTTTCTATAAAAGGATGATGATCCATCTTAATAATATATTCAAAATTATTAATGTTAGCCCCATCAATTCTTTTAATATCAGGAGTATCTAAAACAATACACAGTGATTTATTAGTATCAATATCATCTATTTTATCATTAATTCCAAAAAATTTAAATCTACTAGCAGGATTACCTACAGCATAAACTTTTTTTTCAGGAAATAAATTTAAAATAATATCTTTTAAAGCAAACTGGGATCCAAGTGCATCAGGGTCTGCACCTATATGTCTTGCAATAACAATGGTATCATATTTTTTAATTTGTTTATAAATTTGTTTATATATATTCATATTAACCTTGTAACATCAAAGAGTAAGTATCCCTAGCGATCATAAGTTCTTCATTAGTAGGAATAATATATACTGGAATACTAGAATCATCTGCAGTAATTTTTTGTTCTACTCCTCTAATATCGTTAGCCTTTTCATCTATTTTAACACCAAGAACAGTAAGTTTATCAAGGATTTGTTTTCTTGTAGAAATTGAATTTTCACCAACACCAGCAGTAAATACAATAGCATCGCATCCACCCAATAAAACATAATATTTAGCAATATATTCAACAATTCTCTTAACATACATTTCTTGAGCTAACTTACATCTCTCATTACCATTTTTAATACCATCTTCAATATCTCTTGAATCGCTACTCACACCACTAATTCCAAGTAGTCCACTCTGTTTATTTAAAACAGTATCAACTTCTTTAGCAGACATTCCTGTTTGTTCTATAATATAAGGTATAATGCTACAGTCAATATCACCACAACGACTTCCCATCATTACACCAGCATTAGGAGTAAGCCCCATTGAAGTATCAATGCATTTTCCATCTTTAACTGCAGAAATTGAGGCTCCATTACCAATATGACAAGTAATGATTTTTGTATCAGATTTATCCAAAATTTCGTTCATTCTCATAGATACATATCTGTGACTAGTACCGTGCATCCCATATTTTCTAATTCCATATTTAGTATACCATTCATAAGGAACAGGATAAAGATAATCCACTTCTTTCATACTAGCATGAAAAGCAGTATCGAAGACAGCAGTTTGTAAAGCATTAGGAAATACTTCTTTACTAGCATTAATTCCTGTAATAGATGCAGGATTATGTAAAGGAGCAAGTGATGAATATTTTACCATATCATTAATAACGGAATCATCAATAACTACAGTATGGTCGTATTTTTCACCACCTTGAACTGTTCTATGTCCTACTGCTTTAATTTCATCGCAAGAATTAATAACATTATTATCAATTAATTCCTTAACTAAAATTTCAAAAGCATCTTTATGATTATTTAATTCCACTTCCTTTTTTATTTTTTCACCATTTAATTTAATAGTATAAAAACTATTACCTATACCAATTCTTTCAAATACACCAGAAATTAATACTTCCTCTTCAGGCATTTCATATAATTGAAACTTTAAAGAGCTACTTCCGGCATTTACAGATAATATTTTCATTATTTCACCTCTTTCACATAATATTATAGCAGATTTCCCTTTAATAAGAAAGAATAAATTATTTATTTGCTAAAAAAATTTAATATTCTTTATTATCTAAATCTAATACTTAGTATAATTATTTATCACTTCATACCAAATAAAAAGATATCAACATATTCGTTGATATCAAAATAATTTATTCACCATCATCCATAAGTACTGGAAGTATTTGTTTCTTTCTTGATACAATGTTTTTCAAAAAAGTTCCTTGTTTCATATTCTTTATATCAAATCCAACTTCTAATGGTTCTTTTGCTCTATCGCTATATAAAACATAAGTACCATTTTTTAATATATCAGTAACAAATAAACATACATATAGATAATTATTATGTTCACATACCGTATTAAGTAGTTTAACATATTCATCAGTCTTATCTAAAACATCGTTAATATCAGTAGTAATAACTTGGCTTAAGCCAACTTTAGCATTCTTAATAGTATAAGTTTTATAGTCCTTATAAAGAACTTGCTCCATTGTCATTCCCTCTAATGAAGAACCTGCTCTAATCATGTTAAAACCATACTCTTCATAATTAACTTTAGCAATTTTACTTAAATTTTTAACTGCTTCTCTATCATAATCAGTCGTAGTAGGAGATGTTAAAATAAGAGTATCTGATAAAATACCAGAAAGCATAAGCCCAGCCATATTTTTTGGAATAGCAATTCTATTTTCTTTATATAAACTATATATAATAGTATTAGTACTACCTACAGGCATATTTCTAAAATTAATTGGCATATTAGTACCAATTGTCCCAATATTATGGTGATCAATAATTTCTAATATACTAGCATCTTCAAGTCCAATAGCACTCTGTTCATAAGAATTATGATCAACTAATATTACTTTCTTTTTATTACTAAATCCAACATCAGAAAATCTAATAATTCCCATACACCTATCTTTATTATTTAACACAGGATAATAACTATATCTAGTTTTATTAGCAATTTTAATAAAATCATTAATATCGTCATTTTCATTAACACATAGTACTTTATCCGTATTCAAAATAGTTGTAACATTATTACAAAGATTAAATATCTTAGTGGTTTCTAAAGTACTAAACGAAGTATAAATAATATTAACTTTGTTCCTTTTAGCAATCTCTAAATGCTCTGGTTTAACTTCACCATCACCAGTAATAACAATAAGTTTAACTCCAGAATTAACAGCATATTCAATTACACTATGTCTATTTCCCATAATCAAAATATTATTATGTGTAAGCTTGATAGATTCCATAATAGTAGTACTTTTATAAGCTGCTACCATCAAATCACCACAAATATCATCATCAAATCTAAGTATTTCTTTACCTTTAATTACTTCACAAATATTATCATATGAAGCATCAACAAAACTATAATCAAAAGAAAACTGATCTTTAGCAATATCTTTCATACTAAGAATACCAAGTAGATTTTTATTTTTATCAACCACAGGTATTTTACTAATACCAACTTTATTCATTCTAAAATAAGCTTCATAAATAGAATCTTTTTCACCTATAGTATAATTCTTAGTATATTTTAAATCTTTAATTTTAATATTTACATCATTTAAAAATATTGGTTCAGGAACATTAAAATATTTAAGTGCATATTTAGATTCTAGATTAATTGAACTAAGTACAGCCGGTACTGTATTCATTCCCATTTTATTTTTCAAATAAGATAGTGTAATAGCGGCAGTAACACTATCAGTATCTGGACTTCTATGTCCAAAAACATATACTTTTTCCATTTATTTACCTCCTAATATATTTCTTTATTATTTCTTTGATATTCTTTAAATAATTCTAAACACTCATCATAATTAAGTTGTTCAATATTAAGAATATTATTATCATTATTTTTTAAATAATCATATATTTTTTTATCCTTAAATCCTATTTTTTCAGCATCTTCTAAATTAGTACCATAATAGACTTTTTTAATATTAGCCCACATAATAGCTGATAAACACATTGGGCAAGGATAGCCAGTTACATATAAAATACAATTTTCTAAATTATGAGTACCAAGTATTTCACTAGCTTTTCTAATTGCCATTATTTCAGCATGAGCAGTAGGATCGTGACTTTCTAATACTTTATTAGAAGCTATCGCAATTACTTTACCTTCTATATCAGTAATAACTGCTCCAAAAGGACCACCCTTTCCTTCATTCATAGTAGTTCTAGCTTCATCTATGCCAAGTTTCATTATATTCCTCATATTATTCCTCTTTTCTATTTATATAATTAGTATGTAGATATTTTTTACTGATATCACTCAAAGGTTTATCCAAAAATTCATCATAAACATTAACAATATTAGGATTATTTGAAGCATTTCTTATTTTCATCCTTTTATCACTTTTATATAAACCATTCATTCTTTTTAATTTAATATTATTAGTAATAGTATATACTCTTGGTTGTCCCCCACCTGCTATACAACCACCTTCACAAGCCATTACTTCAATAAAGTCATAGTATACTTTTCCAGTTTTAATTTCTTCAATTACTTTTCTAGCATCACCTGTACCATTAATAATGGCCAGTTTTAAAATTACACCATTAATAGTAATACTCGCTTCCTTCACATTAGATAATCCTCTTACATCTTTAAAATTAAGAAGTCGTTTAGTAGGTCTTCTTTTATATAAAATATGATATACTTCCCTAATTGTAGATTCCATAACACCACCAGAAGTGCCAAAAATAACCCCTCCACCACTTCCTTTGCTCATAAGACTATTAAAAGAACTATCTTTTAGTTGTTTCAAATCAATTTTTTCTTCCTTTAAGTATTTAGCAAGCTCTCTAGTTGTTATAACCAAATCTATATCATTAAATTTAAGTATTTCAGCTTTTTTAGCAGTACAAGGAGTAATAGCAATACTAATAATATCTTCTTTGTCAATATTGTTAATTTTACTAAAATAATTTTTAATAATAGATCCTTGCATCGAAATAGGACTTTTGCATGTAGATAAATTAGAAATATATTCTGGATAGAACATCTCTAAAAATTTAACCCATGAAGGACAACAACTAGTAAACATCGGTCCTTTAATTCCTTTTTTAATTCGATCTACTAGCTCATTAGCTTCCTCCATAACAGTAAGATCTGCTCCAAAAGTAGTATCAAAAATATATTTACCACCAATCATCTTAAGAGCAGTAACTATTTTTCCTTCTACATTAGTTCCTGGTTTAAAACCAAATTCTTCACCTAAAGAAACTCTAACAGCAGGAGCTATCTGAAACACTACAATCTTACCGCTATGTAAGTAATTTCTTAATTTATCAGTTTCATCTCTTTCTGACAAACATTTATGAGGACACATAATAGTACAACTACCACAGTTAATACAAGGATAATCATCATCACTATATCCGTAAACACCAACATTAAATTTACAAATATTCTTACATATTCCACACTCATCACATCTACTCTTATCAAATACAATAGAAGGGTTATCATTACTTATATTAACTCTATTATCACTTATACTACTCATACCTACACTTCTTTCATAAACCTAATTATAACATTATTTAAAAAAATTTCAAATACTATATTAAAAAAAGATAATTACAAGTATAAAAAAGTGTAATTACATATATAACAAAAGGAGCAAAATTTCAATATTTGCCCCATATCTTCAATATAATATTTTTAAATTTATAATAATTTATATTTCTTTCCCGAACCACATGGCTAGCATTTTTAAGTTTTATACCACTACCCACTCGTTAATTTCCTTTAAAAATGGGACTTTTATTACCTTTATGTTTTGGTTTATTTCTACTTATCTCTAGCAGAGTGGATCTAAATGTGGCTCCATAAATGGCTCCAAGTTATAATTATATGGTATTTGACAAAAAGAAAAGACTTAGTTTTCCCTTATTTTCTAAGCTTTTTTAAATTTCACTATAAATATTTGTCCACACCTAACTTGGCATTTATATAACATTTTCCTATAATATTTTAACTGATAAAATTACATTTTTTTAATTTTAATACCTAATACACCATATTTAGATTGTTCTTCTGGTGAATAATATTCTTCCATATCTTTTGGATCAGCTATATCATCTTCATCATATCCCATTGCTACCTTATCAAAATGTTTATATAATTCTTCGAATGATGGATAATGATATAAGTTCGCGATTTCAACCAACATTTTTTCATTATTAGTTCTATTAGTAAATTCTATTAAATCCTTAATTTTTAATAATTGTCTTTTTTCATCGTTTAATCTTAATTCTATAGTTTTTGTTCCATTTTTTATTCTTTCAAATGGTCCATTGTTTAATTTCATTTCATGTTTCATAATGTTTACTTCCTCTCACTATATTTTCTTTATCATTGTTTCCATTCTAGCATGATAATCTTTTTTATTATAAAAATTCTTACCAATATCATTGTAAGCGAATACATCAACTATTACATATTCACATCCAATGGATTTAAAGTATTCTTCCATTTTATTTATTAGTTCTTGACCTATGCCTTTACTTCTAATTTTATTTGTAACGATTAATTCTGTAATTTCTCCTCTTTTTGGACATTTATAGTCTAGATAATCATATTCATCATATGGGAATATGCAACCCATGATTAAGCCAATTGCTTTATTATTTTCTACTGCCAAATAACATTTACCGTTGTTCTTATTAACTTCTTCTAAATCTAAAACCGCCATTTTTTCCCTATATTCAGGATGAACTTGATCCAAATGATCTTTATCTATTGATACAATATACTCTTCAAGTTCAACTAATAAGTCTTTGACATCTTCTAGATATTTATCTTCATATTCTATTATTTGCATAAATTAACACCTCTATTTATTATTAAAAATGAATACATCCTCTATTCCATCATTTTTAGTTATATAATTACCATTTGTATATTCTGATATAATATTCTTCCAAAATGAATATGCAATAGGATTATTCTCCATCGGTTGAACTTCCCAATTGCCCTTAAATTTTTCAAATATTTCATATGCAACCTTTTTACCAATATGATTTCTTCTGAATCTTGGCATTATTAGGAACTCGGCAATGCATTTACCGTCTTTATTAAATTTCAAATTCTCGTTTACCATAACCATTCCTACATAGGCATTTCCACTTTTAATAAAATATGAATTTCGATCATTATCGGTAAAATAATTATCAAACCATCTATATTCAAATATACAATCTTCATTTATGTCATTATCAATGTATTGCGAACCATCATATAAAGCATACTGTAATAATTTATATAACTTTTCTTTTTCCTCTTGTTTTACATCAATTATTTCATAATTCAATTTAATCACCAACTTTCATACATAATTATACCATGAAACCATAATAAATTTTACTTGTATAGTCCAATATTTAAATCAAAATGGCTCCAAAATGGCTCCATCCCTTATTTTGGGGCATTTTTTATTGAAAAACTCGCTTTTTCCCTTATTTTATCGGGGTTTGCGAGCTATTTACCACAGCATTGTTTATATTTTTTTCCACTGCCACATGGACACGGATCGTTTCTTCCAATTTTAGTACTCTTTTTTTGTACTTTAGCATGATCTTTACTATCATTAGTAATAGCATTCTTAACTACTTGTTTTCTTTCAATATTTTGTCTAATTTCTGACTTTAACAAATAAATACTAATATCTTTATCAATTCTAGCTATCATATCATCAAATAATTGATATCCTTCCATAGTATAAGCCTGAAGTGGACTAGTATTCGCATATCCTCTAAGACCAATACCATCTCTTAAATGACTCATAGTACTAATATGTTCCATCCAATGATTATCAATAACTCTAAGAGAAATAGCTTTTTCAAATTCATCTCTTATTTCATTAGGAATATCTTCTAATTTTTCTTCATAATCATAGGTAGCATTATTATATATAATATCAATGACTTCGTCAGCAGACTTACCATTAATTTCTGATAAATTAATACGATGCTTCTTCAATAAGTTCTCATTAGAAGCTTCTAAAATCTCACTATAATCATTTTCTTTTAATTTATTAGTTTCTATTAAATGAGAATTAACAATCTCACTAATATAATTTTTAAATCCATTAAGAACAGTATCATGAATAGAATCATTATCTAATATTTCGTTTCTCTTAGCGTAGATAATTTCTCTTTGATTATTCATAACATCATCATAATTTAAAAGTTGTTTTCTAATATCAAAGTTATTACCTTCAACCTTTGTTTGAGCAGATTCAACAGTTTTTGAAAATACTTTATTTTGAATAACTTGATCTCCAGTAAAGCCAAGATTTTCAAGCATACCTCTATATCTATCAGAACCAAATCTAACTAATAAATCATCTTCAAAAGATACATAAAATTGTGTAAATCCAGGATCTCCTTGTCTACCAGATCTACCTCTAAGCTGATTATCAATTCTTCTTGATTCATGTCTTTCACTACCAATTACACAAAGTCCACCAAGTTCTTTAACACCTTCACCAAGTTTAATATCTGTACCACGACCAGCCATATTTGTAGCAATAGTAACAGCTCCTTTTTCGCCAGCATGAGCAATAATTTCAGCTTCTCTAGCATGATTTTTAGCATTTAATACTTCATGAGGTATTTTCTTTTTATCTAGCATCTTACTAAGTAATTCCGAAGTTTCAATTGCAATAGTACCAACAAGTACAGGTTGTCCAGCATTATGTCTTTTTTCAATTTCTTTTACAATAGCATTATATTTACCACTTTTGCCAGGATAAAGCAAATCCGTAGCATCCTCCCTTATAACAGGTTTATTCGTAGGTATTTGAATAACAAACATATTATAAATATTTCTAAATTCTTCTTCTTCTGTTTTGGCAGTACCAGTCATACCAGCTAATTTATTATACATTCTAAAATAATTCTGGAATGTAATAGTAGCAAGGGTCTTTGTTTCTTGTTGAATTTTAACTCCTTCTTTAGCCTCGATAGCTTGATGTAATCCTTCGGAGAAAGCCCTTCCTTTCATAAGTCTACCAGTAAATTGATCAACGATTACAACAGCACCATCTTGAACAACATAGTCAACATCTTTGCTCATAGCATAATTAGCTTTCAAAGATTGATTAATATGATGTACTAGAGCAGTATTAGCAATATCATACAAATTATTCAAATTAAATTTTTCTTCAGCTTTCCTACTACCCTCATCAGTTAAACTGACTGCCTTTGTTTTTTCATCTATAATATAATCTTCATTTTCATTAAGACTTTTAACAAATCTATCAGCATCAGTATACAAATTAGCAGCTTGCATAACTCCTCCAGAAATAATAAGTGGAGTTCTAGCTTCATCAATTAAAATAGAGTCAACTTCGTCGACAATACAAAAATTAAGTGGTCTTTGTACCCTATTTTCTTTTTTAACAACCATATTATCTCTTAAATAATCAAATCCAAGTTCATTGTTAGTACTATATAGAATATCACAAGCGTAAGCCTCTTGCTTTTCTTTAAAAGAAAGTTCTCTTAAGTTAAGACCTACCGTAAGACCAAGAAATTTAAATATACTACCCATCCATTCTGAATCTCTTGTAGATAAGAATTCATTAACAGTAACAATGTGTACTCCCTTACCAGTAAGTGCATTTAAATAAGCAGGAAGTGTACAAGTCAAAGTTTTACCTTCACCAGTTTTCATTTCTGCAATATTACCATAATGAATAGCAAGACCACCAAGTAACTGACAATAAAAAGGTTTCATACCAGTACATCTGTAGGCGGCCTCCCTAGCAACTGCAAAAGCCTCGACTAAAATATCTTCAAGTGTTTCACCGTCTTCTAATCTTTTCTTAAACTTATCAGTATAACTAGCAAGTTTTTTATCAGATAATTTACTCATTTCTTCATCTAACGCATCTATTTTATCTGCTAGTACTCTAAATCTATATAATTCTTTATATTCATTATCAAATAATTTTTTAAATGTCTTAAACATCAAATCATCTCCTAGATAATATTTTACTATATTTTAAATAAAAAAACTAGTAAATATTAAATATTTCCTTTATTTTATTATAGTTTTCACCTCGTGCCTGTAGTCACTCTGGTGTTTTTGAAGCCTAAGGTCTTCAAAAAATAGTTTTAAAGACTTATGGCTTTAAAACTTACATTTTATTTATTAACAATTATGTTGATAAGTATAAAAACAAAAAAGTATCAACATTTTTGTTGATACTTGGAATTATTTAGTCTCAATTAAACCATAATCTCCATCTTTTCTTTTATAAAGAACACAAATGTTCTTGGTATCCATATCTTTATATACAAAGAAAGAATGACCTAATAATTCCATTTCAAGAATAGCTTCTTCTTCATCCATTGGTTTCATTTCAATATTTTTTCTTTTAACTACTTTTTCTTTAGCCTCTTCTTCATCTTTTATATCAAAATCAAAATTAAATTCCTTAACACTATCTTTAATATTTCTATTTAATCTTGTTTTATTTTTTCTTATTTGTCTTTCTAATTTATCAGTAACTAAGTCAATAGCAGCATATAAATCATCATTCTCTTCTTCACTTCTTAAAATAAATTTATCAGTAGGAATAGTAACTTCCACTATCTGTGAATTTCCTCTGACTCTTGTTAACACATTAGCAGTTATATCATCATCCTTAAAATACTTCTCAAGTTTTCCAAGTTTTGTTTCAGTATAATCTTTAATGGCTTCTGTAATAACCATCTTATCTCCACGAATATTATATTTCATATTCATCATCCTTTCTAATTACATTATATCAAAATCATTTCAAAAATTAAATAGATTTTTTGAAATAACATAATTTAACACAATTTAATTCCATAAGTTATCGGTATATTCACCATTTAAAATTAAATCATTAATAGCCTTTTTAACAGTAGGAGTATCTTCTTTATAGGTAACTCCATACCAATTAGCGGTCGTTTTAATAACCTTAGTAGTAGCTTTCTTTTCAATAATTAATTCTCCAAGAACTTCCGGTATTAAATATTCACTAATAAGTTCATTGTTTTTATTATTATCTAAAAATTTAGGAAATAATTCCTCTAAATAATTAAATATTGTAGGAGTAAATAAAAGAAAATTCATGCTAACCGTAGTATCCTTATCAACTTCAAAAGGATTATCACCATTTAGTGGACTAGCTACTATCACTCCATCTATCTTCTCTACTTTACTTTCTGTTACTTTTTCCAAATAGTCATTATGATCAACTACACAAACACCTCTTTTAACAGAACCATTTTCAGTTAAAGTATTATTAACTTTATAGCCGATCATTCCATAATCATTTGAATTAATATCAATTTTATTTAAAAAGTCATAGGCCTTAATAAAAGCATCACTTCCATAAAAATCATCGGCATTAATCATGGCAAAAGGTTCATGTACATAATCTTTAGAACATAATAATGCATGAGCAGTTCCCCAAGGTTTAACTCTATCAAAAGGTAAAGAATATCCCTTAGGTAAATAAGTTAGTTCTTGAAAAACGTATACAACTTCAATATGCTTTTCTACCCTTTTACCAATAGTTTCTTTAAACAAAGAATAATTTTCCTTCTTTATAATAAATACAATTTTATTAAACCCAGCTTTAATAGCATCATGTACAGAGTAATCTATAATAAATTCCCCATTAGGTCCCATTGGTTCAATTTGTTTGAGACCTCCAAATCTACTTCCCATACCGGCCGCTAAAATAACAAGCGTAATATCTTTTTTCATCAAATTTTTCTTCCTTTCATAGTTTTCTTACTAAAAGTATACCATATAAAGTGAAAAAAAGTTAATATTAAGTATAAAAAACGATAAAATTTTACATAATTATATTAGAATATTCGCAGATATTCACTAAGAAAATATTTATTTATTTTCTTTTTTTTGTTATACTTATATTGGAGGTAAATAATGGATATATTTTGCAAAATAATAAACAACGAAATACCATCATATACTATATATGAAGATAGCATTGTAAAAGTCTTTTTAGATGTTAATCCTAATCATAATGGTCATACTCTAATAGTACCAAAAAAACACCCGAGTTTTGCAATAACATAGTTTTTTAATATTAATCAAAGCCTTTTAGTATAA
>CAMEJC010000035.1 GCA_945919295.1 uncultured Mycoplasmatota bacterium
AAGTGATAATGCTAATGAGGAAAAGACGATGTTCTTATATAATATGACCGGAGCTATTAGAGATATAACTAGAGATATTGATTATTCTGCTGATACTATTTTAGATGAATCTGATAATAAAAAAGTAGATATAGAAGTTATTAAGACAGGTGCTAGGGATATAAAGGGAAGTACTGCTAAATTTACGACGATGACTAATGAAATATTAGATATATCTAATATTGATAGTGGAAGTATTAAGATATATAATGATAAATATAATATTAAATTAATAATCAAAGAGTTAGTTCAAATATATAAAAATAAATGTGAAAAGAAAGGACTTAACTTTAGAACTAGTATTGCAAGTGATATGCCAGAATACTTATATGGTGATAGTGTAGGACTTAAGAAAGCATTGACTATTTTACTAGATAATAGTGTAGCTTATACTGAAAATGGATACATAGAATTTAATGTTGATATTATTAAGAAAAGAGATATAGCTAGATTAATTATAACTATTGAAGATTCTGGGATAGGAATGAAAGCAGAAGAATTAGATAAAATCTTTAATAAGAGAAAAGACAGAGAAGAAAATTATAATTTAAATAATAATTTATATAATGCCAAGAAATTAATTACATTAATGAATGGAACTATTATACCAAGTAGTACTTATGGAAAAGGAACAACTATGAAGATAGTTCTAGATCAAAAAGTATATGAAGAAGAAAGTAATCTAAATAAATATGAAAGTATCTATGATAAAAAGAAAATACTTTTAGTAGATGATAGTGAAAATAGTGAGAAAATATTTAAAAAAATATTTAGTAATACTAATGTTGAAATGGAATGGGTAAAACTTGGTAAAGAATGTTTAGATAAAATAAGAAATAAAGAAAAGTATGATTTAATATTATTAGATGAAGAAATGAAGCCATTAGATGGACATGAAGTAATGAAGAAACTTAGAGCGATAAATAATTTTAATACTGGGGTAATATTACTTACTAAAACTAATAAATATGAATATGATGATGAATATTTAAAAGAAGGTTTTACTGACTATTTGATAAAACCTATAGATAAAGATAAGTTATTTGAAAAAATAGATAAATATTTAAAATAGTATTTATCTTTTTTGATATATTTAAATTGAATAAATATCGAAAAATCTAATTGACTTATAGGATGGATGATGTTATACTTGATATAGTAGGAAAGTGGGAACCTTATGAAGAAAAAAAAGAATAAAAAGGTTATTGATAAGTATAAAAATGATAATAAGAGAATGATTTTAGTATTTACTATGATGTTGTGTATTATTGTGTCAATGTGTACTTATTGGATATATGCTTATCATCATAAACATAATTATTCTAACGAAAGAGTTATTAGTTATAAAATAAGTGATTATGTTACTACTGATGGTAATGTTATATATTTAAATAATATTGATAAGAGTATTAATGATGATTTTGTTATAAAACAAAAGGAAATATTAAAGAATAATGTTTTGAATATGAATATTACGAAAGGATTATATAATGAAATTCTTTCTATAAGAGTTAATTATATTTTAAGTAATGGGACTTCTAATTATGAAGAAAATATTGTTTTAAATATTGATATTAGGAATGATAAAATTATTTCTAATGATGAATTACTTGAAATTATTGATGTTAATTATAAAGATATTGCTACTGAAATATTTGATGAATATATTAAACTTCCTAATGATAATAGTAAAGAAATAATAGATACTATTACAAATGAGAAAATGAGTAGTAGTGAATTTAATAATAATAGTGAAAAATATATAATCAGAATTAGAGAAAAATTACCTGATGTTATGATGTTATATATTGATAAAGGTAATGTTTATTATTTGGTTAGAAAATATGAAATAAATAATGTTTGTTATTATACTGATATGAATATGATATATATAAATAATGAGATAGGAAAATTATAAAGGAGGAAGTATTTATGGAAAGTATTTTATCTGCAACTGCGGTTGCTATCGGTATTATGGTAGGTCTTGCTTTTTTAGGACTTGGACTTGGAATAGGATTACTTGGGGGAAGAGTTGCTGAAGCTGTAGGGAGAAATCCTGAAACAAAGAATGATGTTGTTCATTCTATTATGACAATATTAATAATATTTGCTATTTTCTTATTGTTTTTATTTGCATTTTGTTTCTTATTACTTTTCTTTAATCCATTAGTGGGATAATATGACTATTTTTATTATCTCTTTTGCTACTATTGTCTTACTTGTGGTAGCAATGAGTTTGATACTTAAAAATGCTGTTAAGACGATAGATGATAAATCAAAGTCATACTTTGTTGATAAGCTTAAGGAGTATGATTATTTAATTGATGAAAAAGAAAAGAAACTTTCTGAATTAGAAAGTGAACTTGAAAAAAGAAAGAATGGATTAAAAGAAAATAGTTTATCGGAAGTTAAACCAAATTATGATTTTGATAGTAGTATTATTGATTTGCTTACGGAGACTAGTTATCTTGATAAGAATATTTTTGCTATAAATAAAAAAATTGAAGAGAAGTTTATTATTAATTATGAGGATTTAATAAGGGATTTTTTATCAAATATTAAAGGTGATAATAGATATGATTTTTGTCTTAAATTAAGGGATAAATTTACTCCTGATGAAATATATAAGATTGAAATAATGCTTCCTGAAGAGAGAAATGAGTATATGAGAAAATTCTTAACAGAAGAAGAATATAAAGTGTATGAAATATTTTTGTCTAGTAATAAGTTTAATATGGAAGATTTTATTGATTATTTAAATAGGCTTATTGAACTTAATGATCCTACTATTACGATATTAGTACCTAGTAAGAATATTAATTTTGATTATATTGATAAAAATATAAAGACTAGGGTGTCTGAAAATATATATAAAGGTATTAAGATATTATATCGAAATAAGATATATGACTTTAGCTTGAATGAAGGGAATGTGTGATATGGAACTTAATAAGGTTGATAAAAAGGTTGAGGATATTAAAAATAATGATAATATTTATTCTGTTGGTAAAGTAATTAAAGTTAATCCTTATACAGTTATTGTATCTGGTCTCAATGATATTACTTATTATGAAGAGGTTAATGTTGCAGATAAGGCTAAAGGTTTTGTTTTTGCAGTAGGTAAGAATAATATTACGATATCTTTGGTAGAGGTTAATGAGAAAATTAATCCAGGGGACGAAGTATATTCTTTAAAAAAACAATTTAAATGTTTATTTAGTATGGATTCGATGGGTAAAGTTATCGATATTTTTGGTAATGATTTGATTGCAGGCAAGAAATTTGATAATTTGGTTGAAGTTCCTGTTGAAAATGATCCTATTCCAATTATGGATAGGGGACTTGTTACAAGAGAATTTTTAACTGGTATTACTGGTATTGATATGTTGTATCCAATAGGTAGAGGGCAAAGACAACTTATTATTGGCGATAAAAAAACTGGTAAGACTCAGATTGCTCTCGATGCTATTGTTAATCAAAAAGATAAAAATATGGTATGTATTTATGTTGCTTTAGGAAAAACTAAGAAAGAAGTTAAAGATATTTATTATGAACTTACAAAAAGAGGAGCAGCATCTTATACAATTATTATTGCATCTTTTAATGATGAACTTCCTAATAGAACTTATTTAACTCCTTATGCATCCCTTTCAATAGCAGAATCGATGATGCTTGATTCTTATGATGTTTTGGTTGTTATTGATGATTTGAAGAAGCATGCTGATGTTTATAGACAAATATCACTTGCTAGTAAGAAGACACCTGGTCGTGATGCTTACCCATCAGATATTTTCTATGCTCATTCAAAACTACTTGAGAAGGGTTGTCAACATAAAGATGGTGGTTCTATTACAATACTTCCAATTGTTGAAACAAAAGCATCAGATATTACGGATTATATATCGACAAATATTATATCTATTTGTGATGGACAGTTAGTGTTATCTAGTAAGAATTTTGCTAAAGGAGAGAAACCGGCTTTGAATTATGGTCTTTCGGTATCTCGCCTTGGTGGTAATGTACAATCTCCTGAAATGAAGAAAATAGGAAGTTTAGTTAGAAGTAAACTTTTAGAGTATTTGGAAGTTAGAGATATTTATGAACTTGCTAATATTGATGAAATGAGTATTGAACTTCAAAATAGAATGAAAGAAGGTAAAGTTATTCTTGATAAACTTGGACAATATAAATTTTCTCCTAAAAGTAAGGAGGAAATGATAGAACTTTATAAATTCTTAGAAGTAGGTGATACAGATGCAAATAGGTAAAATTATTACGATTAATGATATTTCAGTGGAAATTATTCTTTCTAATACTGATCTTAAAATAGGTAATATTTTAGAAGTAGAAGGTAATTCTAAATATGTCTTTGAGGTAGTAGAAATTAATAATATTTCTGCTATTTGTGTAAGTTTATATAGTACTAGAGGACTTCAGAAGGGTAGTGTTGTTGTTAAGAAAAGTGATGAATTGGAAGTTGAATATTCTGATAAGATTCTTGGTCGAGTATTTGATTCTTATGGAAATGTTATTGATGGTTTACCTTTTGAAAGTGAAAAACGTGTTAAAGTAAGTAATAATACTGTTTCATTAAAGTCTGTTAAGGTTGATAATGAGCCTTTATGGACTGGTATTAAAGTAATTGACTTTTTTGCTCCCTTGGAAAAGGGATTTAAAATGGGTCTTTTAGGAGGTGCCGGTGTTGGTAAAACGGTGCTTATTAAAGAACTTATTCATAATATTTATGCTAGTTCTAATTCTAATGCTATCTTTGTTGGAGCAGGGGAAAGAAGTCGTGAAGGTAAAGAATTATATGAAGATATGAAATCTTCTAATTTACTTGACAAGATGGCCATGGTTTATGGCCAAATGGGTGATAATCCAGTATCGAGAAGTAAGTCGGTAGCTACTGGTCTTAGAATGGCTGAATATTTGCGTGATGAGAAAAAACAAGACGTTCTTATATTTATTGATAATATTTATAGATTTATTCAAGCTAAAGCAGAGATTGCTACGGATTTGAAAGAATTACTTATTGAAAATGGATATCCTTCTAATATGGCTTCAGAGATAAGTCAAATTGAAGAGAGAATTAATTCGAATGAAAATGGCTCAATTACTTCTTTTCAAGCTATTTATATACCAGCTGATGATTTAACTGATGATGCTGTACAGACAACTATGAGTTATATGGATGGTCAAATAGTTCTTGATAGAAAAATATCTGAATTAGGATTATATCCTGCTATTAATGTATTTAAATCAACTTCAAAGCTTGTTGATGCTGAAAAAATTGGTGAAAGACATTATAATTTAGTTGAAAGGGTATTAGCTTCACTTACCAGATATGAAGAATTGGAAGAGATAATAGCGGTACTTGGTATTGAAGAGTTATCTGAAGAAGATAAAAATATTTTCCATAGATCAAGAAAACTTAGGAATTATTTTTCACAACCGATGTTTGTAGCGGAATCTTTTACAAATATTAAAGGTGAATTTGTTGATATTAAGGATGTTCTTAATGATGTAGAGAATATCTTAGATGGTAAGTACGACGATGTTGATGAAAGTAAATTTAGATATATAGGTAAAATATCATGAATAATAGTGGAATAAAAGTTAGAATTTTTGATATGGAAAATGGTTTAAGGGAATATGATGATATTAAAATAATTAGAATTATTAGTAAGGATTATAATTTGCTTATTATGAAGGATTATTTGCCAATAATAGGTGAAATTGACGGTTCAGTTGATATTAAAAATGATAGTGTTAATTTATCTTTTAAAGATATTAAGGCTTTTTATATGAATAGTGATAATATATTTAATTTGATGATAAAAGAGGGATAGTATGAAGGATATTTTTAATTTTGCAATAGTGGCTTTAATTGTTATAATTTCTATATATGCTATTCTTAAAATACTTATTAAGAAATTTAATCCCGAAGAATCAAAAGTTAGATTATATGGTATTTTACAAGGTATGAGCAATAGTGAAATTATTAGTATATCTTGTTCTATAGTTAACTATGTCTTCATGATTTATTTAATGGTATCTTTTGTTGATGTTAATATTTATACATGCGCTATAGTATTATTCTTAACTTTATTTAGTGGTATACTTATAAAAAATAAAATGGTTTTTGTCAACATGATATTGGATATGATATCTCTTGGGGGATTAAAATTAGTATATTTAATACATGATTATATTCAAAATGAATATATGTCGGTTTGGATGTTACTACTTTTAGTATTTGTAATGATATTTTTATTTTTATATTTGTCTTATACACTTCTTAATAATTTGAAAAAGGTTATTATTGCAAATAAGTATATAAGAAAGGGTGGTAATAATGAGAATAAAAAATGTAGTTAAAGTTATGAATTTCCACTCTTTACTTAGAGTTGATGCATCTAAAAGACAAGCTGAAAGCTATCGTAATGTTGGAGAAGAAATTACTAAAATTATTAAGGCTATTGTTTATAATAAGAATTTAGTTTTAGATAAAAAGGTTATATTGCCGGATCCTAAGATGCAGAAATTAAATATTTATATTGCTAATGATTATGGTTTTTGTGGTAGTTTTAATTCGCAAATTGCACATCAGATTAAACTTGATAAAGATGATTATAAAATTATTATTGGTAAAAAGATTGTTCATACTGATGATAAAACAATTTTAAAAATAAATAAAGATGATTTTTATAAAGAATTTTCCAAAATAGAAGAAACTATTGATTCCGCTATTAGGAATTCTTCTTATAGTGAGATTAATTTGTATTATAATCATTATAATTCTAGTACTTCTTTTGAATTTAGAAAACTTACTCTTTTTCCAATTGAATTTGATGGTGAATATGATTCAAAAAATGATTTTGTCATTGAAACAGATATTACTAGTATGTTACATAGTTTACTTTCTTTTTATATTTTATATGAACTTAGAATGTGTGAATGTATTTCGAGAGCAGCAGAAAATGTTATTAGAAATCAGATTACTAGTGAGGCTCTAGATAAAATTGATGAAATGGAAATAGAACAGGCTAATGAAATGAGAAGAGAGAAAAAAAGTAAACTGGTTCTTAAGACGGTTGAAAATTTTAAAAAGATAATGAATCAGGAGGAAGAAAATGGATAAGTATGATTATGTTACGGCAACACTTGATGAAGAAAAGATAAGACTTGAAAATATTATTACTTATTTAGAAGGCGAAAATAATACTGATGAGTTATTAGAATATAAAGAGAGATATAACAATGTATGTAAATATCTTACTGCTAAAGAAAGGTATTTGAATATAAAGAGCAACATTGATAGATTTAAAGAAAAATTAGAAGAACTTAATAAGACTAAAGATGAATATGAAGTAGATAATATTTTACTTGAAGATACTCTTTTAAATAAATTTCATGAGGATACTAATGGTAAATATAGAAATTTGTTATATGAAGATATTAAAAAAGAAGATGATAATATAAGAGATATTTTATATTTATTATTTGAAAAAGAGAGTAATTATCCAGAACTTGTTATTAAGAGAAATAGATTATTAGAAAAATTAGATAAAAATAAGTTTTCTAAAACTTATGATACGTTGATTAATCAGAGTATTTTAATTGAAAAGCAAGATAGTATTTTTGATGAAATATTTATTGCAGAAAATAATATTAAAATTGAAGAAGAAAAATTATCTGCGGTTGAAAATTCAGTTATGACTTTACCTATACTCAAGTTATTATATGAATTTTGGATAACTAATTCTTATGATCCAAACAAAGTTGATAAGAGTAAGATTTTTAACGATAACAAGAATTTTGTTAGTATTAAAAATAATGTCTTGGAGGAAAAAGAGAAAGATATTGAAGATAATGCTTTTGATGATGTTAAAATCTTTCCAGATTTAAAATTACCTGGAGTAGATGAAGATACTTTTGTAGATATTGATGGAAAAGATTATGTAAAAAGTGATAAATAGACTTGAAATTTTCAGGTCTATTTGTTATACTATACTTATATGATAGAAGGGAGAATAGTATGGAAGAAAATAGAGAACAGAAGAAAATGAATGGACCATTAATATATGCTGTTGTCGGTGTTGCTGTATTAATTGTGGCTGTTGCTGGTTCAGCTTATGCATATTATGCTGCGTCTGCTACCGCTAATTTAAGTGGTACTGCTGCTGGTGCTGGACTTTCTTTGACTGTAAATAAAGTTAGTACTGGAGCAAGTGGTAATTTAATACCAATTGATGCTGATACTACTACTTTAACTAATGCTGCAAAAGGATGGACTGGTTCGGCAATTGGTACTTCTTGGAATGCTTCATATGCTTGTAAAGATAAAAATGGATATAGTGTCTGTCAAATTTATGAAGTAAAGCTTACTAATAGTAGTAGTGTGGCTATGAACTTTAATATTGGTGTTACTGCTTTATCAGGAACTAATACGCCAAATATTGATGTTGTTAAAATGGCTAGTAATATAAGTGTTACTTCTGCTACTTCAATTAAAGGTAATGCTACTGGAATTGCAAATAATGTAACGGTATCTGCTAACGGAACAAGTTCTACATATTATATAATGGTATTTATTAAGAATTTAACTACTGCTCAAACTGATAATGGTGCTTTCAGTGGTACTGTAACTGCTATTAGTACTACTGGTAATCAAGTTAAAGCTAATTTTGGCTAGTAACATTTGAGGAGGCAATATGAATAATAACAAAAAAATTAATTCATCTTTGATATATGCTATTATTGGTGTTTTGATGTTGGTGTTAGTAATAGGTGGATCTACATATGCATATTATACTGCTAGCGCTAAAAATGATACTGCCATAAAAGGTACTTCAGCGGCAGCAGGCCTTGAACTTAAAGTAAATAAATTAAGTACAAGTGCTACTAATGATTTGATACCACTTACTAATACTACTGATTCACTTACGACTGCAGCGAAAGGTTATGGTAATACTGGTACTACATTTGATGCAACTAAATCTTGTATTGATAAAAATGGATATAGTGTTTGCCAAGTATATGAAATTGTTGTTAATAACAAAAGTACAGCTTCAGTTGTTTTGAGTGGTGGTGTAACAACACTAGAGGGGGATAATACTCCTAATGTTGATTGTGCTGTAATGGTTAGTAATATTAGTGTTATTAATAATGCTAGTTGTAAATCTAGTAATTCATTTGCTAATAATGTTACTTTTACTGGAGGAGAAACTAAAACTTATTATATGATAGTATATATTAATAATATAAATGAACCTCAATTTGATAAAGGAGTATTTAATGGTATAGTAACTTTTTCTAGTGCTACTGGTAAATTACAAGCTGAATTTAATTAAAAATGTTTATAATTATATAAAAAACTATTGCAATTTTAAAATTTATTTGATACAATTATTAGTGTAAAGGAGGATTGAAAATAATGGATGAAAATAACAGAAAGGGACCTGGCATATTTTATGCTGTAGTAGGTGTTGCTACATTAGTAGTTGCAATAATTGGAGCTACATTTGCATACTTTAGTGCTAGTGCAACAGATGGTACTATAATTACTGGTAATACTGCTGAAGCAGGTGGAATTACATTAACTGTAACACCAATTACTGATAAAATAACTAAATTAATTCCGCTAAATCTAGTTACAGGAGAGGGTGCAAAAGATACTACTGATCAATTTGCGGATGCTCTTGGTTCAACAAAAGGTGCTTCTTGTAAAGATTCAAATGGAAATACTGTTTGTCAAGTTTATTCAGTTTACGTTAAAAATAAATCAACTACTTCAGCAATCCAAGTAAGGGGAACTTTGAATTTGGCTTCAGAGGCTACAAATATGAAGTGGCAATTACTAAAAGATACAACTTCAACATCAAGAGCAGAGTTTGCAACAGTAGTTAACAAAGGTGTTACGGGTGATGTTACTGTTGGTGGCAATACTGGTGGTACTGCAACTGATAAAACTGCTGCTAGTCAAACATTAGCTGCTAATGGAGAAGCTACTTACTATGTATTAGTATGGCTTGAAGAAACTGGTGAGGAGCAACAAACAGATGATGCTGGACAATCATTTACCGGAACTGTAACATTTAATGCCGTTGATGCTAATGGTGAGGAATCTGGTGTTACTGCATCATTTACAGCTTAGTGAATTTAATTTAAATGATCATAAGAGGATAAAAAAATTATCTTCTTTTTATTTGAATTAATAAGTAAAGTAATGAAAAATATATTGCAATTTTTATTAATATTTGATACAATTATTATTGTAAAGGAGGATTGAAAATAATGGAAGAAAATAACAGAAAGGGACCTAGCACATTTTATGCTGTTGTAGGTGTTGCTACGTTAGTAGTAGCTATAATTGGTGCTACATTTGCGTATTTTAGTGCATCACAAACTAATAGTGATATTACTGGTAATACTGCTGAAGCTGGTGGATTAACTATAAGTGTTTTACCTATTACGGATAAAACAAATAATAATATTATTCCTTTAAATTTAATTACTAATCAAACTTTAAAATCTGGTAGTGAAACTGAATATGTTGACTCAGTGGATCAATTTGAAAAAGCTATGGAGAAAAAATGTAAAGATGATTTAGGTAATAATATATGTACAGTATATAAGGTAGTTGTTAGTAATCAAAGTAAGACTTCTACTATTAGAGTACAAGGAAAACTTAATTTAGATTCTACAACTGAAAATATGTATTGGACTTTAGTTAATGCTACTACTACAACCACACCAGGTGAAGAAGAAACTACTGTTGAATTATTAAATACTGCTACTGCTAAAGACGATTTTGTAAAGGTTAAACAAGGACAAGATGGATTTATTACATATTCAGCTGAAACAGATGATGTTACTAGAATTAATAAAGCTGATAGTGTTAGTTTGACTGGTACTGATGGGGATAATTCTTCAGCTACTTATTATGTATTAGTATGGCTTGAAGAAATTGGCACTGAACAACAGAATGAAGATGCTTCTCAAGTTGATTCGCCTAAGACATATACTGGTAATATAACCTTTGATGCAGTTGATGCTCAAGGTAATAAATCTGGTGTAACTGCTACATTCTTATCATAATTAAATAAAGTTAAATTTTAAAAACATGGTAATAATTATGGTTACTGTGTTTTTTTTGTAAAATTTATGTAAAATTGTAAATTATACTAAAAATAATTTTTGATTTAGTAAAACGCGAAGAAAAATATTTTTGAAGCCTTAAAATATGTTTTTAGGGCTTTTTAATATGGTTAAAATTATTTTTTGTTAATTTGTATTTGAATATGCATTTTGTTATTATTTTTTTGGGAGGTTTTTTATGAATTATTATGAAGAAATAAAACAAAAATTAATAAATAATGAAGTATATAAAAGTGTAAAAGATTATTCAAAGAATAGAAGTGATCTTACTACTTATTACAATGTTGGTAAATTACTTATAGAAGCTCAAGGAGGAGAGAAAAGAGCTAAATATGGTAATGGTCTGATAAAAGAATATTCTAGAAGATTAACTGAAGAACTAGGAAAAGGTTATTCTACTAGAAATTTAAAATTGATGAGAAAATTTTATTTGTTTCAAAAAGGGCAGACACTGTCTGCCCAATTGACTTGGAGCCATTATCGGGAATTACTAAATATAGAAGATAAAAATAAAATAAATTATTATATAAGAATTACAGAAGAACAGAATTTGTCAGTTAGAGAATTAAGAAATAAAATTAAAAATAATGAATATGAAAGACTTGATGATAATACTAAAGATAAACTTATTTCTAAAGAAGAATTATTACCTCAAGATTTTATAAAGAATCCAATTCTTATTAAAAATAGTTATGATTATGAATTAATATCTGAAAAGGTATTAAAACAATTAATACTTGAAGATATGGATAATTTTCTTACAGAACTAGGAGATGGTTTTTGTTATATAAAAAGTGAATATAAGATTAAACTAGGAGATAGGTATAACTATATTGATTTACTTCTTTTTAATATTAAATACAACTGTTATGTAGTTGTAGAACTTAAAATAACAGAATTAAGAAAAGAACATATTGGACAAATTAATTTATATATGAATTATATCGATAAGAATATTAAGAATATTTATCAAGATAAGACTATAGGGATAATTATATGTAAGAGAGATAATAAATTTGTAATGGAATATTGTAGTGATGATAGAATATATAGAACTACTTATGTTTTAAATTAAGATATAAATATAATAAATACTCAAATATATTATTTTTAGACTATTATTATAGGCTAAAAATAACACTCTAAGACCTAGGCTTAGAGTGATAATTAATTACTTAATACTATTTAAGTATATTTGATATACTTTAGTAAAATCAATTATATTAAAAATGTTATTTAAATATTCTTGACGATTATATGTGTATTTTAGATAGTAGGAGTGTTCCCATACATCTATTGTCATTATTGGAATAAATCCATAATAATATGGTGTATCTTGATTAGACATATTTATTATTCTTAGTTTGTTATTTTTATCTAAAACTAGGAATGTATAACCACTGCCTTTTAATTCTTTTGCCATTGATATGAATTCTTGTTTGAATTCAGAAAATGATCCAAAATATTTATTTATTTCATCTAATAGAGGAATAGGAATCTCTGTTTTTTTGTTTGTTAGGTTATAAAAATATAATGTATGATTAAGATAACCTCCTAGATTATAGAGTATTTCATTTCTTTCTTTTATTGGTATTATATCAATATGTTTTGCTAAATATTCTGGAGTATGTTCATAATTATAATTATTTTCTTTTAATAGTTTATTTAATTCATCTGTATATTTTCGGTAGTGAATATTATAATGTAAATTTAATGTTTTATCATCTATTACTGGTTCTAAACTATTATAATTTAATTTTATTCTTTCATATTCTTTCAATTATATCACCAATATATTATATTTATTATCACATAATTTACCACATTTATTTGATAATTTATCTAATATATAATAATATAATTTTAATATGAAAGGAAGTGATATATGAAAATATAGAAAAAGGTATTAATTTTGTGTTATACTATATTTAGAGGTGATGATATGAAGAATATAGCAATAGTTGAGGATGAAAAGGATTTAAATAATCTTATTAAAACTTATTTAGAAAAAGAAGGATATGTTGTAACAAGCTATTATAATGGTACTGATGCTATTGATAATGTCGATAAAGATTTTCATTTATGGGTACTTGATATAATGCTTGGTGATGATGTAAGCGGGTATGATATTATTAAGAAGATTAGAGAAGTTAATCCTGATGTACCTGTTATATTTACATCCGCTAGAGATAAAGAACTAGATAAGATAATTGGATTGGAACTAGGAAGTGATGATTATATTACTAAACCTTATTCACCTAAAGAACTAGTACTTAGAGTTAATAATATTATTAGAAGAGTATATACTAAAGAAAAACAGAAAATTAGTTATAAAGATTATATTATTGACTTGGATAAAAGAATGGCTTTTTTGAATGATGAGGATTTAAATCTTACTACTTTGGAATTTGATTTATTATATATGTTTGTTACTAATAGAAAAAAATCTTTCTCTAGGGATGATATTTTAAACAACATTTGGGGAGAAAACTATTTTGGAACAGATAGAG
>CAMEJC010000036.1 GCA_945919295.1 uncultured Mycoplasmatota bacterium
TGTCAATCAAATATTCTAAGTAATATTTCATTAGAAATATATATATATTTCTTATTAATTCTTAAATAATTATCTTCTATTATCAAATAACCATCTCTAATTAATTCATCAATATTAAATACATTTTCCAAATCATAATTATACTTATATCTAAAATTATTTAAATCAATACCAGATAATTTCCTAAGTCCAAGCATAACTTCATTTTCCATTCTAACTTTTTTATCTTCATATACTTCTTTATCTAAATAATTATCATCCAAATATTTAGTCAAATTCTTAGTATTAATCCTTCTCTTATTATTAATAAAACTAGTACTAGATAAACCAAAACCATAATAAAAATCATTATTCCAATATACCAAATTATGTCTAGATTCATACCCCTTTTTAGCATAATTACTAATTTCATAATGAATATAATTATTTTCTTCTAAAGTTTTCTCAATATAACTATACATTTCATAATCCAAATCTTCATTAATATTTTTATAACCTTTAATTTTCAAAATTGTATTATCTTCAATTATCAAACTATAAGTAGAAATATGTGGAATATCTAATTTTAAAAAATTATCAATATCCTTCTTCACAATATCCATATTGTCATTTACTGCATATATTAAATCAATATTAATATTATCAAAATATTTTTTAACTAATTCTATTTTACTAAATACTTCATCCTTATTATGCTTTCTTCCAAGTAATTTAATTACATCATCATTAAAAGATTGCACCCCTATGCTGATCCTATTAACACCATATTCTTTTATTATCTTAAGTTTATTCTCCGTAATTGATTCAATATTACCTTCAATCGTAAATTCTATTTTATCTTTAACATTAAATAATTTTGTAATTTTCAGTAATTCTTTCAATTCTTCATCATCTAAACATGTAGGAGTTCCACCACCAATATATATAGTAGATACTTCTTCATCATTATACCGTTCTTCAATTTCTTTTTTAAGAGAATCTAAATATCTCATAACATATTTTTTATTATAATAAATCTTACAAAAATCACAATAAGTACAAATACTATTACAAAAAGGAATATGAATATAAACAGACATCTTAATCACCACCAATAGAATAACATAGGAAAATAAATATATCAAGTATAAAATAATAATAATATAACATTATAATAATGGTGATTATATGAATAATATTGATATTAGAAAGTACATTATAAATAACTTTAAAAATACTACCATTGAAGAAATAAAAGCATCCATCGAAGAATCAATAGAATCTCATGAAGATGATCCTCTAATAGGTCTTGGTGTAATATTCGAAATACTTTGGATCAATAGTAGTGAAGAAGAAAAAAAGACAATACTTTCTAATATAAAAAAGGGTATGTAATAATTTACATATCCTTTTGTACTATAAAAAGTTCCAAAAGAGTATTACCGTTAACATTACCAAGTTTAATATCCCTATCAATATCTGCAAGTTTCAATAGATATTTAAGTAAATCGTCTTCTGAATAATAATAACTATCACTAAGCAAATATTTTACCCTATACACACTCTTAAATTCTAAAATTTTAGCTATTTCATCATTAGATTTACCACTATTATATAATCGTTTAACTTGAAATAATAACCTTATTTGTGCAGCAATAATCGCAATAATCTGACTAACATCCATACCATTTTCAGTAAACTCTCTATATAATTTAATTGCTCTAACACTATCATTTTTTAGAAGACTATTAACCAAATCGTAAACAGAATTATCCATATTTTCTTGAGTAAGTAATTCTATATCATCCTTAGTAATAACTTTATCATCTAATTTATATAGTTTAAGTTTATCAAGTTCATTATTAATATTATTAATATTAGTACCACATCTACTTAAAAAATAAGAAATATTAATACCACTAATTTCATAATCATCTAAATAATCTTTAACATAATGAATTAAATAATCACTAGTTGCTTCAATTTTTTTAATTTCACCCTTACCACTTATTAATTTAACTAACTTTTTTCTTGAATCAATTGAAGAACTATTACTAATAAAAAGCAAATAACTATTAGAATTGTAATTATTAAAATAGTCCTCTAAACAACTAATATTACTTACTTCTTTCTTTTCCGATAAATAACTAGTACTATCTATAATAATTAACTTATTACTAGAAAACATTCCTATTGTTAATGCTTCGTCAACAATATTGTTAACATCAATAATATCATAATAAATAACTGCATCGTCATTAATTGATATTTTTTTCTTTAAATCATTAATTTCTTTATTCAATATTGCTTTATCATCACCATATAATAGATAAAAATTTTTCATTTATATCACTCTACTTCTACTACCTTACACTCATATCCATTATTCTTATAATAAGAAACAAGATCATCTAATTTAATTGGCATAAAATAATCCTCATTAGTATCTATTTTAGAAAACAATCTATAAGTATATGTAGTATCTTCAAATTTATAAGTATCTCCCTCTTTAAAATAATTATAGAAATAACTTTTATCTTTAAAATCTTTATAGTATTGAGCATCACTAAATACATAATCAGTTTTTACATCAATGGAATTAATATTATCTTTACCATTAAAAACAAGCACTACTTCTTCATTAACTGAAGCTGGCAATTCATCATGCAAATAACTTTTAGTACAGCTATACTCTTTATTTTTACCAAATATAACTTCAGGATTCACAAAAAAGAACAAAATAATAACAACAAAAAGTAAAACAAAGAAAATACTAGCAATAGATATCTTTTTATTAGATTTGATCTCTTCTTTTTCCACCTTGGGTTTAGGAATCGTTATATCATAAAGTTTACTCATATCAACATTAAAATCACATAAAGTCTCGTCGATAATTTGAATTGAATCGATATCATCTAAAGAAATAACTTCAAAATCATCACTTAATTTATTATCTAATATTGAATAAGTAAATTTCTTAACAATTTCACTTTCATCCTCTTTAGGAATCATGACGATTATTTCCTTATTCCTAATAAATAAAGATCCAAAATAAAGTCTATTATTATCATAACTATATATTACATATTTATTACCATTTTTCTTATTTTTAAAAGCACCATAAACATTCAAATAAATAGTTTCCCTACCATAAGTAAACTTATAATCGTTCAATCTAATTTGCTTTCCAATCATAACTTTCCTCCTATCTAATTATAATATAATTAAAAAATTTAGTAAAGAAAAACCAATTTATTATTCATACTTAATCTGTCTAGCATCTATATCAAATCCTCCGACAAAAGTATTACCTTGCTCATAATCTTGATTTTGATTATTTTCTTGAAGCCAAATCAAAACAGTAAAATTCTTTGTCTCACCTCTTTTTAAATAAATATTCGAAGCCATTAGTACTTTCCCTACTTTTGGTATCCATCCTTTTGCAATTTTATTATTATCAGAATCATACAAAATAAAACCAAGAGCACTCGGAGCAAATTCGTTTTTAGTAACATCAATATACATATCCATATATTGATCTAAAGTACCATTACTAGATATTGAAAACCTTTTTTGATATACCGAATACTTAGTATTCAAAGTAGGTTCATCAATTGGAAGAAGTGCATAAGTATTTATTTCTTTACCATCTATATAATTAATAGAAATCGTACCAGTTTGAATTTTAGTACTATCCTTTTTTTCCTTAGCAATTAATGAAAAATAAGTAAAAGTAATACCAACAAGCATAGTTATTATCGTTAAAACAAGTAATATTAAATAAAAAATATCATTTTTACTTTTACTATTATTCATACGATATCACCTAGTATAATAATATCAAAAAATAACAAAAAAAGCAATATAAAATTGCTTTTTAAAAAACCAAATTATATAATTAACCAAGAGTACTAGCTTCACCAGTAATGTTACCATTCTCTGCACCAGCAAGATCAATATGAACAGTTCCTCTGAAAGTAGCACCTTGTTCTTCATTATTAGCTTCACCAGCTTCATTAAGCCAAATAAACAAACGGAATTTCTTAACAGTACCATTGCCAGGTAAATTATTAACTGCTGTAATGTCATTAGATAATAATCCAAATTTACTATAACCAACAGTTCCTTCATAAAGTTTAGTTCCATTCTTTTGGTCAACTGGTGTCGATTCAGTAACACTACTTATATCGTACATAATAAATTTCAAATTATTAAATCCTTTTTCAGCAGGTTTAATAACTTCACCAGTTTCTTCCTTAAGAACAGCACTTTGTAATGCAGTTGGTTCAACAGTAGCCATAACATCAACAGGATTTACTCCATTATTAGTTAAAGTAAATTCATATATACCACATACTGTATAACCTTTATCATCCTTACAAATTTCATAATTTGCTTTATTTCCTTCTTCATCAACAGTATATTGTTCACCCGCTAAAGCTCTTCTTTGTGTTTCAAGCGCAATTGCTTGAGTAGAAGGTATCAAATCATTAAGAACAAGTTCTTGTCCATCATCATAAACAATTTGTACTGAAGCAGCATTTACTGTTATAGCATCAGTTTTACTTTTTGTATTAATAGAAAAGTATGCAAAAGATGCTCCTATTATAGCAACAATTAGCGTAAGTACTCCAATAACGCCAAAAAATATTCCTTTCTTATCTTCTCTTTCCATAAATAAATCCTCCTCTCATCTATCATAATAATCATATCAAAAAAATAAAATAAATGCAATATCTTTATTAAATTTTTTCAAAAGAAAAAATAGTATAAAACTATTTTAGAAACTTTATTAATTCATCTTTGGGCATAAATCCTGTAAATCTTTTTATCTCATTACCATTTTTAAATAAAATAATAGTTGGAATTGTCATAACACCATACTCTCTAGCAATATCAGAATATTCATCAACATTAAGTTTAATAAAATTAATATCACTTTCTTGTGATGCTTCTTCAAATACTGGTGCAAACATCTTACATGGTCCACACCAATCTGCATAAAAATCAACTATTGCATCTTTATCTATCAAAGATTTAAAATTATTTTCATAATGAATTAAACTCATAACTTTCTCCTCCTTACTGTACAATACTTTTATCAGTAATATGTACTTTATTTCTATCCACTAATTTTCTAGCAGATTCACGAGTAACAACATCTTTATCAATTAATAATCTAAGAATTTCATCATTTAATTGCTCATTAGTTTTATTATTCTTATTATCCAAAATTTCATATACATCACCATAAATATCGATCATCTCTTCTGATATAGGTGACAAAATAGGTGTTTCATTAAGTATAAAATTAACCATGTTAGATTCTCTGACATAAGGAATATCAAATATTGGCAAAGTTAAAATAACAAGTACAATAAAAGTATAAACATAAGCTTCGATAACACCTACTACAATACCAAGTAATTTCGATGGAATACTTAAAATAATAGTAGCTTTAAGTATTTTTTCAATAAGACCTGACACCATAAGAATAACCTTATAAACAAAGTATAATGCCATAAAAACAATCATAAAGGCAAGTAATTCATAAAATAAAATATTGATGACATCAACTCCCTTAATAAATCCCCAAAAATTAAAAAAAGGTAAATTCTCATACATTATAACAGATAAATTATTTTTTAAATAAAAAGAAAGTATCACAATAACAAACATTCCAACAAAATCCGTTAATTTTTTTATTACACCTTCTTTAAAACCTACTATTGCTCCAAAAGCCAAAATAATAAGTATAACAATATCCGCTACATTCATATTTTCTCCTCCTATATTAATTATATACCATTTATAAAAAAAAATAAAGAAAAAAGGTGCAATTAAGCACCATTATTAGTATTAGAATCTTCTTCATTAACAACTTTAAATATCACTTTTTCATTATCATCAAAATCATAATCATCAAAATGAACTTCAAATTCTTTCCATGTTGTATCAATTTCAAAAGCAATATATCCATTAGCTTTCATACCAGGTGCTAAATCCGCTCCTAATTCTTCTAGCCCTTCAATCGTATTAAATAAATGTTTAGAGGAAACAGAATATCCATCAACAAAGCCAGAAAAACTATAACTAGATATATATTCACTTTCATCAGAAATATTTTCTATATCAAAGAAAAATACCAAAAATTCCTTCCCTTCAGCTGGAGTATCAGTAAAGTACTCCCCTTCAATCGAAGAATACATTAAAGCATCAGTTAAAATAATTCTCAAATTATCAGTTTTTAAAGTATCACCAATCGTTCCCCTTTGTGTTAAACTCTCATTAAGATAATCATCAATATTAACACCACTATCTTTAATAACATTATAACCAATTATTCCCAAAACAATAATTATTATAATTGGAATTAAAATAACACATCCTACCACTATTAAAACAATAGCCCAAGTAGGTAGTCCTTTCTTTTTTTTCTTTCCATTTCCATTGTTGTTAGTATTATTTTCATTAACTAACTTACCACAATTCAAACACATTGCAGCATTTTCCTCTAATTCTTTTCCACAATTAGTACAAAATTTAGCCATAAATTCACTCCTCTCTATTATCATTATATAATAAATTTAAATAAAAAGAAAGTACTTTAAAATCTTTCTTTTAATCTTTTTCATATAATCACTATTATTAATAATCACTTTCAAAACCTCTAAATAAATTATATTATATAAAAAAGAGAAGTTAAATATTTTCTTCTCTTATTTGTATGGTAATATTATGTTTCTTAATCTTACTAGAAGAATACATTATCATAAGTAAAACAATAACAATACCATAACCATTGCAAGTAGTACGCTCTTCCAAGGAATCATAATTGCACTTACACTCATCATTGATGATAACGCTTTGTGAATAAGCAAAACAACTCCAAATGATACCGGTAATGCATATAATAACGATTTAAGTCCAAAGAATAAACTTTCAAAAAATAATATTTTACTAAAACCATTTCTAGTAAGTCCTATACTTCTAAGTACCACAAGCTCCCCTTTTTCTACTGAAAAAGATACACCATCTAAAATTTAACCAACGTCGTACCATTACCATAATTTTTTGATAAATTATTAACTACAATATTTTTATTTTTTAATCCTTTCTATTATTTCATCCATACTAATCCCCATTTTCATAAGCTCACTAATCTTTTCTTTAATAAGCATAATTTCACTATCTATTTTTAACTTAGTTGTATTTTTAGTATCATCAGAAATAAAAGTTCCTTTTGTACTAACTGTCGTAATAACTTTCTTATTTTCCAAAATATCATAAGCTTTTTTGACCGTATTAGGATTCACCCCTAAAGAAGCAGCCATTTCTCTAATCGATGGTATTTGCTCCCGTTCTTTCAAAATACCAAGAGCTACATACTTCTCAATACTGCTGACAATCTGTTCATATATAGGTGTTCTACTCTGATAATCCAAATTAATAAGTGGACTCTTCATCTCACATCACCATATCCTTAGAATCATCATATAATTTTCCATATTCAGAAATAATATTTTTAAGTTCAGAAATTTTATTAGTAAAAAATACATAAGAACTTCTATTATAACTAATATCGTAAGTATTAAACTTAATATACATATAAGGCTTACTAATATCCGCCTTTTCATCTATATTATCAATAATAAATTTATCAATGTTTTCATATTCATAATTATAACTAGAATAATATTCCTCACTATCACCATTTCCTATATAATAATAATCAATTTCTATTTCAGGATCATTAAAAGCTTCTTTTACTTCACTATTATAATATAAAATAATGTCATTCATAAGTTCCTTATCATCATAAATATTAAAATGACCTTTCTTAACCTCATAATTATCATAACTATAAAAATCCACATTAAACAAATAATCATTATCAGTAAATTCATTAATTTTATTATAATTTTTCTTATAACTTTCTATTAACTTATTATAAAGTTTACTATTCTTTTTAACAAAAGTAATATCATTACCAATACTTATTGCAAAAACATCATTACCATTAACTTTCTTAATAGTCTTTAAATAAGTCTTATCCTTATTTAATAAATCCTTTATATAATTATATTCTTCTTCCGTAACCGAAATTTGAAACTTATAACTCTTCTTACCAGCATTAATAATAATATCTAAATTATCATACATATTTTCAACATAAGTATTATCAATATGTTTACTAATAACATAATTAATAATCTTTCTATCATAAGTATATCCATTATCATAATCAGCAAAAGTCATTGTATCAATATCATTAACATCCAAAATAGTTTCATCATTTCTAGTTAATTCTCCAATAAAAATAATAAAAATTCCCACTACTATAATTGAAGCTAAAGTTTTAAATATATTCATAATTTTCTTTCTCGTAAGCAAATCATAAATAATAAGATATGTCATAAGAAGTACAAATAAAAATAAAATTGTAAATAAATCACTAATACCTATACTAGAATTAATAAATAAAATATAATAAATACACAAAATAGGTACAGTCGTTAAACTTCTAACAAGTAAATGCACGTTATCACTCTTAAATGATGTTTCAACTACTTCAAATTTCTTTCTGCCAAATAAAATAAGTCCAATAAAAATATATAAAATACTTAAAAATGCCATCTTTAAAAGGGAATTATTAATCTTATAATTATCATCAATATTAAATAGAAAACCCGCTACTAAAGAATAAGGAACCGTATAGTTAGTATTATTTACTTCAGTATAACCAGTATACATATATATATCTTTTTTTCTATTAACTTCACAAGTAGTACCTCCGCATTCATACTTTGCAGGCTTACATATTTCATTATCACATTGCGTAGCAATAATTGGATTAGCATCTTCTCTAAAACCATCATAACTAATAAAAGTATGCATAAAAGGTATTAAAAATAAAATAAGTAAAGTAACAACCACCGTTGTAATCTTATTTGAAGATAAACAAACAGCTATATTCGTACATACGAAAACAAATATATAACTAATACTCCAAAATAGAAACATATCAAATACCATTTTATAATCAATAAAAACATTACTAAGTAGTAAACTTGCTATCAAAGCAAAAATAGCATTAACTAAATTCATCACAATAATAAGTATAATTCCACCTAATGTATTAGATAAGAAAATTTGCTTTCTCGTAACCGGAAAAGACATAACAAAATCCGAAGACTTTCTCTTATAAACAAAACTAAACAATGTAATCGATAATATAATAGGAACAATATATAAACCTACTATCGATAATGTTGATAATTCAAATATATTCGGAGTAACGTAACTACTATTAACAAATCTCATCAAAAAACTAATAACATTAATAACAGGTATTAAAAAGACACATAAAAGCATTATTGCTTTCGACCTTTTCATATTCTCTTTCAAAAATTTAAAATTAAATAAATTTGTTAAATTCATATCCTAAAGCCTCCATTTCATAAATAAATACTTCTTCTAAAGTAAGATTTAAAAAGTCCAATATAATAGGATGCATCTTTTCTAGTTTTCTCTTACTTTTACCATCCTTATCTTTAACAATAATTGTTGCCACACTACCTTGCTTTTTAAAACTTAAAATATCAAATTCTTTAAAATCATCTTGATCAAAATCACCTTTTAAAGATATTTGTACCTTATACATATTAGTCTTAATAGTATCAATTTCACTCTCAAATAAAATACCACCTTTATATAAAAGTCCCAAATTATCACAAATATCTTCAAGTTCCCTTAAATTATGACTAGTCATAACTATCGTCGTTTTTTTCTTATTCATTTGATTAATAAGAACCTTTTTCATCGTATTTCTAATAACCGGATCAAGTCCATCAAAAGTTTCATCAAAAAACATATAATCACAGTTAGTAGCAATTGCACAAATAAGTGCGCATTGTCTTTTCATTCCCTTTGAAAAAGTACTAATTTTCTTATTTAAACTCAAATTAAACATCGACGCAAGTTCTTTAAAGTAATTCATGTCAAAATTTTCATATAGAGACTGATAATATTTTCCCATATCCATAAGATTATACCCTGGATAAAAATACAAATCATCTGGAACAAAAACCAATTTTTGCTTTAATTTATAATTATCACTAAGCATATCATCATCAATAGTAATAACTCCAGTATCAGCTTCAAATATTCCCATAATAATTCTAAGAAGTGTACTCTTACCAGCACCATTTGCTCCTACTAAACCGTAGATAGAATTATCTCGAATATTAAAACTTAAATTATTAAGAACATTTTCTTTATCAAATTTCTTTGATAATTTATCAATTTTTATCATATTTTTCTCCTTTCATCACAATATTTAATTGTACTATTTGCAATAGTACAATTAAATAATACTACATAGTAAAGTATTTGTCAAGAAGAAAGCAAAAAAAAAAGAATATTATTCATATCCTTTCTTCTTATACTCATCATATAATTCTTTAAATCTCGTAAAATGTATTATTTCCCTTTGCCTCAAAAATAGAAGCGGTCCAATAACATCAGGATCATCAGTTAAATTAATAAGATTTTCATATACTGCTCTAGCCTTCTGTTCTGCTGCCATATCTTCCGATAAATCCGCTACTGGATCACCAGTCGATGCAAAATAAGCAACCGTAAACGGAATTCCATTGGCATCTGTTGGATATAAAGATTTACCATGTTCCGCATAATGTGATTCCAATCCTGCCTCTTTTATTTCTTCCAAAGTAGCATCCTTCATAAGCTGATATACCATAGCAGATATCATCTCTACATGAGCAAGTTCCTCTGTACCAATATCCGTAAGTAATGCTTTTCCTTTATCGTCAGGCATCGTATATCTTTGATTTAAATATCTCCATGCAGCAGCAAGCTCACCATTAGATCCTCCGTACTGCGTAACTAAATATTTAGCCATACGAAGATCTTTTTTCTTTATATTAACAGGATATTCAAGAGATTTAACAAACTTCCACATTATTTTTGCACCTCCCAAGGCCAAGGACTATTATCCCAAAGCCAATCGTTTCTTTGAACATCACTACCTAAAGTAAGTGGCCCATATTTACTTTCAAATAAATTAACGACTTCCTTTTCTTGATTTAAATAATTATTAAATAAATTAAGTGCATTTCTATCATTAGGATATACATCTAAATATAATCCCAAGTCAATAGTGGCAAATCTAAGTTCTTGAATTTGCATAAGCATGTCTTCTCTTTCACTACTTGCCTTTAATTCTGCAGGTTTATAATTCTTGTATCCATCATACAAGTTATCAAACATATTACCCCTTTTAAATCCTTCATAAGCCCCTAAAATATTTTTATCCTTAGAAGTATTAGACAAATCAGTAATGTTAGACATCATAGCATTAGAATACATAGTTTGATAATTTAAGTCACCAATCATACTATTTGGATTAGTCATATAATTCATATCGCCATATCCACTATTTAAATAGTTATAATAATCATTATAGTTATTCATCATTTTCCCTCCTAAAATAGATTATGTTACTAGGAAAATAGTGTATGGGGATATACCTAAATAAAAGAAAAAAGAAGTTATTTCTTTGCATCAAACTTCTTTCTTGCTTCAGTATTTAAAATAAACTTTCTAAGCCTAATATTTTCCGGAGTAATTTCTACAAGTTCATCATTATTAATATAATCTAAGCAATATTCTAATGTTAAAGGTCTAGGTCTTTTAAGAACTACCGTATGATCAGAACCAGCTGCTCTTGTATTAGTAAGTTGTTTCCCTTTAACAACATTAACAGCTAGATCATTATCTCTATTACATTCTCCTACTATCATACCTTCATATACTTCGGTACCAGGTTCAATAAACATAACTCCTCTATCTTCAAGTTGACCAAGCGCATAAGCAGTAGCTTTACCAGATTCCGTAGCAATAAGTACACCAAGTTTTCTTTCAGTTGAATTAATATTTTCAACTGGTAAATACTCTTTAAAAGTATGATTTAAAATACCATAACCCTTAGTTAGAGTCATGAAGTTAGTATTAAAGCCTATTAATCCACGGGAAGGAATTGTATAATTTAGTCTAATCAAATTATTAACATTAGACATATTATCCATCTTGCCACCTCTTAAACCTAAAGCTTCAATAACATTGCCTACACAGTCATCACTAACCTCAATTTGAACATCTTCGTAGGGTTCACATTTAATACCATCAATTTCTTTAATAATAACTTCAGGTTTCGATACTTGAAGTTCAAATCCTTCTCTCCTTAAATTCTCAATCAAAATAGATAAATGAAGTTCTCCTCTACCAGAAACAATCCAACTTTCATTACCAGATTCCTCTACTTTTAAACTAACATCTTTCTGTGTTTCCTTAAATAATCTTTCTCCTAATTTTCTTGCACTAACTAAAGTTCCTTCTCTTCCAACAAATGGACTATTATTTGTCATAAAAGTCATCTTTAAAGTAGGTTCATCAATTCTAAGAATAGGAAGTGCATCCTCTTTTCCAATATTGCAAACAGTCTCCCCAACAGATATATCCATAAGACCTGCTACTGCAACAATATCTCCAGCACCAGCTTCGTTTATCTCAATTCTCTTAAGTCCTTCAAAACCAAACAACTTCTGAATTCTAAACTGTTTTATAGATCCATCAAGTCTAACACAAGAAACCATTTCATTAACTTTAATATGACCTCTTTGTACCTTACCAATGCCAATCCTTCCAACGTATTCATTATAGTCTAAAAGTGCTGGTTGAAATTGTAATGAACCATTAATATCAACATTAGGTTCAGGTATTTCATCAATAATTAGATTAAATATATCATTATAATTCTCACTTTGTGTATTAATATCCGGGTCTAAACTAGCAGTACCATTTAGAGCACTAACATAAGCAACTTTAAAGTCAAGTTGTTCTTCGTTAGCTCCAAGTTCAATAAATAAATCAATCACTTCATCAAGTACCTTTTCCACTCTAGCAGTAGGTTTATCAACTTTATTAATTACTACAATAGGTTTAACGCCAGCTTCTAACGCTTTCTTTAAAACAAATCTCGTTTGAGGCATCGTTCCCTCATAAGCATCGACAAGAAGTAATACTCCATCCACCATATTCATAATTCTTTCTACTTCCCCACCAAAATCAGCATGACCTGGAGTATCTAATATATTAATCTTATAACCATTATAATGAATAGAAGTCGTTTTAGCAAGTATTGTTATCCCTCTTTCTCTTTCAATATCATTAGAATCCATTGCCCTTGCAGCGACTTCCTCATTTTCTCTAAAAGTACCAGATTTCTTTAACAATTGATCAACAAGAGTTGTTTTACCATGATCGACATGTGCTATAATAGCAATATTTCTTACTTTCATAAATTACACCTTCTTTTTTTCACAAGTCATAATTATATCACAAAATGATAATTTTGAAAAGTTTTTTATTAAAAGTGTTAATCCTTTTTTAAAATTTCACCATATCATTAATTAAATTTTCACCAAACTT
>CAMEJC010000037.1 GCA_945919295.1 uncultured Mycoplasmatota bacterium
TAGATAGTGATTTGGCTAAATTGTATCAAGTAGAAACAAAAAGAATAAATGAAGCAGTAAAAAATAATTTAAAAAAATTTCCAGAAAGATTTTCTTGGAAATTAACTAAAGAAGAATCAGAAAATTTTTTGGTCGAAAATTTCGACCAAAAATTAGAAACTCGTGGTGGAAGATACAAAAATCCTAGAGTTTTCACCGAGCAAGGTGTTGCTATGCTTGCCACAATATTAAAATCTAAAGTCGCAATAGACGTTAGTATTGCTATTATGGATGCTTTTGTAACTATGAGAAAGTATATATCTAGTAATTTATTAGAGCAAAAATATGTTAATAATATGGTATTTAAACTTGATGAAAGAGTATCGTTATTAGAAAATACTTTTTCTAAATTTGATACTTTTAGTAATGAGATATTTTTTGAAGGTCAAATATATGACGCTTATTCTTTACTTTTAGATATATTTAATACTAGTAATAAAAATATCATTATAATAGATAATTATATATCTAAAACTAACAAACAAATAATTATTTATACTAAGAATATTGATAATAATTTAATTAATAAATATAATAGTCAGTATCATAATGTTACTATAAAAATAAATAATAGTTTTCATGATAGATTTATTATAATAGATAATAAAGTATTATATCACTACGGAGCATCATTTAAAGACTTAGGTAAGAAATGTTTTGCTATAAATAAAATTAATAATATTGATATGGTAAATGACTTAATCAATAAACTTAAATAAAATCTTATTATTAGTTAGTGGAGAAATAATGAAATTATTTCGGGTAGCGAAGCGGTTATAAAAAAGAAAGTATAAATTTACTTTCTTAAGTATATTTTTTTTTATTTATAGATATTGCTATGATAAATAGGATAGCCCCAATTAAAGCACAAATCATGTCTTCAATTGTATCATATAATCCAATATCAATATATCCTCCATACTTTTTCATAAAATCAGTATTATTTACTTTCACATTAGTAATTATTCTCGTACTAGGAGTATTATTATCATTTGAAAACATTGTTGATGTTATTTCAGTAAGAACGGTATCTTTTTGCATATCTTGGGAAAAAATACGATCAATTGTAAACTCTCCGATTTCCCAAAGAGAAGCAATAGCCATACAAAAGATGAATGCAAAGACTATTAGTAATTTTTTATTAATTTTTGGAGTTAGATATTTTAAAACATAAATTGATAGAGCCCCTATAATAAAAGAACTTAAAACATGAAGTATAATGTCAAAATACCAAACTTTAGTAAAAAATGAATAAATATTACCAAGTATTATACCACTTATAATAAACAGATAAATTAATAAAGACAAGGCATCAGAATATTTTAATTTCTTTTGTAATATATTAGATAGATATAATAATAGAAGTGTTACTAAGCACATAAATATAGCTGTTTTATCTTGTTTTATTATAAATATTAAAGAATATATAATTAAAGTAATTCGAATAAGTTTCAATATTTTTTTCATATCTTCACCTATTTTAATTATATGTCTTTTTACTATTGTTATTCTTCAATATCAGAAATTTTACTGAGTGTAGAAAAATCACTTGTTAAAAGAGTGAAACTATCTTTATAAATAACTTTATCTAAAGTTACATCAAT
The DNA here is from genome assembly GCA_945919295.1 of uncultured Mycoplasmatota bacterium. Lineage (GTDB taxonomy): Bacteria > Bacillota_I > Bacilli_A > RF39 > UBA660 > CAG-302. Next base: position 1,644 of record CAMEJC010000037.1, read on the forward strand.
AGTCATATAATCGGTCTTTACTAAGACTTTTTCATTTTCTAATGATATTTTTTCGTATGTATCACTATCTTTATCATAGTATTCTAAAAGATTTTGATAAGAACAATTTAGATATGACATAGGACTTAAATTTATTGTTTTATCTCCTACCTCTATAGTTACATTGTCTACAAAGAAATAAAGATCTTTACCATCATAATAAAAGATATGGTCAAATGTTTTGTTTATGTCTTTTTGATTTAAATAGTATAAATCATTTTCTTTATATACTTCCGCTAGTGCATTTACTTTATATGAACGATCTTGTAAAGGAAAGAAAATAGTCATTTCTTTAGGGAAAATAACATTATCTTCTTTTACTAAGTAAGTTGGTGTACTATCTAAATTTACGCCCGAAGATCCCACATCGTAGTTTAGAATAACTTTTTTTCGATTACGTGAAATAGAAGCAGTATATTCTAGTTTTGTTCCTGAAAAATACTGATATACTTCCTCCTTCTTTGTTTCAGCATATCTATTATTTTTATATTCTCTACCATAAAGTACTAAAGCAATTACTACTACTACTACTAGAAATATTGGTATTAATATATTATACTTTTGTTTAATAAATTCTTTCATAATTTTCACTCCTTAGTACCTAAATTTGTAACTTGAATTTAAATCTTTAATTATTGTACCATTTGATTTGACATCTGTTAATTTTAATTCAATGATATCATTTTCATTAATATTTGAAATACTTACATTACCTATTGTATTACCATTTATACTTATTTCACTAGAAGATGATACTTCTCCATTTACTAAAACGGTCAATGTTGCCGATGTCAAAGGATAACTTTTATCAGTTGTTACTAAATAATGTATTGTATTAAAACTTATTCTGGTTACTTCTAATGAGATATTTGGTTTTTTTGTTGTTATATTAACTTTATCAAAAGTATCACTATGAAGATTATTATATTCATCAAGATATGAATATTTGAATGTTAGTTCATAGTTGGTATTTGGAAATATTCCATTAGTAAGTTCATATGTTGTTTCGCTACTATTTAGATAAATTGTTTCTATTTCATTTGACCCTTCTTTTTTCACTTCCATATATACTGATGTATATTCTTTTTTAGGATCATAAATTACATAATCTACGGTTATTTTATTTATGGTACTAGTAACTGAAATAATTGATGTTTTCTTGGTTGCTTTTTTTATTTCTTCAATTACAGTATTATTTCTATTATTGTTATCTCCTACTGTTTCTCCTTGTGAATTATTATTACCATTAGTAGTATTATTTTCTGTTACATTGGTAATACCATTATTTGAAGTACCATTTGTATTTTCTTCCGGTACTAAATCTTCTTTAGTATAGGTATTGGATGAACCAATTATTTTCTTTAAATCAATTTTATCACTACCATAAGTTAGAATTTCATTAGCTATATCAAAAGTATAATTGGATGTAACTATAGTTGTTTCGGAAAATGTTTTTAAATTAACTTTGTGATTAGTAAGAGTAGCATTACCTACTTTATCTAAGTCAACCATTAAGAAATCGGTAGTAGATAGTAAACCATCTGCTGATTTTATTTCTTTATCAACAACTAAATACTTACGATCTGCTAATTTATAGAATTTAGTTAGAGCAGTACTTTTGATAATGGTTTCATCACTAGTAATATTAATTTCATCACCAGCACTAATTTCATAATAGCGACCATACAAATGAAGTTCTCCAGTATCTTCATTATAAGAAATAGCAGAAGTTCCTAATTCAATATCTTTGTCATTATATTTCAAATAGTATTCTTTATTCCATTTCATTTTTATAGTAGCATTACTTTCAACTTTGACAATTGTTTTATCTTTATCAAAAACTAATGTTCCAGGAATTACTTGATACTCTTTTTTATCAATAGATAGAAATAATCTAATAACTAGAGAAAACATGATAATTATTAGTACTGAAATTGCTATAATTATTCCAATGTTTCTCTTATTTTTTTTATCATATTTTCTCATAGTATCTTCCTTTCTTATTATTTTTCATATATAACACCATATGAATGAACTGTTTTATCTCCTATCTTAAGAGCTATTAAATTACCATCTTTATCTTCATAATAATAAGTAATTTGAATATAGTTATTGGAACTTAGTTGTTTGCCTGATGGCATATTAATATCAATGGTTGGATAACCAGTCGATGGATCAATACCAAAAATTATATTTTCAGTATCACTAGCAGTTGTTTTCCCAATTTTACCAGAAGCCACTTGTGATCCACCTTGAACACTGATACCATATTCAATTCCTTTTAAAGAACTTTGCAGATTAGCTGCTCCACTGAAAGTTATGACTAATTTTGTTTTAGATACAGCAGTCGGTGTAACAAGTCCTAGTGAAAATCCTAAATCACTTTTGGTATACTGACTTTTTCTTACATATACTAAACCATTTTTTTCTTCTTCACTTAAAGAAACATTATTGCGATATGTATCGGCATAAATATATATTACATAATGGGTATCTGGTTTTAAGCCGGTGAAACTTTTGGTAATATTAACACCATCGGTCATTAAATTAATAGTTGCTTGACATTCTTCTTCATTACCTTCACCGCAAGCATTGACATATCCTTCTTCTGTAGGTGCTGGTTCTTGAAGTTCAATATGAACAATACCATCTTTTATAACTTTATCTGAATCTGTTATATTAATTTTATAATTAATACCATAATCGTTTTCTCCATCAACTGTATTAATTACTGCTTCTTGTTCAACTGTGAATGTTGGTTTTTTAAGTTCATGATAATTTTGACCAGTGACACCTTTATCAGATAATTTATCATTAAATAATTCTAATTTTTTACCTAAATCCGTCGTAACAGCGTATACTTTAAGAGTATAATAATCATTACCAAATGCTAGGTTGTAATCAGTTATATCTTTGATATAAGTTGCTACAGTAGTTATATCACTATTAGGAACAGTCCCTTCAAAGACAAGATTTTCGATTCCTTCTTCATGAGTATCATAAAGTTCATATTTGATATCAAAGTTAACATTCGTCTTTAAATATGTTTGTAGTTTAAGCTTTCTATTACTATAGACGGTATCTGTTGTTGATGATTCATAACTATAATTTACTGTTCTACTTAAAAGATCATCTTTTCCAAGGGTCGTGAATTCATTAATATATTCAACATAGCCTGTTCTATTATAATCAAATAGTGGTGTTTTTACTTTGCTATTATTTTTATTCATATCGGCAGATATTTTATAATAATATTTTGTAGCAGGATCTAATCCCTGAAAAGTAACTTCACTTAAATTATCATAATCAGTTTCGATTGTTTCAACAGGAATTAAATTTTCTGTACATTCTTCACCATCAATACATTCTTGCTTCTTATATATATCAATATAGAATTTATATTTACCATCAGTTTTGACGAAATCACTCTCTAGTGTTGTGGTATCTATCGATAGATCAATGTTGACAGTGGCTCCATTAATTAAGGCTTTGTGAGTTGTCTTTACTTTTGGGGTGATACTAGTAAATTTAAAACTATTATCTTCTGTTTGAATATTTACTTTATCTAATACTTTGGGATTTAAATAATATTTATCATTAGTGGCATAAATACCAAATGGATATAGACTGACAGAAGTGTTTTTTGCATTAATGGTTCCATATGGAATAAATTCATTTTGATTTAAATCCACAATATTAGTGGTTGTTAGTTTCCAACTAGTACCAGTGGTTAATTCAAATCCTAATATTCCTTTTGGTGTTGCTGATGAAGCATATGCTCCAGTATTAGTGATATAGACGTACCCTCCAGGGCCTGTGCCTCCATTAGTTTGATAAACAAAACCTAATTTAGATGAATTTTTGGTATCCACTAACGACATATTTTGAAAATAATTTCCTAACTTTGATTTTTGACTGAATCCAACATATCCTGTATCATAAAAGGCCTCAAGTGATACAGTGATATCTTTTCCTTTAAATGATGATATATCTGAATAATCTATTATTATACATTTATTACCATCACAGTCTGATAAATCTGATACTACTGTTTGATATTTATCAGTACCAGCATCTAATGTTAGAAGATATGTCGATATTCTATTTAAGAAATCGTTATCGTCAATAATTATCTTTAATCTATTATCAAAGTTTCCATATTCTAATCTATATCCTAAATTATAGTCTTCTGCTTTATAATTACCATCAAAGAAGAAACTTCCTATATTTATTTTTGATGGTGATACTTCTTTATTACTTGCTCTATAATAACTAAGATTATATATAGAAGATGAAGTTAAATTTGATAAAGTAAATAATTTCATATCAGTACTTTTTTCTATTTCACTTGTATAATCATTTTCAGAATCATTTACTTTATAATATAAGTAATATTTATCTGTTTCCTCATCTTTATATAAAGCATTATCATAATCAGTTATTATGTATTTATAAGTTATTGAGTTATCTGTACTATTATCAATATACATTCTAAATGATGGGTCTTGCTTTGTAGAAATCATCTTATCACTAACTGGTTTATTTGATGGGAAGATAGCATCGCTATTACCATCATTATTTGTATCAATGCTAATATCATAAGAAAATGTATATGCATTACCTCTTCTTAGATCATTATCGTTTGTATTATAATCTGTTCCATAATCTAAGAAGAAATATTCGGTAAATTTATTTTCTTCTGTTAAATTGATTTTTTTCTCTTCTACTAAAGTATTATATTTATTATAAACATAAAAATTTAGACTAGTAACAGGATTACTTCCTTGGAAATAAGTTTCAATTTTTGATTTATCAAAAATAGCAGTTACTTTATATCCTCTTATAATATTATCATTTAATTTTCCATCGTATGTAATTCCATAATTATCTTTAAATTCACCTGATTTTGTTTGAATATTAGTGATTTCTTCTACTAATATTTCAGGAGCGGATACTTCATCTTCAAGTAATAATAATGAAGGTGTTTCAAAGACAAATTTATTATCAATAATATTGAATTGATTAGTTTCTGATTCATCGTAGGCATCGGTTACTTCAATGGTATAGTATCTACTTAATTTACCTCCTGATACTTCCCTTAATTCATCTAGATTTTCGATACCAAACATATTTGATGTCAAAGTAAATTCTTTATTGTAATATTTTCCTTTAATATTTTCTGTTTCAGTAAAAGTTCCTATTGGCAATGTTGGAATTCCATTTTTGACATCACCGCGGTATAGATTAAATGTTAGGGACGCTATTTTATTACCATAATCACTTTCTGGTACTGTCGATACCATTTCGGTATTTACGGAAATAGGTTCTTCAAAACTATATTCATTTTGTTTCCAGTTCTGCATTTGCAATGCTTCTATTCCTTTAGTTGTTACTGCAAAACTACCAAGATAATAACCTTCTTGAAGTCCTTTTCCATTTTTTAAATCGACATCAGCATAAACTTCAAAAGTATATAAAGTATTTTCGGTTAATCCTGATAATGATAATTGATATTCCATTTTTTCAGGATCAAATGTGACATTATCAATTGCTTTTTTAGTTGCTGTTGTACCGCCATAATAACGAATAATAAAATTGTTAGCTTGATCAAAACAAGTTCTACCAGGATTTGGAACTGCACAACTTTCATCATTTATCTTAACAGTTCCTTTTATTTGGTTAAAATCTACTAGTTCTTCTTTAAATTCAATAGTGGGTTTTCCTACAACTTGGAAATAATCACTAAAGCCAGTCTCTATTTCACTATATTTATAGTTATCATAGTACTCTACGATTACTTTGAAACGATAATCAGTTTTGTTTTCTATATTATTTTCACCAAGTTTTAGCTTTTCAGTTTTTAATGTTTCACTACTGAAACTATAAACTGGTTCAGCTGTGGTGATCGTATCTTCTGTTATATCTTCTGCTTTATATATTTCATATGTATATTTAGTAATACTTTTGTCAACATCAACAGGTTCTGTCATAGAAAGTGAAAATTCTTGACCATTTTCATCAACATTAACAGATATTTCTCCTAATGTTGGTTTGTTTTTTAAAGTTGTGTCACTGGTGTTAATGGTATATATTGATGCATAATTAGTATTTTTAAAAATAACGGAATCTACTACTACATTATAAGTAGTGTTATTTTCTAATTCATCAAATACTACTGTATTGTCTTCACCATTTATAACATTATAGGTTGTTCCTACTTGGTTACCTCCTTCATCGTACAAAGCAATGTTAACAGATTTTATATCTTTATTAGTACCAAAATCTAATGAATACGATAACGAATCTGTTGTAACGAATTCTCTTACGAGTCTTAAATCTAAGTTTTCTGTTTTAAATATTTTCTGAAAATATTGAATTCCAGAAGTATTATTTTCTTCACTTATAGTCATTAAATAATTGCAATCTGGAGATAATGAACTAACGTTTATATTTTGAATATCAGGAACGTTAGCTAACATTTTGGTATATACACGTTCCCCTGTAGTCATATTAGTTAATGTTAATATTAAATTACTTTTTATAATATTTGCAGTATCGATTACTTGAAAACTAGCTGATAGATTATTTGCATCTATTTCAGCAGTAATTAAATCTATAGATACTTCTTTTTTAATAACAGATGTAATTCCTCCATCAGTTGTATTTCCATCTTCACCATTTGGATTATCTGTCTCTTTATTATCAGTACCTTGGTTATCTCCTGGTTCAGTATTTTGTTCATTTCCAGTAGTAGAATCTTCACCTTTATTACCAGTATCTTTATCTACTTTACCATTTGCAGGATTAATATCAATATTTTCATCGCCATCAATAGTCATTTCTGACAATGATAATTTGTTTTCATCACCATAATATACATTTTGATCACCGAGATTTATTTTGATATTATCTCCTACATAGATAATTGTTCCATCACTAACAGTTTGATAACTTCCCTCTTGATTTTCTATTTTAACAATACCATCTTCAACAAATAATATTTCAAAGTAGTCACCACTTACTAATTCTTCGTTACCCGCTAGTTTAGTCTTGATATTTTTTCCAACTACTATATATTTATTTTCACTTATTCTACCTAAAAAATTACCAAATATTAAAGTCTTATCAGCGGTTTCAACGTAATAACTGCCATTATTATATTTAATTATTGATTTATCTGTAATATTATAGTAAGGTACCAATTTTTCATTAAAATTATCTAAATCCAAGATAACACCATTTTTCATAAATGATAAAGAATTATCCAAGTAATGAATAAAATTATCTTTGCTAGTTTTTACTTCTTTGTTATCCACATTTTTAAAAACATATTCATCAAAAACATTTTCTTTATAAACTGTGTTATCGTTAAAATAGTATTTATCTGTTTTAGTAGCAGTACTACTAATGATATATCCTGCCGAATAAAATTCTTTTTCTGATTTCTTAGTTAAAAAGATTACTCCTACTGTTAATATTATTAGTGAAATAACACTAATTATTAAGATTATCCAAAAACTTTTATCACTTATTTTCTTCATTATTTATCACCGATACCTATCATATAAATTATATCAAATGAGTAATTAAAAGTCAATTGACATATGGTAATTTATAATGGAAAAGAAAAGGTGTTATTATTGTTTGTATCGTTCTTTTTCTAAAATGGACAATTATATTAATTAGTTTATTTTTATATTTAACTTATTATTAATTTTTTTTACAATTTTCATTTTAGTGGTTTACAAATTGGAAAAATATGATATAATATTAACTGTATTTGGTTTATGTCTCCTTAGCTCAGTTGGTAGAGCAACTGACTCTTAATCAGTGGGTCTAGGGTTCGAATCCCTAAGGGGACACCATTTTATTTATAAAATTAACAAAATATCTTGATATATCAATATTTATATGTTATAATCAAAAAGCAGTTGACAAAATGGGCTTGTAGCTCAGGTGGTTAGAGCGCACGCCTGATAAGCGTGAGGTCGATGGTTCAAGTCCATCCAGGCCCACCATTTTTGGCCAGTTGGTGAAGTGGCTTAACACACTGCCCTTTCACGGCAGCATTCATGGATTCGAATTCCATACTGGTCACCAATTTTGATTAAAACATTAAAAAATGTTTTAAAATAGATAATTTTCTTTTAAAATCTCGGCAAAGTCTTTGAAAAGAAAAATTATAAGAATTAAGAGTATCTAATACTCTTTTTTCTTGCGTTAAATCTTGATGTACATAAATTCTAGCAGTAGTATCTACACTACTATGTCCTAATAATTTAGAAACAGTATTTATAGGAATACCACTACTTATTAAATAAGTAGCATAACTATGCCTAAATTGATGTTGAGTAATAGGTCTAATATTAACCTTTTCACAAGCTTTTAATTTATATCTATCTATGGAAGTCCCAGATAATGGTTTAACGCCACCAAATATAAAATAATCTTCAAGACATTGACCATATTTAATTGTATAATATTTTTTTAAATCAAAAATACATTTAATAACACTATTAGATAAAATAACATCACGAACTGAATAAATATTCTTTGTAGTACATAAATCTCTATTACCAGTTCTTTCAATTGATTTATTAATAGAAAGATAATTACCTTTAATATCACTAAACTTTAATGCCATTGCCTCACTTGGTCTACATCCAGTAAAAAACAAAAGAATAAAAAAGGATTTATAAATAATGTTATCAAAGCCTGATATAAATAATTCAAATTCTTCTCTTGTATAAAAATCACTTTTCTTTTTATTTAATGGTATTTTAAAATTACCGATATTTCGTACAATATTTTTTTCAATATTGTAATACAAACAACAATAATCAAAAAATATTGAAAAAACATAATATAATTTAGATAAATATTTTTTACTATAATTAAAAGATAATAATTCATCTTTCCATCTTAAAATATCTTTTTCTGTCAAATCATAAATATTTGTATTTTTAAAATAAGGTAATATCTTACAATTAAAGTCTCGGCAAAGTCTTTCAAAACTTTCTTTTTTATGCCGTTTTGAAGCATATATTTTAAATTCTTCATAAGCTTCTTCAAAGCCCATTTCTCTCACCTCGGCGAGATATTATACATTCTTCCTCTTTCTTTGTCAAATCACCTCTTTATTTGATTATATCATAAAAAAAGAAATTAAAAGAAAAAAAAATAACATATTAGTTATTTTTCTTTATCATAAATTTTATCTATAGTATCTCTATTATATATAAAATTAATTATTTTATATATATTAAAAATTAAAATAAAAACAATAATTATACATAAAACACAAACAGCAAACATATCACCAGATTCAGTTTTACCAGATACATATCCAATTGTTTCATTAGAAGTAGCACTACTTTCTAATTCATCATATGGTATAGAATCATATTCTTTTCCATTTACTACTACTTTAGTAATAAAATACATAAATAACACTCTCCCTACTTTACTATAACATTATATCATAATTTCGTTTATATTTTAATAATTTTAAAATAAGAATAAAAGCAAAAGAACCAAATATAGAATATAAAATTTTAAATATATATTCAGATTGATAAGAAATTCTAGAAATTAAATAAGAAATAGGAACATTATCATCTTTCATTTATTCCACCTCATTTAATTCTCCCTCTCTCTTTTTCCCATACTTCTTCTTGATTTTATATATTGAGTAAAAAAGAAAGTATTTTGAGTTGCTATATCGTACATATCATCTTCTTCAGAATCCATAAGCGTATCTATAAGTTCAGCGTATTCTTCTATGTCATTATCACGAATATAATTAGTAACTTTTCTTTTAAATGCTTTTGCTTGACTTACTGTAAGATTGAAATAATCTTTAGGATCAAAACCATTTCTACACTGAATTATATCTTCTTGATACTGGTATTTATCAGGATTATCTTTATGACAAAAGTATCTTACGATACCTCTTACAGAACCTACTGGTTGTACTACGCCGTTAGCGGCTCCAACTCTTTTAGCATGATCTTCCATAGTGTTATAAGTAGTCGGACCATCGAAACAAATGAGTACATGATAATGAGGTTTCTTTGGTTCTCCTATCTCTGTATAATCTTTATCGTGATAAGCATAAGCAAAAGGTACACCAGTACTTATAAGATATTCTTCCCAATCTTTAGAACAACTATCGTCATATAATACGAAAGTCCAGTTTCTTTTCTTTAAATCACTCTTTATCATACTATTCTACTCTCCCTTTCTCATTTTTTCTAACTCCCTTATAATTTGTCTTTTATGAAGATCATAAAATAATTCTTTGTTGAACTTAACTTCTAAATGAATACATAAATATTCAATTAGAATCCAACATATAATAAATAATATAAATTGCCATATTTCCATATTATTTATACC
>CAMEJC010000038.1 GCA_945919295.1 uncultured Mycoplasmatota bacterium
AATAGAAAATAGTGTAGTAATTTCTATCCACCAACACTATTTATTATACAACCAAAATAAAAAACTAGCAATTACAAAATGGATGGGATATGCTAGTCAAAAACAAAAAGCAGATTCTTCTTCTATTGATGAATATAATCTTTTAAAGGATTATGCTCTTTTTAGTGATAAAGAATTTTTCTTAACCGAAAATGATGAGACATTTATTTGGAACAAAGATGGTGACATTTTAAAGAAAGATGTTATATCAAAACTTGATGGTATGGATTCATCAGGTATATTTTGGCGAGGTTTTCTATCTTTTCCATCTGACTTTGCATATAGTCATGGTCTTATAACTAAAGCAGATTTTTATAGTTTATCAAATAATGTTTTTCCATCATTAATAATGGACATGGGTTTAGATGTAAATAATGTTGAGTGGATGTGTACTTTGCATTTGGATACTCCTAAACATCCACACATTCATTTTTGTATTTATGAAAAAAAACAAACTAAATCTAATCCTAAAGTACCACTTCATTGTATTCATAATTTTAGAAGTAATGTGGCAAACTATTTGATTGATAATAAAAAGTTTTATGAACTACGAGATCAAACCTTTACTAATATTACAGGTACCATTAATTTAAAAGAATTTAATAAAATAAAATCTCAACGACTATTTAGTGATAAATATCGTAAAGATTTAAATAAATTATTATTAGATTTTTACAGCACTCTACCAAAAACAGGCAGGTTGCAATATAATTCAAAAAATATGATCCCATATAAAAAAGATTTAGACAATATTATCGAGTACATACTTTTACATGATTCAGTTAAATATGATTATGCTAAATATTTAAGATTACTTGAAACTCATCAAAAAGAACTTAATCAATTATATGGTATGTCAGAAAGTAATAAAAAAAGAAAATATTATAACGATCAATTAAATCGCTTGTATTCTAAAATTGGTAATGAAATATTACAAAATTATAAAAGGTATCAAGCACAAGATTTTATGGATTGTGAAAAAGAATTTTTACAAAAGCATATTCACGAACTAAATTTTAAAAGTCGTAATGATTATGCTAAAGATGATACTAAAAAAAATATTGCTAAAGATTTATATAAAATATGTATGATGGCAGGTCTTAATGATAGTCAGACAAAAAAAGTATTTCAAAGGTGGATTAATAAATCAAAATATAATTATAATGTTGATGATTTAATTGCATCAGTATCTTCTTTGGATAATGATATGTCTATTAAAGAATATTATGATGCATTAAAAAGACTTGGTTATGATTCAGATAGATTTAATAAATTTAAAAATAAATACTTTTATAGAGAACTTAATTATAAGAGATTTATTAATCAAGCAGTTAATCATCTTATGTATGAATTAGAACAAGAAGAAAAACAAATTGTTAGTGAGATGCAATATGATTTAGAGGAGGATTATACTAAATAATGTATGTAGTTGATGTAACAAGAACTAATGATGAACTAGATTCTGATATGTTAGTTGGTAGAGATTCAATGGAAGCTAAATATAAAACTATGAATTATATTTCTGATTTTGCCCTAGCACATTATAATATTTCTATTGATAGAGATTTATTAGATCAATGTCTTAATATAGACTTATTTTCTTTAAAAGACTTTATGAAAAATAATTATAATATTGTTCCTGATAAAAATTTAATCATACAAGCAACACCAACTGATAAGGATCATTGTTTATTTGTTAAATTTTTCAATGAGAAGATAGATGATTTTCCTACTATATATATGTTAAATAAAAATGATTTAGATAAGGCTAGAAATATTATGACTTATATAGTTAATGATGAGCTTATAACTCAAAATAAAAATGATTTATCAATATATGAAAAAAATAAATTAAATTTTAATAATAATATTGATTCATATTCTTATGCAGGTGTTAAATGTAATATTATTTCTTTATATAATGGTGGTATGTTTTTAGAAGAATTACTAAATAATGCCTGTACTTTAAAAGATATAAATAAAGATAAAAATAATATTCAAATTAATTAATATTCAAAAATCTTACTTTACACACTTTATATTAAAACGTAAAAGTGAATTTAAAAATATTGTTATTTTTGACTACATATGATATAATTATGCTAATTAGAATAAGTGGTTCTAATTTTGGAAGGTAAGGTTCGAGTTAGTAATGATAAAAAGTTGTTTTTATCAGGGAAGTAAAAAGGTTATTGGTTTGTTCTTAATTGGTATTATTTTCTTTTCAAGTATTAGTAGTGTTTATGCAAAAATATTAACTATTAATGAAGTTAATAATGAGTTTAAAACTAGTTTTATTGATGAGTTTAACAAATTAGGAAGTAATCTTTCTTCATCAGTAGATACAACAAATAAAACATTAGATGTTTATAGTGATTCAGAAAAAATAGCATCATTCAAATATACTGATGAATATATTGAATATGATAATCGAAGTGCTGTTGTATCACAGGAAACAGTAAATAATGATATAAGTACCATGCTTTGTTTAAGTGGTATAATCCAGTCTATCTTAAAATTAAGTGGTTACGAAGATAAAACAATTTCAGATGAAGAAAATATTGATTTTACTAATACTTATGATACTTATGGAATCCAAATGGAAACTGAACATTACGAATATAGTGGTAATGAAGATGGTGGCACTTGGAGTATGAGTGGTGAATACATTAAATATTTTAAAATGTCATTCGATACTGATAAGATTGGTGCTTTAATGGATAAATATGGAGTTGATGCATCAACTCAAGATCCTAACAAAGAAATAATTGCATCTTTAACTCCTACACTTGAGGCAAAAGAAATTACTGAAAATTCAGTAACATTATACCCACATATTCCATATACAAATACTGATCCTGATTATAAAGTATATTGTTATATTTATCGCTCCACTAGTGAAAATGGAACTTATGAAAAAATATCAGATATGGCAGTTAATTGTTTAGATGAAGTTGGTGTCGTAGATGATGAGTTAAATAGTAATACAACATATTATTATAAAGCAATTGTTATGGATGGCACAAAGTATAGTGATGTTCTTGAAGTCACAACAAAAAGTGCGACATCCAGTGCAACAAATACTTCTAATAAAGAAGATGAAATTGAAAATCCACAAACAGGGGCATTTTTTCCAACGATGACAGTATTAATTATGATGATTGTTAGCATTATCGCATTAGTATATGCAAGGAAAAAATCAGTATTTAGAAAAATATAATTGATTAGTTATTTGTTAACTAGTCTTTTTTTATGGGAGGAATTGATATATAAAACAAATTAGAAAATATTTTAATTATATTCTTATATTTATAATTGGATTCATATTATCTGCTAATGTTTGTTATAATCTTGTTTCTATTATTAGAAATGATATTAAATTAAAATGGAACTTTAATTTAATAAAGTCTTTTCTTGCTTTAAGTGATTTTGGATTATTATTTGGAACAACATTAATGATAACTTTAATTATGTTATTTGTTCTTAAATATGATAAAGAATTCCGACTTAAAGTCGATAGAAAAAAAGCTTCCTGCAGAAGATGGAAGTTTTGAATATGGCTCTGCTCGTTGGATGACTAAAAAAGAAGTTAGAAAAGAATTTAAGGTTTGGAATATTGGATCTAAACTTTCAAGTGGTGGTATTCCTGTAACATATCAAGATGGTAAATATTATTATTCAGATTCTTTTGATCATACTCTCATTATTGGATCTACAGGAAGTGGTAAAACTCAATGTGAAATTCTGCCTATGATATTTAATCTTGGTTATGCAGGTGAATCAATGGTTATTAATGACACCAAAGGTGAATTATATAACTATACTTCTGACTTTTTAAAAAAACAAAAATATAATATTCGTATTATTAATTTAAGAGATGCTTTTGCGTCTGATGGTTGGAATCCACTTCATCTAGCTTATAAATATTATAAACAAAATAATATTGACCTTGCTGGTGATATGATAGAAAACTTTTCCAAATCAGTAACAAAAAACTTATCTAGTAAGGATATGTATTGGGAAAAATCAGCTAATGCAGTTCTAACAGCTTTGTGTTATGCCATTATTGAGGATGCTCACGATGAGGCAGAAGTTAATTTATTCTCCATATATAATTTATTAGTTGAACATGGATCTAAAAATATTGATAGATTTAATTCACTTGATTTATACTTTCAACAAAAACCAATGGGATCTTTATCAAAGATGGCTTATGCTACAGGATCTTTTGCCAAAGGTGAAACTCGTGCAACCCTTTTTTCTGTTCTTGCTACAACTATTAAAATGTTTAGTGATACAGGTATTGCTAATTTAACAAGTCGTACTGATTTTGAATTAGATGATATTGGTAAAAAGAAAACAGCAGTATTTCTTATAATACCTGACGAAAAAGAGTCTAGACATGAATTAGCATCTTTATTTATAGATCAATGCTATCAAGCATTAGTTAATACAGCTCAATCACTATCTAGTGGTCGTATGCCTGTAAGAGTTAATTTTATACTTGATGAGGTTTGTAATATGCCACCTATAAATTCTATGTCTAACAAAATTACTGTATCTCGTTCTCGTAACATTCGTTTTGTATTAGTAATTCAAGACTTCGATCAACTTAAAGAAAAATACAAAGAGTCAGCAGGTACTATTAAATCAAATACAAGTTGGATTTATTTACTTACTTCAGATAATGAGTCGGCAAAAGAAATAAGTTCTCGGTTAGGTAAGTATACTATTTCAAGTGCTAGAGTTTCTACTTCATCTAGGTTAGAACAATTAGATTATAATATCTCAAATGATAAATCTCTTATGGGTAGAGAATTAATGATGCCTGATGAATTAATGAAACTTAATTTTGGAGAGGCAATATTTATGAAATCTAGGATGCATCCTGTAAAAGCAAGAGTTATGCCTATCGGTGATTATCCTATTAATTTTAAAATGTCTAAATTACCAAATAAGAAAAAAGAGTTTGAGATATCTTGTTTTGATTTAGATAAGTTTAGAAAAGAAAAAACTTTAAAAACAATGAATGAAAATAAAGTTGAGTTAGAATAGTAAAATTGTGGTATAATGTTATATATAATAAACGAGGAGTGATTAGTATGTTATGTCCTAAATGTAATTTTGATAATAAAAGTACAAATATTAGATGTGAGCACTGTGGTGAACAATTAATAACTGAAGATCAAATGCAAGATATAGATTTAAATCCATCGTTTAATACTCAACAAAATCCTATTCAGGATGCAAAAATAGAATCATTTGCAGAAGTATTTAGTGGTATAGGCACTACCATTGGAGGAGCAATATTTAGTGGAGTTTCATCAATGTTTGTATTTAAGGGTGCCAACAATATAACAAAAATAGTTGGTATACCATTTTTAATTTGTGGCATTGCTGTTTTAATTTATGGTATTTCAATGATAGTTAAAGGGATAAATACCAAAAAAAATACTAATGACTATGTTAATGGAAACTTAGATATGGATAAAGTTGAAAAAAGTGAAAAAAATTTTGAAAAAGTTGGAAATGTTGTTAATTATATTTATATTTTTGGATTTTTATTATTTTGGTTTGGATTTCTAATTGTATTCGATACAATAGCTATTAAATCGTGGTCTGATGGTGGAAGTTCTATGTTCTTCTTTTCACTAGTATTTTGGATTGTTGGCATCTATGTATTAATTAGTAATATTAAAAAAAACAAATAAAATAAAATGACAAGAATTGACATGGAATAGTGATTGGTGCTATAATGACCATATAATGAAAACATAACCTTTTTCATTATTGAACCATTTTATTTTACTATGTATACTTCACACTTCTTGTGATATATAGTAAAAAATAATAGTCACTATTGACTATTTTTGTTTTGAATAAATTGAGGTGTTAAAGTATGATATGTAATAAATGTGGAAAAGAAAATAAAAATACAAATATAAGATGTGAATATTGTGGTAATGAATTAAACACGATAGATCAAAATTATAATCAAGTAAATATTAAACAAATTGATTTAAGTAGTAAAAAAGTTGGTTGTTTATCTAGTGCAGTTTTAATTTTCTTCCTAGCTCCATGGTTTCTTATTGGTTTAGTATTTATTGGGGTTAGTGCATATTCTAATATTACGGATTATAATAAGTCAAAAAATTATATAGAAACTAATGGAAAACTTGTGGGATATGAAAATTGCGAATACGATGATGATGGTGATGAACTTTGTAATGCTGTATATGAATATATTGTTAATGGTACTACATATAAAGGATCACCAAATCTATTAAGTAATAAATCAGGTTTTAAATCTACAGCTGTTGTAAAATATAATCCAAATAATCCAAGTGAATATGTTATGAATTCAGGATGGAACAGCTTACTTATTGTTGGAATAATAATGGTAGTTATTTCATCAGCTATATTTATTTCTATAAAATTAAAAATGAAAAATGTTTCAAAAAAGATTCAAGAGACTAATGTAATTAATCAATAGTCTTTTTTTTATAAATTTAAGGAGGGATTGAAATAAGTACAAGATCAAGAATTGGAATATTAAAAAAAGATGGTAGTATTGAAAGTATATATTGTCATTTTGATGGATACCCTGATGGTGTCGGCAAAATATTATATAAATATTATTCAAAGTATGAAGATATAAAAAAATTACTTGAGTTAGGAAATATTGAAAGTTTAAAGAAAAAAATAAGTGCTGATTCAGATTCTAAAGATAATGTAACTATTGCATATCATAGGGATTTGAAAGAAAGTATGTCAAAAAATAAAGCTATGATAAACAAAAATATAGATGAGTTAGATAATATATTGTTTGAGTCTTGGATTGGATATGTTTATTTATATGATGAAAATACTAATAAATGGTTATATGATAATTATTCAATTGATAATGATACATTATCTTTAAAACCATTAGATAATTATTTTAAAATATCTAATAAAATGAAAGAACTTTCCCTTGAAGAAATTAAAGAGTTAAGAAATAATAATTGTGAGTATTTAGTTCTTCAAGGTTGTGGTGGTGATTTGGTTGATTGGATTTCTGGAATTACTGATATATTAAAAGATGAGGGAATCGTTAGTGATTCTTTTTCTTTTGATAAAATTTATTTCTTTGAAAATGGTGATTTAACTAATCTTGCATTCCCACTTGATAGCAAAGATATTAATATGGGTAAACTTGCGATGTTTAGATTAAAAATTAGAAATGATTTTGGTGCTATGTGGTTATCAGATTATATTGATAATGGCTATATAAGGGATATAAAAATATAAGGAGGAATTAATTATATTTGAAAAATCAGATAGTTTAATAGTTAGTGAAACTTTTTTTAAAAAATTGGAAGAAAGACTAAATAATAATTCATTAAATGGCTATTATGGAACATTTAATAATTGTCGAGAACAAGGATTAGTTTTAAAAGTGTATGAGAAACAAAATGAATTAAATATATGGGCTTGTCAATGTCGAATATCAGATGACATTATGATTGTTTTAGGTAATCAAAATAATATTAATAATAACAATATGTTTGATGATGAATCATTTGAAAAAGCAAAATATTTTAATTTTGGTGACTATGATTCAGCAGTAGATTTTGTTTATAAGCAGATAAAATATATGTTTAAAGACAAATTAAATAAAGAAAAACATTTTAAATTTGATACTTATAAAAGTATTGATGATATAAGAAGAATTAAAGATGATGCTAAAGACCTTGATTATCAAGATTATTTCGAATTAGCATCTTTTTATGATGAAGATGAGAAATACTCATGTGATCTTATTATATTAAATGGTAAGATGGGACTTCGTTATAATAAACAAGATAAAAATGATTTAGAAAATCTTACATTTGAAGAATATGATGTAAATTTAGAAAATGAAATTACTCTCATGTTAGATATGCAGCAGGGATTAGAAAAATTTATTTATGATGAACTTGGGTATTCCATTACTATGGATGCTAAGATAAAAATATAGGAGGTTTTATTTTGGAAAATAAAGAAATGATTGCTTTAAAATCAGGATACTACTTTATGCTTTTTGAAAAAGATAAAGTTCCATTTTTTGATGAATTAGAAAAAACAAATAAAGTAATTTTGAAAGATAATAAAAAATATCATTTATATACTGCACCAACTTGGGAAGTAGCACAAAAAGTAGATGCCTTTATAGGTAATGATGAACTTGGTTATGATATTGATGAGTATTTACTTAATAAAGATATAAAAATATAAGGAGGAATTATTTATAATAGAAGAAAAACTAAATAAAATAAATGAACTTGGTTTCAAATTTAGAATTACTAAAGATGAAACCGAAAAAGATAATATCGAGCAAGAACTAAAGAATATTATCATTGATTTAAAGAAAGATGCTATTGCTAAATTTAGTAGCGAAAGTGATATTAAAAAGTTTTTAGATAATTTAATACATTTTAATAATTATTCATTTAATAATCATTTGTTAATATGGGCACAAGATTCTAATGCTGAATATGTTGCATCAAAAAAAACTTATAATGAAATGGGATATTCATTAACTAAAGATGATAAAGATGGAATAAAAATATTTATTCCACAATTCTATAATATAGCAAAAATAACAGCTGATGATGGAACTATTACTTATAAACCATACTTTGCTCTTACTGATGAAGAGAAAAAAATATATAAGAACAAAAATGATGATCATATAGTTTTCTATAGACAAAAGTTATCAGGATTTAGTCTTGGTAATGTATTTAATGCAATTGATACTGATATGCCTATGGATTCTATTAATGAGGAATTAAATCCAATATTAGATGATAAACGAGCTGATGAAGTTATGGATTGTTTTATTAAGACTATTTATAACGATGGATTTAAAATTGAATTCAAAGATCTTGATGGTACTACTAAAGGTTATTGCGATCATGCTAATAAAACCATTGTTGTCCGTAAAGGATTAGGAAGTTTAATGCAAATGAAAGTGTTAATCCATGAGTATGGTCATGCTCTAGCTCATAAACATTTAGAAAATAACAATAAAGAATATCAAGATCATAGAAATAAATATGAAACTGAGGCAGAGTCAATATCTTATGTAGTTTCAAAATATTTAGGTATGTCTACAAATGACTATTCGCTTTCATATTTGTATGCTTGGAGTAAAGAAAAAAACTTTCAAGAAATAGATGATTCATTTAATACTATTTTTAATTATTCAAAAAAGATTATTAATAATTTTGAAAAGTTTTATAATCGTGAGTTTGGATTAGAAGATAAAATTTCAATATAAGGTGGTGATTAAATAATGATTGTATGGAACGAAAAAGTTAAGAAAAGTCAGGATGTTATAAATGCAGTAATAAATCAATTATTTAAAGATAACATAAATACTGATGGTGTTGCAGAAATATTTAACAATGGCAAAGAACAAGGATGTGTTTTAAAAATATTTGATAAATATAATCCTAATTTAGATTTATGCTTTTGGATTTTTATGCCTAATGATAGAACTATGAATAATCAGATTTCAGTTATCGTTGGTAAACATATTAATTGTAATAAATTAAATATGTGGGATGGTGCTGATCTTGATTCTTATACTTTTGAAGATAAAGTTGCTCGTGAAATGCATAAAAAAGTAAGAGATTTTATTTTAGATTCTATAAAGGAAAATATGAATAAAACACATGATATGTTGAGCTTATAAGGAGGAGCAATATATAGATCGTAACAAACTTTCGCTTGGTGACTTAATATTTGAAATTGGGAAGTTGATAAAAGAATATGAAACAGGTGCAACAACTGAAAATGATACTAAAGAAAATGAATTATATAGTATTAATCAAGTAATAGATATGTATCCACTATTATCTAAACATATTATTACAAATGGAATAAATGATGGAAATTTAAAAGTAACATGGATTGGTAACAAAAGATATTTTAAATTGGAAGATATAGAAGAATTTATAAAAAATAAACAAGATAAATCAAGTAATATGATTTCTACAACTATTGCTAGTTGGAGGAATAAATAATGGCTAACAAATTAAGTAAGGCATTAATAAAAAAATTCTCTATTTCTTATAGTGAGGCAGTAAGATTAGGAATAACTGACGAAGATTTAAAATATATTCATGAAACATCTGCTGATACATTTAGAGTTTCAGTTCCTAATCCTTATGGTAAAAGAAAAACTAAAGTCGAACATGATCTTTTAACTGCTATACATACAAAATATGATTTTGTTAAAGGAGTACAAGAAGAAGGAAGAATACTAGAAGAAAAAAATAAAACACTTAAAGAGACAAAAGGTCAAATAACAAAATATAACACTGTTCATGAGGGAATAGAAGTTTATATGAAAGAACGACAAGAAGACTTGGAAAGAGGTTTTATACAAGATGGTACTTATGATCAGGATGTTATAGATTTTGAAAGAAGTAAGTATTTGGAAAACTCTAAAATATTTGATGAAATTATTAATAATGTTGATGATGAACGAGCTCAAAAATTTGTAAATTATTTATATGATATTAAAAAGAAAAATGGCGAAAGGTTATCAGAGAATACCCTATATAAGCCATTTTCTTTTATTCATAAAATTTTTAATTATTTTAAAGATGATTTAAAAATTATTGATATTAATCCATTTGATCGTGTAAAAAACAAACCCCATGCTGTTGCCAAAGATAAAGATTATTTTACTGAAGAAGAAATGCATTATATTCATGATAAAGTCGAATTAGAAAATATTCGATTTAGAACTTTAATAATATTAATGCTTGATAGTGGTGTTCGTAGAGAAGAAGCTCTTGCTATTAAATTTGGGGATATAAATAAAGTTAGAAGAACATTAACTATTTCTCGTGCTTTTATCAAATCAAGATTAGATGGCAGAGAGATAGTAAAACCTACAAAAACAAAAGCTAGTGAAAGAGAAATTGCCTTAACAAGTCATTGTTTAGATTTATTAGAGAAATATAAACAATTTAAAGAAGCTTGTGGATTTGTGGTAACTGATGATGATTATGTCTTTACTGCATGGGATAGTTTAGATCTAATAGATCCTAATAGATTCTCATTGGAGTTTAGAAAATTTTTAAAAAGAATTAATATAAACAAATTGATCCCACTTAAAAATTTAAGAACTACTAATACTACTTTTTTTGTTGCTAAAGGACAAAATATTAAAGCTATACAAAAACATGAGGGGCATTCTTCTTTTGATACTACTATGACTTTTTATGCCCAATCTAATTTATCAGAAGAAAGAAAACTTGCTAATGTTTATGAAGAAGAGTTTTATAATAAGCTAGGATTATCGGTTGCCGAACTTTATAAGATAGTTAGTAACAGATTTAATGATGATAAAAAACTTATTAGTGTTTTAGAAAAAGTATGTAATGAATATATAGATAGTTCTAATTTTGATATTCAGTTAGAAAGATGTCAAAACTATTTTAAGGAATTATTTCCTATTTTTGAGAAAATATTAAAAATAGATTCTATGCTAAATGATGAAGAAATTGATGCCCTATTTGTAGGATATACTTCCCTTTATTTGAGCATTAAAATAGAACCATTACCACCTACCATAAAAATCTAACCCTATTTGTAGGTTTCAGTGATTTTGGTACACAAATTTTGTATAATTTATTTTCGTGTACAAAGTGTGTACCAAATTGCTGAATTATTATTGATTTTTTTTAATTGCTTTTAATTTTAGTAAAGTTAAAATTGATTAAAAAAAATTGACAAAACCTTTATAAAATGGGATAATTATGGCAGATATTCGATAATTAAGTAATTTGATAGCAAAGGTTGGAAAACCCTCCAAAACTTTTGTTGGGAGTTCGATTCTCTCATCCCCTGCCATATTGTTGATA
>CAMEJC010000039.1 GCA_945919295.1 uncultured Mycoplasmatota bacterium
AAGCATCATATATTTGTCCTTCAAAAAATATCTCATTACTAAAAGTTTTAAAATTAGTGAAAGTTTCCTTAAGTAATTTTATATCTTCAGTATTTTTTATTACTTGGGTATTAATGTATCTTTGTTCTAATAATTCGGTAGATATGTATTTTCTCATTGCTACAAAAGCCCTCATAATGCTAATACTTACCCCTGAAGCTTTTTCTGTTTTTAATACGCTTGATAGCATAGAAACTCCTTGCTCGGTAAAAACATAGGGTAAATATTTACTATATTTCCCTCGTTCTAATTCTAAGGTCACATTTTGTGACCTTAGAATTTCATTGTATTCTTCTCTAGTAATTTGAAAATAAAAATCTTCAGGAAATCTTTCTTTATTTCTTTTAACAGATTGATTAATCATTTTAGTACCATTCTTGCATTCATACAGTTTAGCTAAATCTGAATCTAGCATAACTTGTTTTCCTCTTATTTCATAGATCATATTTTCTATTTTAGTTTCTTTAACTATTAATTCATTCATATATTACCCCCTATAAAAATTTATTTTTTAAATTTTAATTATTAGTACAAACACTTTATCATATTCATAGATAATAGTCAATATATTAACAAAAATAAAAAAGCAAAGAACAATTTCTTGTCTTTGCAATATTTTATCTTGTAACGAAGTATTCGTCATACCAAGTTAGGAAAGAGAAGATAGTCCATATTTTTCTACTATTGTCTTTCTTTCCTGATTTGTGTTCATCTAATAATTTTATTATTTTTTCTGGTTTAAAAAATTCACTTGATTTTTCAAATTTTTCTTTAACTAAATTATAGGTATCATCTTCTTTTAACCATTCTCTTATTGGTACAGGGAAACCTAATTTCTTTTTATTAGACCATTTTTCTGGTAAAACTTCATGAGCAATTTCTCTAAATAGATACTTAGTTTTACCATCTTTAATTTTGTATTTTGTAGGTATTCTTCTAGCATTATCTATTAGAATACGATCTAAGAATGGTACTCTTACTTCAAGAGAATTAGCCATTGACATCTTATCTGCTTTAAGAAGAATATCTCCAATTAACCAAAAGTTAAAATCAATATATTGCATTTTAGTTACATCATCATAATCTTTGGTTTTTTCATAATAACTTTTTGTTAAATCTTTATATGTTGTTTTTTTAGGGATATAACTTAATATCTTTTTTGTTTCTTGTGGTTCAAACATGAAGGCATTACCAATGTATCGATCTTCTAATTTATGACTTCTTCGATAAATAAAATTAAAACCACGATGATGTCTAAAAGGATAAACTAATATTCCTAAAAATCTTCTGATAAAATATGGAATTTTATAATACCAACTTACGGAATATGGTTCATGATAAATGTTATATCCTCCAAATATTTCATCTGCTCCTTCACCTGATAAGGCTACTTTAACATTTTGAGAAGCAATATTAGCCACAAAGTATAAAGCTATAGCAGAAGGATCCGCGAGGGGCTCGTCCATAAAATATTGAATATGAGAAAAATTATCAAAGTATTCTTTTTTACTAATTTTTTTACTTATATTTTCAACACCAATCATCTCAGATAATTCTTTAGCATAATCAATTTCACTATAATTTTTATTATCCCAACCAACAGTAAATGTTTTATCAACATCACTAGCGGTAGCTATAAATGAGGAATCAACACCACTAGACAAAAAACTTCCAACTTCAACATCCGCTACTTTATGGGCTTTGATACTATCTTCTAATAATTCTTTGATTTCTTTTTTCCATTCTTCTTCACTTTTTTCATTATCTGGTTCGAATTTGATACTATAGTACTCTTTTATTTCTAATTTTCCATCTTGATATTTGAAATAATGACCTGGTCTTAATTTATAAACATTTTTGAAAAAAGTATCTTCACCAACACTATATTGGAATGTTAGGTAGTCTTCGAGCATGTCTCTATTTAATTCTTTTTTGAAATTAGGATGAGCTAAAAAACTTTTTATTTCACTACCAAACATAAATTCTTTATCATTTTGATAATAATATAATGGTTTGATACCATAAAAATCTCTTGCTCCAAATAATTCATGAGTATTGATATCGTAAATGATAAAAGCAAACATTCCCCTTAGCATTGGTAATAATTCTTCTTTATATTCTTCATAGCCATGAAGTAATACTTCTGTATCAGAATTGGTTGTAAATTTATGTCCTTTAGCTATTAAATCTTCTTTTAAATATTTATAGTTATATATTTCACCATTTAAAAAGACTAATTTGGTTTTATCTTCATTATAAATTGGTTGATCACCACTATCTAAATCAATAATAGAAAGTCTTCGAAAACCTAGTGCCACTTCATCATCTGTATAATAGCCATCGGAATCTGGTCCTCTATGAATTATTAGATCCGCCATTTCTTTAATTGTTTTCTTTTTATTTTTGGATTTATCAGCAAAGCCTACTATTCCACACATAATATACCTCTTTTCTTTTACTATTTATAGTATAACACAAAAAGAAAAAAGTAAAAACTCTTTTCTTTTTATTTATTAGTTAATTGACAATTTATTTTATATTATTGCTTTCAATTACTATATTTGTCTTCTTTTTGTTATATTTTTTATAATATTTACAAATATCTTTGAGATTGCAATCATCACATTCTGGTTTAATACTTTTACATTTATATCTTCCAAAAAAGACTAATTGATGATGTGTTTTACTCCACTTTTCTTTAGGTATTTTCTTCATTAGTTTTTTTTCGACATTTAAGACATTATCATTTTCTTTGGCAAGTCCAAGCCTTTTACTTACTCTTTCTACATGAGTATCCACCGCTATTGCGGGAGTATTATAAATAACCGATAAAAAGACATTAGTCGTCTTTCTTCCTACTCCCGGAAGACTCTCTAAATATTTACGATCACTAGGAATTTTTTCCTTATTATCATTTATTAATTTAGTAGCTATTTCTTTAATAAAAACACTCTTCTTTTTATATGTTCCTATTGGTTTAATTATATCTTCAATATCTTCGATATTAGCGGTAGCTAGTTTTTCTAAGGTATCATATTTTTTAAATAAGATATCATTTACCATATTTACTCTTTTATCAGTTGTTTGAGCACTCATAACAATAGCAAGAAGTAATTCATAATCTTTACTATATTTTAATTCACATACTGGATTAGGATATAGGGTATCTAGATATTCTAAAATTTTATTAATCATCATTTAACCAATCGTAGTAGAAGACATCTTTTACTTCTTTTTTACTCTCACGATATTTATTTTTGGCTTCCATAATATCTTTTTTATTTTTATAACCTTTTTTACGCCAATCATATAATATCTTTTCAATATATCTTAGACTTGTTACTCCATTGTAAATTGCTTCTTTTAAAGCTTCCATGATTAATTCATGAGAGAAATTATCATCAATCCAACCTTTGATTATTTGACATTCCATCGAAGATATTGGTCTTCCAAATTCATTTTCAAAAATAGAAAAAATATCACTCTTATCTAATGTTTTATCATCATCTTTCTTGTCAATAATAATACCCATTATTTTTTTATAAAGTAAATCTAACGAAATATACTCTTCACTCTTACCGGCTTTAGTCTTTTCAATGGTTATGGATATTATTTTCTTTTCATTTAAGCTATTTAATAATTCCATAACTTTGTATTTATCCACACCAATGGCATTGGATATTGCTTCGGGATTATAAACAATTTTATCTCCCATATCTATAACAAATATGAGGATTATTAATTCTTCCGCTGTTATGCCAAGTCTTAAATAATATTTAAATAAGTATCTTGGTAATATAATTGGTTTTTCTCTTAATAATTCTTCTAACTGCTCCATTAGGCACCTCCTAATGATGTTTCATATACAAAATCATTTGTTTCAACATCATAAAATTGATATGTTATTTTTTTATCTTCTCTTATTTTTTTTTCATAATAAAGATTGTTTCTTCGATAAACTAATTCTAAATTACTACTTTGAAGTAAAGATAAATCTATATTATAGACTTCTTCATAATTTAAATCTAAAACTATTACTTTATCTTTAGTTTTGATGATATAGTAGTTATTATCTTTATTTAAATATTTTATTTCTTTGATATTGGTATTATTATATATATCTTTAATTAAATCTTTTTGATATTTATTATTTTTAGTAATAGGATAGATGATTAGAAATAAAGGAATTATTATGATTAAAATTAAAATGCATATTAAATATTTCTTCTTCATCTTTATCACCTTGAGATTATTATACTATGAATTTGGCTTTTTGTGAATAGTTTTTCCTCTTATTTCACTTGATGTTATTTCGAAATTATCTCTACTTATGGTAAGTGTTGTATACGATGAAGGATCAATGGTATAAGAGTCAATCCATACGGTAGATAAGTGATACATAAATTTATAGTTAAATTTAGTATATGATTGATAGAATAAAACTAAAAGATTATTATTTAAAGTTATATAAAAGTTTTCATCTGGATCATAGAGATATAGAAAATCACAAGATGAATAATTGTCTTGATCAAGATTTTTTATATAGATACAGAATTTTTTGTTATTAAATAGGATTTCGACTTTATCATTTATTTTAAAAGTTATACTATTGATAGTTAAATCTTTATTTAAATAGTATTCTCTTTTGGCTTTAATATTTGATTTTACATTATTTAATTTTATTAAATAATCGACATCAATATTGATATTATCTTTATTTAATAATAATAAATAGTAAGTGTTATCTTTATTAATAAGAAGTGAAGTATCATGCTCTGTTCTTATGAAACGAAGAGAATTATTTGGTAAGTAATTATAGTCTTCATTTACTTCAGTATAACTGCATGCTGGTAGTAGTAAAATAATTAATATAAGATAAATATATTTCATAGTAATTATTATGTTTTAATTTAAAGAAAAAGACTTTATTTACTCAAAGTCTTTATTACTATATTCTTCAATAATATATTTTTTTATGTCTTCGTAAGTATTATTTAATTTATTATTTAAAATATTTTTTTCTAAATCTTCCATTATTTCTTTAATATACTTACCTGGTTTCTTATTTAATATCTTGGATATTTCTTCTCCTTTTATCATAATTTCTTTTCTAGATGTTATTGGTAGGTTTTGATACTTAGTATTTAATTTTCGTTTAGATAATCCTTTTATATCGTTATATACGGTACATAAATAAAGACCATATTTATATAGAAGGTAGTTATCTATTTCATCATATTTTA
Organism: uncultured Mycoplasmatota bacterium; assembly: GCA_945919295.1. Taxonomy (GTDB): domain Bacteria; phylum Bacillota_I; class Bacilli_A; order RF39; family UBA660; genus CAG-302. Next base: position 5,283 of record CAMEJC010000039.1, read on the forward strand.
AAAGTTCTCTTAATAATTTCATTTGTTCTTTTTCAACCTTGGTAAATGGATAGATGTCCTCTACTTCTAGTTGGCACCATATACCTATTAAGTCGGTACATAGAACGATATTATTTAATTTATTAATATTTAAAACACTAGTTAGATTTAATTCAATTAATAGTTTTCTTCCTTTTTCTTTATTTTTAGAAATAAAGATACGATCTAATTCTTCTTTTTTACGATTCATCGATAATGTTTTTAATAGATAACCATATTTTAAGAGAAAATGTTTTGTTTTTGGTTCTATTTCAAAATCTAAAATGGTAGCAAATCTAATACATCTTAAAATACGAAGGGAGTCTTCTTTAATACGATATCTTGGATTACCTACTGTTCTTAATATTCTTTTATTAAGATCATTTTTTATATTTAGAATATCTATTATATCTCCATTACTATTCATACATAATGTATTAATGGTAAAATCTCTTCGTAAAAGATCTTTTTTTAAATCTTTAATATATTTTATTTTAACTGGTTTTCGATTACCTTCATATTTTATTTCTTTTCGAAAGGTGGTAATGTCAAATTTATATCCTTTATAAGCCACTACTACTGATCCATACTGCATATCGGATATACTGACATTATCAAATATTTGTAATATTTCTTTAGGAGTAGCAGAAGTACATATATCGATATCATTTGTTTTTCTATTTAATAATGTATCTCTGACATAACCTCCTACTACATAGGCTTCATAGTGATTATTATTTAATATTTTTAATATTTCAAGTGCTTTTTCTTCCATAATGCCTCCAATAATATTATAGCAAACGATAGAAAAAAATGCAAAGTAACTCTTATACTTTACACTTTTTATTCTATTTATATTCTTTTATTTGATTTGCTAACATATCTAAAAATTCTTCAAGAGTAATAGTAGTTGTCTTCTCCTGTCCAAACTTACGATAAGTAACGGTATTATTATCTCTTTCGTTATTTCCTAAAACTAATGTATAAGGTATTTTCTTTGTTTGTGATTCTCTTATTTTATATCCCATTTTTTCATCTCTTGAATCAAGCTCAACACGATAATTTGTTTCCTTTAGAATATTTAATATTTTTTCGGCATATTCAAGATGATATTCGTTATTTACTGGAATGACATATACTTGAACTGGAGATAGCCATAAAGGTAATGCTCCTTTGGTTTCTTCAAGAATGAAGGCAGTAAATCTATCAAAAGTACCAAATATAGCTCTATGAAGAACAACTGGAACTTTTTTATTACCATCTGAATCAATATATGATAAATTAAATCTTCTAGGTAATAAGAAATCTAATTGACAAGTTGATAACGTTACATCAGGTCCTACTGCAGGTTTTACTTCAACATCAAGTTTAGGACCATAAAAGGCAGCTTCTCCTACTGCTTCAGTATATTCTACTCCTATCTCATTTAATACTTCACGAAGTTCATTTTCAGCATTATTCCACATTTCATCATCGTCATAATATTTATGCTTATCTTCAGGGTCTCTAAGAGATAATCTAAATTTATAATTATCTAATCCAAAGTCTTTATAAACATCCAATATTAAATTAACTACTTCTTTAAACTCATCTTTAATTTGATCCGGTCTAACAAAAATATGAGCATCATTTTGACACATACATCTTACTCTTTCTAGACCTTTTACGGCTCCAGAAGCTTCATATCGAAAATCAGTAGCAAATTCGCCTATCTTTATAGGAAGTTCACGATATGAATGAATAGTATTACCATATATTAGCATATGATGAGGACAGTTCATTGGTCTTAGTACAAATTCCTCATCATCAACTTTCATTGATGGAAACATATTCTCTTGATAATGATCCCAATGACCAGAGGTCTTATATAAATCTACAGTCCCAACACATGGAGTGTATACATGAGAATAGCCTAGTTTTTGTTCTTTAGCATAAATATAATTTTCAAGATTTTTTCTAACAATGGCACCATTTGGGAGCCATAATGGCATACCTTTTCCAACTAAATCATGAGACATAAAGATATCTAAATCTTTACCAATCTTACGATGATCTCTTTCTTTTCTTTCTTCTATTTCTTTTAAATATTTATTTAAATCCTCTTCATTTTGAAAGCAAACACCATATATTCTTTGCAACATTTTATTATTGGAATCTGCTTTCCAATAAGCACCAGATACTTTTAATAATTTAAAGTATTTTAGTTCTTTTACTGTATCAACGTGAGGTCCACGACATAAATCTGTAAAGTCACCTTGAGTATAGCAAGAAATAACTTGCTCTTTTTCATCCATTCTTGATATTAAATCTATTTTATATGGATCATCTTTAAATTTTTCTAAAGCTTCTTCCTTAGTGATTTCATGTCTTACTATTCTCTTTCCATCTTTAGATATCTTTTTCATTTCTTTTTCGATTTTAGGTAAGTCTTCTTCTTTTATAACTTCATCACCTAAATCGATATCGTAATAGAATCCTTCTTCAATTACTGGTCCTACCCAAAATTTTGCATTTGGATATAGGTGTTTGACAGCTTGTGCTAGTAAATGTGCACAAGAATGATTTAATTTACTTAAATCTTCATTTTCTTTAATATTTATCATTTTCTTCCTCCTTTAAATTTAAAACTCTTTTTTCTTTTTATCTTTATATTCTTCTTTTCTTCTTTTCGATAACTGCTATCTGTATAATCAAAATATGATCGATAGATATATAATTTATCATATAATACTTTATCTACAGCCCTTATATCATCAGTTCCTTCTAAATTTCTCCTTAAATTTATTAATGTCCCTAATCCAAAGTTTGAAATATCTTTATATATCATCTTTTTACCATTTTCGGTTTCTACTAATAATGGTATTGAATCTTTCATAAAAAACCTCCTCTTATAAATAGAAAAAGACCTCTAAAGGAGAGTATAATAACTCGGTACCATCCTTTTTTGGTCTTAATTTAGATAACGGTATTACCCGGTAATCAGTTTCCTGTACACTCAAAGGTAGTAACTATATACTTTTATTATTAGTTTCCAGCAACCACTAACTCTCTATAAATAAAATGTATATAATCGTATCCTTCTCATTGCTTTTTAATATGAATATATTATATGACTATTTTGTGGTTTTGTCAATTGTTTTTTTATTCACTTAAGTCTAAGGTCTTAAGTGATGTAAGGAAAACTATGTAAATGTCAATTTTATTTTTTAAATTATAAAATGCAATTGTTACATCAAATCATTTTTATAACATATTATACTTATTTTATTCTTAGGTATTAGTTGCTGTTTAAGACAAATGCTAGTTCTAAAGCTAATAGCATAACTTCTTTCTTTTTATCAATTTTTGTTAATCCGTCTAAACTTCTTTTATCCCACTCAACACCATCTAAATTATCACCAGCATAATAAAAAGTAAAATAGTCCATATTTAACTTTTTACAAACGGCCGCTATTGCGGTTCCTTCCATTTCTACACAAATAGCACCTCTTTGTTTAAAGTAGTCTATTTTTTGAGGAGTTTCTCTATAAAAAGCATCTGTAGTCCAAGTATATCCTTTAGTATAATTAAAATTATATTTACTTAATATCTTAGTGAAATCATCTATATATTTAGTATTTATATCAATCATTTCACTAGAAGGAAGATAGTGGTAACTAGTTCCTTCATCTCTAAATCCTTTAGTAGGAATAATAATGCTACAATCATCTATTTTGGAATCAAGAACTCCGCAATTACCTATTATAATAACTTTTTTAACACCCTGAGCGTGTAACACTTCAATATCTGAACTAATCCAAGGACCACTTACACCGGCCATAAAAAATGTTAATTCTATATCTCTATACCTCAATATATAGACATTTCTTTCCATATTAGCACTGGAAATATAACCAACTTCTTTGCAACTGTATTTTTCTACAACATCGAAAAATAAATATCTAGAGAAAACACCAACAGCAACTTTTGGCAAAATAACGTTTTCATCTTGACCTTCTCTAAATTTTATACCGGTTGGTTTTATAAAGCCTTCATCATCATAATATTTAATCATAACAATCACATCATTCTAATATTTTATCTATAGTATTATGATTATAATTTAAACCAAAATATTTTCTTATAGTACATGCAACATTTACGGTACTATTTTGATAATCTGGTAATATTAATTTTTTCATTTTAAAACCTTCTATCTATTTAGTTTTTTACTATGAAATCCCTATAAACTCATATCTTAATTATTCTTGAAATATAATTCTGCTCTATTATATTTGCCAGTATGTTCTAATCTAAAGTTCCCATTTGTATAATTATTCACAGTTTTTTTCCAAAAAGACTCTGCTATTGGCGATAATGGAACAACTTTTATAGTCCAGTTACCTTTATATATATCAAAAATTTTCTTTACGGCTTCTTCTCCCACTTTTTTTCCTTTATAATTATTTAAAACAAACATTTCACTTATTTCATAATTATCTTCTAAATTATTATCTACTAATACAAAGCCTAGAATATCATCACTTGATTTAATAAAATATGCATAATTCTTATCAAAATATTTATTTAAATCATATTTATATTCACATATTTTTGAATCAAAAGTAATTGGAAAATACAAACTTAGATCATGCAAATATAATTGTAATAATTTTTCCAAATTTTTCCTTTCACTAGATGCTACTTTTTCTACACTAATATTCATTTTTTCCTCCTTATATTTTTTATTGTTTCATTATTTCAATAAAAAAGGGGGGGACACAAAATAAGATCCTCCTCCTCCAAAATACTAACAACAAAACACCAATTGAATTTAACCGAGGTCTATTCTACAATTTTTTTCAATTATTTCAATATGTTTGTTAAACCTTTTTGTCAAGACATAGTGACTAAAATTTATACGTATGATTAATTTGTGATAATGTCTTAAGTGGTGTAATGAAGTCTAAAGTCTTCATTACAAATATTTTTAGTATTTTATTATAATAGTATTATAATTTTCTTTCCTATTTTATTACTATATATCAAAGCAATGTTTGTAATCATTTTATATTATTAAATTTTAAAATCAACATTTTTTCAGACTTCAGAATAATTATATTCAATATTCTTTTTCCTTTTCTAGACTTTCTTTTACATATCTTAAATATTCTTTTTCTTCATTAAAAATATTTCCCATTTTTCCCCCTAACCTAATAACTAATTGTTATTCAACAATTCTTCCATTAAAACATTAGTTATTTTTTCTGCATTTTCAAATAAATATTTACATAAACTTGTTCTGAAAAATGCAAAATTCAACAAGCTTGTTTTAGAATTATCAGCTATATATTGTTTATATCCAAATGTACTTCCAAGAAGTTGCACTAAATATAAATATGACATAAATTTAAAATCATGCTTATTTAACTCTACATAGTTAGTAAATCTTTTTACATATTGAACCAAGTTATCAATATCAATTTTTCCTTTTTTTGCTTTTTGATCTATATAACTATAAGATCTTATTACTTCCCACACAATTGGCATTTTACATGCTGACACAAAATCAATTATTGCATTTATCTTGCCATCTTTATACATAAATTGTAACACACTATAATCACCATGGGTATTCATAACAGTTAATTTATCCATATCTCTGAAATCTAAATTATCCCTTACATATTTTAACATAAAAATTTTATCAGTTAAATCTCTATATATCTGTGGATAAGTATCTGCAGATATTTTTTGTAATAATTTCTGTTGTTTTTCTATACTTTCATTAATTGTTTCTTTTGAATACCAACTTGATACATCATTACTAGGTAATTCAATTTTTAATGTCTCAAGACTTTTAATAATCTTACCTAAATATTCAGCAGACTCTAAAATTTGATCATAATTACCAGTATTTGATTCCATTGTATAACCATCAATAAACTTTTGCATTATCACAATTCTATTTTCATATACAAAACTATATTCACCAGATATTGTTTTTACATACTCTGGGACTGGAATATCATCTTCTTTTAAGTGATTGATTATAATTATTTCTTTATCAATCTCTTCCTTTGTATATTTTGTTTGAAATTCTTTAAATATATATTTATTCTCATTCAAAGAATATAAATTGGCACTACCACGATTTGATTTTTCAACTTGATAAACATCAATGTTATAAATGTTTTTTACTACCTCTATTATTTTTTCACTTGTGAAAACAGTTTCTTCTATCACTTCAATACCTCCTCGTATAAGGCAGTAATATTACAACCAATTTCTAATAATAATCCTATTGGTGTTATTGATAATAATTTCTCATAAACTGTGTTTTCTGTATTAAACATCATACTTTTAGAAAAATATACTATATTTGTAAGCATTAAATAGATAAAACTTACTATTAAAAGAGTCATTCTTATTTGTATATTGCCACCTCTTTACTCTATAGAAATTATAGCATAAATAAAAAAGAAAAGAAAGTTTATTTTTTACTTTCCCGAGTTTTGCAATAACATAGTTTTTTAATATTAATCAAAGCCTTTTAGTATA
>CAMEJC010000040.1 GCA_945919295.1 uncultured Mycoplasmatota bacterium
TTTATCTTCACCTCTTTTCTAAAGAAAAAAATATCATGACCATTCATGATATTTTTTCTCTTCATAATATATAAACAAATTCTTATTTTAAATTTTGTAACTTTTTATAAAATTTATTAAAATTTGACATAATTAGTGTCAAATAATTACTAAATATAAAAAGAAAGAGAATTTAAATCTCTTTCTATATCATATTTTCCAGGTTATCTATGGCTTTTGTTTTAGCAGAATTCATTTTTCTAACTAATTTTTTCATATTACCATTTTTTACATTCTGATATAGTGTTACGCTTCCGACACCAATACCAAGTCCCATTAAAGCCATACCCATTTTGGATTTCATTATATCACCCCTTTAAAATATGACAGTATTTAAGTATAATAAATATTTAAATACCAATAATAGTATTTACTTCAAAAATCTTTTTATACATTAGTTTTATAATTATTTATAATAAAATCCTTTAAAGTAGTTTTTCTATTATCAACATAATCATTATTAATACCATATATAAAAGAATTAGCATCTCCTATTACAACTAAACTTTTTTTTGCTCTCGTAACTCCAGTATAGACAAGTTTATTATATAACATTCTTTTAAAAGAAGGAAGAATAGGCATAATAACAGTATCAAACTCACTACCTTGAGCCTTATGAATACTAATAGCATATCCATGTCTAAAATTAATAAACTTATCCGGAGTATATTCTACAATATTACCATCATAATTAATATTAATTTGATTAGTAATATTTTTACCATCAGATATAATAATATCTTCAATATATCCAATATCACCATTATATACATTATTATCCGGATCATTGACAAGTTGAAGAACTTTATCATATTCTCGATATGTAACATCCTTAATTATAATTTCTTTCTTTTTATCGCTCTTAGGATTAAAAAGATCTTGAAGAACCTTATTCAAATTATCAATTCCATTAAGAGACTTATACATCGGAGCCAAAACTTGAACTTCTCTATCAGTATAACCTTTTTTAATTGCTTTTAAAATAACTTCTTTAATAATACTCATTGTATTATCATTATCACCATTTATAAATAAATAATCATCTTTTTTAATAAATAAATCTTCACTAATATTCTTCTCTTTAATATCATAAGCTAAGTTTAGTATATATGATCCCTCTGTTTGTCTATATATTTGATTAAGCCTTATTACCGGAAGACAATCACTATCAATTAAATCCTTAAGTATCTGACCTTCACTAACACTTGGAAGCTGATAATAATCACCTACTAAAATAAGTTTAGCATTTCTTTTAATACCCTTCAATAACGCTTCCATAAGAAGAGTATCAATCATACTAACCTCATCCACTATAATATATTTTTCATTTCTTGGAGAATACTCATTTGTACTAAAAGTATTAGTATCCTTATCCCAACCTAAAAACTTATGAATAGTACTAGCGCTTATTCCAGTCGTTTCCATCATTTTTTTAGCGGCTCTTCCCGTCGGAGCAAGAAGAGCAATCTCACTCTCCTTTAACTTATTGACTTCAATCAGAATATTAACAATTGCCGTGAGTATTGTCGTCTTACCAGTTCCTGGTCCACCAGTAATAATTGTTATATTATTATTAACACCCCATTCTATAGCCTTCCTCTGAATATCATCATAACAAATATTATTAAATTTTTCATTGTCAATATACTTATTAATATTAATATTACTAGTAACAGTCATATCATTTAAAAAACATAATCTTTCACAAATATATTTTTCCGCTTCATAAAACTTTTTCAAATAATATCTTTTATCCTCTATAACAATCTTTCCATCACGAATAAGTTTAATCATTAAATAATCAAGTTTTTCAGGACTAATACTAACAAAATTAGATAAATTAAAAGAAATCTCTTCTAAAGTTAAATAAGTATCACCATTATTAAAACATAATTCCTTCATAACATAAATAATAAGAGCTTTAATCCTTCTATCATCATCTTCTTCTATTCCCATATTAAGAGCAATTTCATCTATTTTATTAAAAGACATTTCATCACTATCAATAAGTTCATATATATTAGTATTGACAGTATCCAGTATTTTATTATCATATTTATTTAAAAAACTAAGTGATTCTTTCATTTCAAAGCCTAATTTTGTAAGTTCCAAAACAATATTTGAAGTATTTTGATAATCTACTAAAACATTATATATTTTATCAATTCTCTTTTCCGTAAGTCTCGGTATTAACTGAAGACAATCTTTATTTTCCAATATTTTATTAATAGTTTCTTCATGAAAAGTATCGACAATTCTTTTAGCGGTCTTCTCTCCAATTGGAAATAAATCACTCGATAAAAAAGTAACAAGTTCTTCTTCTTTAGTTGGAAGAACCACTTCAAAAGAGCTAACAGAAAATTGAAGACCATATTTCGGATGATTAACTAACTTACCATATAAAATATATTCCTTCTTTTCATTAAGTTTTGGAAAAATTCCCGTTATATTAATAATATTATCTTCATAATCAATATTATTTTCTCTAATCTTAAATAAACCTACCATATATCCATTCATCTCATTACGATATATTTGTTTATATAAATTTCCTTTAATATAACTCTTATCTTCCATTTCTATACCTCTTCTCTTTTAATTATAGCAACTAAAAAGACTAAAGTAAAGACAAATAAAAAGATAGAAACAAATTCTATCTATTACTATGATTTTGCACTAATTTCTTTACCATAGGCTTCTTATTATCATTTTTAACTGAATTGATAATTTTAGATGCATAAATACTATCTATAGATAAATTAACTATTTCAGCAATTTCTTTTTTAGTTAAATCACTTTTTATATACATTGTATTATTATTATTCATCATAAACGCCTCCTTTTTAAAGCTAAAATATTATAATACATTTTAAATTTAATGTCAACACCTTCAGCCCATAACAAATAAAAATATTACTACATAGTTTTCAAAACATAAAAGGAACTATCAATTATCCTTATGATAGTTCATAATCAAATTACTAGTTTTATACAAATAATCCATTAACTTATTTATCTTTATACACATTTTATATTCATCATTTTCAACCTCAATTTTAGGAGGCATAGCCATATAAGTAAATAAAAGCAATCTTTCTTCTTCCTTTAAAGGATAATTTGATTCATAATAATTAAATAAATCATCAAAATCAAGTTCCAAATAATGATTTTTATAAAAAGATAATAAATCATAAATAGGACTATCAATAGTACTTCTATCCCAACTAATTAAATATGGCTTCTCATTTTTTATATAGTGATCGAGTGTAATATTATTATGAATATTAACCACTCTTTCATTTTTATTATTCTCAATTTTTTTATACCAAGTTTCAATATTTTTTTTTGAAAAATAAATACTTTCAAAAACAATATTAATATTTCTTGCAATCAAATAAGAAGATGGAGACATATAAATCTCTTTCTCAATTAAAGTAATTAAATCATTATAATAATTATTTAAATAATCTAAATTCATAATAATATCTTCATATATTTCTTTATTACGATCAATATCTACTTCCCTATAAAAAGTTGTCTTACCATGAAGCAAACTAAGTAAATGCATCAAATCCATTGCTTTTTGTTCTCTAGGTTCATCCGTATCTTCAATATAAGGATAAGTTTCATACTTATCAACTATAGCTATCGGTTCAGGAAAATAATCAAAAGCTCTCGATTTTAAATATTTATAAGTCTTATCTAAATCAACATTTTTTCTATCTTTAATAACTACTTTATCATCAATAATTTTAGCGGAGGATTTAATAGTAATTCTATTAACAGGAATATTGTATTTATCAAGAACCTTTCTAATTTCCCTATTCACTAGTTTTCGGAATAATTACCTTATCACCAGGTTTAATTTCAGTTATATCATTATAACTTTCTAATTCTTCTTTAGTAATACCGTATTTAATAAGTATTTTATCAACAGTATCTTCTTCTTTCACAATATATACATAATACGTAGTATAAGTCTCTGTACTATCTAAATTAGAAAACAAATCCATTCCTAAGTCTATTGTTTCTTCTCTATTTTCACCTTCTTTTTTATCTTCATGAATATCATCTAATTTCTCTATTTTAATGGGTTCTACTTCTAAAATAGTATCCTCATCCACATTATTACCATCATCAATTATATCCTCTTGTACATCATCTTTCATTTCTTCTCTTGTATCATCATCACTAATTTCTATTACTTCTTCTTTGATTTCCGACTCTGGTAAATATTCCGCCTCCACATACAGATCAATACTAACTTTCAAAGTATCCTCATTTATTACATCATAATAAAAGTCCTCAATATCTGAGCTTACCGTTTTAACATCATATCTTGGATCAAGAGTAATATCAAAAGGTAAGTCGAATGAAAAATTTTCCCTATTAATTGATCCTTCATTCATTTTATAATCCCCTGTAATATGAAATACACCAGTAACTATTCCATCATCTAAAACATTAATTTCTCTTTCCAAAGATATTGAAGTAATATCACTAACTTTAGTTTTGAATGGCAATTCCTTCTTAAATGGTATAATTTGTTTCATAATCACTCTTCCTTTCAATAAAGAATATGCTCAAAATAAAATTATATGAAAAAAAGTAGATTACTCTACTTTAAACTTTCTAATATCTTAATATTTCGCTTTATCTTTTTCCTATATAAATAATGACCATTAGTAATATTTCCTAAAATAATTTTAAGATTATTAAGTTCTTTTTCATTTTTTCTTTTAAATAAAGAATCATTTTTTTTCATCAATATAGGACCTAAATACAACTCTTTATAGTTATATTTCTTTTTTCCTTTACTAAATTTAATAACAGTATAAATAATATTCTTATCCAATATTAATACTTCATCTTCAATATAATAACCAATACTAATAATATTCTTTCTTAAAAAATACAAATCAGTATTACTTTGAATAACAATATTCTTAACATTAATAAGTTTATCTCTATCATACTTAAGAATACCCACAATTGTATTAGTTCCCATTCCTGCAATTACCACAGTATCTATCTCATTAGGATCTACTACATCTAGTCCTTTTCCTAATCTCACATCAATTCTATTTTCAAGATTTGTTTTCTTAATATTGTTAATTGCACAGTTCAAAGCATTTTCATTAACATCACTAGCAATTATCTTTATATTTGAATATTTATTAGCCAAATATATAGAAAGTAATCCATGATCACAGCCAATATCAATAACTTTTGAACTATCTTCTATAAAATTAGCGACAGCATTAAGTCTAGGAGATAACTTATTCATTTAAGAAATCCTTCAATTTTCTACTTCTAGATGGATGTCTTAATTTTCTTAAAGCTTTAGCCTCGATTTGTCTAATTCTCTCTCTTGTCACCCCAAACATTTGACCAACCTCCTCAAGTGTTTTACAACAACCATCATCAAGTCCAAATCTAAGCCTAAGAACCTGTTCCTCTCTTTCAGTAAGAGTAAGTAAAACATCAGAAATTTCTTCCTTAAGCATTTCATGAATAGTAAAATCCTCTGGCGACATATTACTTTCATCTGGCACAAAATCACCCAAATGAGAATCTTCTTCTTCTCCAATTGGAGTCTCTAAAGATACAGGATCTTGAGCTATTTTAATAACTTCCCTAATCTTTTCTGGAGTCATATTCATCTTCGCAGCAAGTTCTTCATCAGTAGGTTCTCTGTTAAGTTCAAGAGTAAGCTGTCTTTGAAATCTCGATAACTTATTAATTGTCTCAACCATATGAACAGGAACTCTAATCGTTCTAGCTTGATCCGCTATTGCTCTTGTGATAGCTTGTCTAATCCACCATGTAGCATAAGTAGAGAATTTATATCCCTTGTTAGCATCAAACTTTTCAACAGCCTTCATAAGACCAATATTACCTTCTTGTATCAAGTCAAGAAAAAGCATACCTCTTCCTACATATCTTTTAGCAATAGAAACAACAAGTCTCAAGTTAGATTCAGCAAGTCTATTTTTAGCGACTTCATCACCTTCTGCTATTCTTTCAGATAATTCCGTTTCTTCTTGCAAGGATAACAAACTAATCTTACCAATTTCTTTTAAATACATTCTAACTGGATCATTAATAGTAAGTTCTTTAGCAATATTATCATCCTTTAATATATCTTCTAAGTTACCACCTGAATCATCACCTGAATCATCATCTAGTTCAGACTCAGATACAACACTAATATCATTTTCCATTAATGCATTATAAAGCTCATCAAGTAAGTCACTACCTATCTCAAGTCCCTTTAATTCTTCCGCTAACTCCTCATAAGTAATAAAACCAAGTTCCTTACCTTTTTTGATCAAAGCATCTTTTCTTTGTTCAAAATCTTTTATTTCTGATATCATTTCTTCACTCCCCTTATTTTCATAATTTCTTCCGATAATTTAGCTTGCTTCAAAGGATCTTTCTCTTCTCTTAATTTTTTGTTTAAATCATTTATCTTTACTTCTTTATGATACTCATTTATAACAAAAATATAATCTTCAATTTCCTCTATTTGAAATTCCTCTTTAATATTCATAGCTAAAATATCCTTAAGTGTTCTTAACAATTCCTCTTTATCAGATATATAACTAATAAAATCAGCAACGCTTATTATACCATATTTATGAAAATAGTAAATAATTTCATTCGATAACTGTCGAATATTTTTCGTTGGAAAATATCCAACTCTTTTTTCTACCATATTTATAACCTTACTATCTTTAAGCATATAATAAATAAGATTATTTTCCGCTTGTCCATATTTATCATAAACTTTTCTAGGTTTAACCTCTTTAGTAACCGTTTTATTCTTTTTCTTTAAGTCATTATATTTATCTAGCAATGTATCATAATTAACATTAAAACTAGTAGCTATTTTCTTTAAATTAAGTTCAATAACAATATCATCTTTTTCATTAACAAGTTCACTTATAACAGAATTAATATAAGATGATATATCTTTAATATTACCAAAATCTTTATTTTTCTTTAAAAGTTCCATCTTATAATCAATTAAATTAGACGCCGACTCTATTTGATATAAAAAACTTTCTTTTCCCTCTTTAATAATATATTCATCAGGATCCATTCCATTAGGAAGTCTAACAACTTTAATATTAATTCCAGTATCTTCAAGTAATTCAATTGCACTTATCGTAGCTTTCTCACCAGCAGCATCACCATCAAAACATAAAATAATATTATTAGCCATATTTTTAAGAATATTTCTATGATCCTTAGTAAGAGCAGTTCCCATTGTAGCAATACAATTATTAATACCTATAGTCGATGCTCTAATAACATCCATTTGTCCTTCCATAATAATAATTGTATCATTCTTCTTAAGATGTTCTTTAGCAATATGATAATTATATAGTATCTTCCCCTTTTTAAATTTATCAGTTTCTTTAGTATTAACATACTTAGAAGTATCCTTTGTATTATATATTCTTCCCGAAAAAGCAACTGGATTGCCACTTAAATCATATATTGGAAACATAATTCTATTAATAAAAATATCATTGCCATTATCATTAGTAAGTCCTACTTCATTAAGCTTATCAACAGAATATTTCTTATTTACCAAATAATCAGTAAGAGATACCTTTTGAATAGATAAACCAATTCCAAATTTCTTTATTGTCTCTTTATCAATATTCCTTCCCTCTAAATATTCAATAGCATTTTTACCTAAACTAGTAAATAAACTATTCTGATAAAATTTATTAGCAAGTTCATATATTTCAAAATAATCATCCTTTTTCTCAACAGCAAAGGAATTACCTTGAGTTGAAACACCAACTTTTTCACCAAGTAATCTAACAGCTTCAACAAAAGATATCTTCTCAAAATCCGCTACAAAAGTAAAAACATTACCAGTTGCTCCACAAGAGAAACAAGTAAATATCTGTTTTTCTGGACTGACACTCATACTAGGAGAATGATCATCATGAAAAGGACATACCCCAATATAATTTTTACCCTTTTTTGTAAGATTAACATATTTAGATACTACATCTACTATATCAGTTTTATTTCTTATTTCATTAATAACATCATTACTGATATAAGCCATAGCACCACTCCTTACAAAAAACCAATATAATTATATAACAAAAGTCGTTTTTTGTAAAGAAAAAGTTTATGTTCGAGACTTGACTTATACTAAAATTAATTATATAATTGCTTTGTAAGAGATATTTATCCACAGAAAAAGTGGATAACACTTATTTGCAAGGTGTTTCTCTTCAATATTTAGTATATTGAAGCACCCCCTGGGTGCTTCCTTTTTTATCTACGTCTACCCTTATCTAGATGGACAAGGATAAATAGAACAGTCATAGCATAAGCTAGAACTAATTCCAATAGTCAAAACTCCCTTCACAGTTTGTTTTTCGTATCATAGCATCACTCCTTTCTTAAATTTCTTTAAAAAAGAAGAGAAACACCTAAAGTATTAACCACGCATAACATTATATACAATTTTAAGTACCCAGTCAAGACAATTTTAATTGTTTTTCTATTTCACCTGCAATTCCTTATTTTATAAATATTTGTGATCAAATTATATATCAAACAACTGTATTTTTTATATACATAAAAGGAAGATGCTTCACCAAGTTATCTTCCGTTTTCTTTTTTTTTAATACTCTTGTTCTTTTTTTATTTTCTCTTCAACCTCTAATAATTTATCTAATATACTAATTAACTCTAGTTGCTTTTTTTGCAATTCTAATTGTTTTTCATTTTGATATTTTTCATTCGAATTTAATTGAATCCCATTAATATAAACATAAGATGAATCAATAGTTATTTCACCAAAAGTAATGTGAGAAGAATCAATAATTAGATTATCGGACTCGATATCTATACTCTTTGTATTACTTATACTTGTATTTATTAGTTCAACATTTTTTCCAATTAACCATAACTTTGATATCTCATTACTAACATTTATATTATCATCAATAAACTTAATGCTATGAATATCACCTTTATATTTTCTTGTACTTATATTAAATTGGCCTTTTTTGACTAAATAATTTCTAATGCCCTCAGATTACATTTGCCTTTCTTATTAGTAATATTTTAGCGGAATATTTTCTTAAAAGTTTGTAGAAACCTCATTATTTGTTTCATACAGACTCCCTTCTTTTCAAAATATAGCTTTACAATCCATGGAAGTCTTCCTTTTATCAAATAAATGAATACATACTAAGATAGTAAAATATTTTATAACATAGTAATATTTAAATAAAAAAGAGAAAATAGTTTGTTATCTCAGTTAGCATACCCATATACCTTTCCCTCTTCTAAAGTAATGCCCTTATAATAAAACAAATCAGATACCGTTACAAAAGAATATCCCATATCCGTAAGAATAGGAATAATACTATTCAAAGCATTCGCGGTCGCACTATATATATCGTGCATAAGTACTATATCACCATCCCTAACTTTATTTACTACCCTACTAGTAATTTTCTTTGAATTATGGTATTTCCAATCTAAAGTATCGACATCCCATATAATAATAGGCATTTCTGAAACACTCTTAATTTTTTTATTAAATGAACCATAACTTGGTCTAAGTAATCTAGGCCTCTTTCCCGTTACTTCAAAGATTAAATCACTAGTATCATCAATTTCTTTCTTAATCTTATCTTTACTATATTTAGTAAGAAGTAAATGATTATACGTATGATTCCCAATTTCCATACCACTAATTTTCATTTTTTCAAGTATATATTCATTACCTTTAATTCTAGATCCAAGAACAAAAAAAGTCGCAGGGACATGATATTTATTAAGAATATCAAGTATTTTATTCGTATTATAATTAGGACCATCATCAAAAGTAAGAGCCACTAGCTTCTTGTCACTATCCACATTTCTACCAGTAACAAAATCAAATTCATAAACTGTATTGTCTATTTTATTCACAATATTATCATTCATATTAATAAAAAAAGAATCACTATTACTATTAACCTTACCATTTTCTAATATATATTTATAAAATGTTAAATAATACATATTATCTTTATCATAATAGTCATAATCTATCAAAATATTATCTTTTTCATTATCTTTATAATCATCTAAATAATTAGTAATATAATTATCTATCTTAGCATTATCAAAAAAAGGATAACTTATTTCCTTAGTACTAGACACCATTTCTTTGTTAATAACACTTTTCTCATTATCAAGTACCAAAAGCATTAAAGATATAATAATTATCGGAAGTAAATAGTATCTCATTTTCATAATCTCACCAATATATTATATTAAAAAAAGACCTCCTATAGAAGTCTATTCTTTTATTTCAATCCCATCAAAATTAATATTCATAAATTTCTTACTAGATAAATAATCACACATATGAACAAATCTTTGATATTTATCTTTAGGTATTGGAAGGACTTCATTACCATTATAGTCCTTATTCCAAATACCCATATGTGAAGAAATAACATTAGTAAGTAAATCAATTTCACCTGAAGTAAGCGATAAATTACTACTATGCTCTCTTATAAAATCACAAACAAGTAATGGATGATCAAATCTCGTATATTTTTCTTGTACTTTACCACTTTTAAATCCATCGTGTAAAATAAGCGCCATAATAATAATATCCTTTTCATTATCCGTAAAATTATTAAGACCTGGATTATCCAAAAGTTCATAAGCAATTCTAACAGCCAACTTAGTATGCTTAACAAGGCCATGCGTAGTACTAGCAAATTCAGGATGATACTTACCAGTAGATGAAGCAGGTATCTCAAAGAAATAATCAGGCAAATTATTAACCAAATATTTCAAATCTTCCTGTTTTTTACTATCTTTAATATAATTATATTCCTTATTAAAGTAATCCTTTTTTTCCATAACTACTTCCTTATATTAACATCCACTGTTGTATATGGTATATTAATACCTTCCTTGTCAAATCTTTCTTTTATCATTCTAAGTACTTGTCTTTTAATAGGAAAACTTGTCATTGCTTTACAAGTAATATCAACCATATAGACAATAGAAGAATCACCTAAAGCATCAACACCAAGTAATTTATAATCTTTAACATTTTCAATTTTCAAAATGTCATCTTTCATATCAGAAAGAACCTTTTCTAATTTATCAATATTAGTGCTATATGCCACATTAAGTTTAAGAAACAAATCAGCATTAGCTAAATTATAATTAGTAACCTCATTAAATGAAGAATTACCAATACATTTAACTTCCCCCGAAAAAGCCTTAATTTTGGTAGTTCTAAGACCAAGAGATATAACTGTTCCAGTAAAACCATTAACCTCTATAGTATCTCCAACTGAATATTTATTATCAAAAATAATAGACACTCCCGCTAGTAGATCTTTTATAATATCTTGAAAAGCAAGACCTATTATCGCTGCAAATACACCAAGAGAAGCAATAATACTAGTAGTATCTACACCATATAATTTAAGTATTCCAAGTACTACAAACATAAGTATCAAATACTTAAAAATATTTTTTCCAAGAGCAATAATTGTATCTTTTCTCTTATCCTTTCCACTAGTACTTTTATGTTTAAAAGCTATTTTATTAACTATTCTTCCAAGAATAGCATTCAAAATAAGGCCTATTATAATATATACAATAGGTAAATAAAATTTTTCATCAGTAATAATACTGAAAAATTTATCCATA
>CAMEJC010000041.1 GCA_945919295.1 uncultured Mycoplasmatota bacterium
CTTGTCTTTTCTAAATTATCCCAATTTATTGGATGATTAACTAATTTATTATCTATAACTAATGCACTAGAGTTTCCTCCATCTAAATTAGAAGCGTTATAGGCATGATATCTTAGTAATATATCTACTAGATCATTCATATCAGCACCTTTACTTTTGATACTTCTTCCATCTATTACTAAAAACAATACAATACCATCTTGTCTTTGAGCAATTGCTGTTCTTGGATGAATTCCATAACCACCATTTCCATTTATGAACGCTGACTTACCATTTACGATAAGAAATGGGCCAAATTCGACAGCATCTCTTATTCCTTGATTTAATGCTTCTTCAGCACTAATTTTACCTAAATATAATTTGTTATCATTAGTAAAACCCACTATGCCTCCACCATACTGACTGTTTCCATAATTACTTATTATTTTACCATCTGATATTATGGCTCCAATAGCTTGTCCACCTGTTCCTAAGCCATCTTTATCTAGAAAACCTCCACCATTTATAGCTACAATAGCATTTTCTCTTTTAGCCATATCTACTAGATATTCTCCTGATGTTCCTAGATTTTTACTATAAGTTACTTTTATTTTTGATGGATCATAAATAGCTACTAAATAACCTCTGAATCCTTTTTCATCTATTTCTATTAGTTTATATATATCATCTTTATTTCTATCTAATATTTCTCTATCATAATCATCAATATAACTTTTTTCTTCACCCATTATTAAGTTGGTATTGGTATTTTCGTCAGGTTCACTCATAGTATGCTTTAATAAAACTTTATTTATTTTTTCATCACTATAAAAAGTCGTAGCAAAATATTGATGATTCATAGTACTCATAGCGGTAGTAATAAGAAAGTCTCTAAATCCATTATAAGGACCATATAAAAGAAAAAGAACAGTTACTGCTACTACATCACATAAACTTAGTATTATAGTAAATATATTATCTCTTTTCTTTACTTTATCTCTAAATTGTTTTCTACTTCTCATAAATAACACCTTGATTACTATTTTTCTTTTAATTCTGCTACTATTCTTGATATTTCATCATCTTTTATTAGAGGGATAATTATTCTAGTTACTTCTTTTTTTGTATTTAGATATATGCCATCATTATTTAATGATTCTTTTACAACAGTATCTAAAAACATATTATATTCTTCTCTCGATGTTTGATAGAAACTTAGTTTGGAGATATTATCATTATCAAATATTCGACTTATATCTTTAGTTGTAATGGTATCTGTCGATACTATTAAATGAATATTAGTCATACTACCAAGTTCTAATAAATAATTTATATCTTCATCGATACTATTATCTATTTCTAATATTTCATATATTTCATCAATAAATACTACTAATCTTTCTTTATTTCCTGTTTTTACTCTATTTTCGAATTCTTTTCTTAATGACTTGATTGTATTTATTATTTCTTTTTCATCATTTACTACTTCACATACACTATTAAAATCATTATAATTTATTCCTTGTGAATCTAATACTAATATCTTAGTATCATGATAATTTATTAAGATATTCATAATAATATTTCTAAATAAATTTGTTTTCCCTATTCCTGATACTCCAGTTACTAATAGACTTTTATCTTTATCAAAATCAAAGGTAATTATATTGTCTCTTTCATCTAAACCAAGTGCTACTTTAAAATTATTATCTTTTTTAAAATCTGATAATAATTCTTTTAATGTCAATGATTCTTTTTTCATATTTTGGACTTTTATTTCTACTTCATTATCACTTATTTTCTTTATTACTAATTCTTCTTTAGGTATTCCTAAAGATAAAGCTATTTCTTTGTTTAGTTTTAAAATATCTTCATAATTTTTATCATCTGTCCATGTAATATGATATATTGTTACTTGACGATATACTTCATATGTTACTTTAGTATTAAACTTAAATGCCGTTAGTGTATTCTTTAAGTTATTAACAAATAAGTCAGCATTTAATATATTTCTTTCATTATTAAAAGTTGGGTTATTTAATAGATTTATCATTATAATACTCCTTTTCTTTTTTTTATTAAAACATTTCCTGTCATTTCTTTTGGAATGTCTAGTCCAATTAAATATAAAATAGTGGGAGCAATATCCCCTAAGCATCCATCTGTTAGTTTTATTTTTTTATTTGTTACTATAAATGGTACTCTATTAGTTGTATGACTAGTATTTATACTGCCATCTTTATTTCTCATCACTTCACAATTGCCATGATCAGCAGTTATAATAACTGTATACTCATCTAATGAAATATTCTCTAGTATTTTTCCAATACAAATATCTATCGTTTCAACAGCTTTGACTGCGGCATTAAAATCTCCTGTATGTCCAACCATATCTCCGTTAGCAAAGTTTAATATTACTAAATCTTCATGATTAGTTGTTATTTCTTTTACTAAAGATGCCGTTATCATATTAGCACTCATTTCTGGTTCTTGATCATATGTTGCTACTTTTGGACTTGGAACTAAAATTCGCTTTTCATTTTCAAAGATAATATCTTCTCCTCCATCAAAGAAATATGTTACATGGGCATATTTTTCGGTTTCCGCTATTCTAAGTTGTGAATAACCAAGGTCTGCAATATACTTTCCTAGTGTATTGTCTAACTTTTGTAATTGGAAGGCAGATGGACAAAGAACGGTATCAGTAACGGGCATCATTGTTACTACTTTTAAGTTATTTATTTTTTGTCTATCAAAGCATTTATAATCATCATTTGTAAAAATACTTGCAAGTTCTCTTAATCTATCTGGTCTAAAATTAAAGAAGATTATGCCATCATTATCGGTTATAATTGCATTTTCACAAGTAGCAGTCGGAATAATAAATTCATCAGTAATACCTTCTTTTTGACTATCCTTCCATACTTTTTTTACTTCTTTTACTTCACTTTTTTTAGTCATGACTAAATAGCTTTTCTCTACTCGATCGAATCTATTATCTCTATCCATTCCATAATAGCGACCACTGATGGAAGCTATTTGTCCAACTCCTAATGATTTTATTTTCTTTTCTAAAGCTTCGATATATTTGATTCCACTAGTAGGATTTACATCTCTTCCATCAGTAAAAATATGAATATAGACATCTTTTACTTTTTCTTTTTTCATAAGTTCTAATAAACTAAATAAGTGATTGATATGAGAATGGACTCCACCATCTGATAATAATCCAATTAAATGTAATTTAGAATTATTGGCTTTTACATGATTTATTACTGATAAAAACTCTTCATTATTATAAAATGATTTATCTTTTATCTTACTGTTAATTAATTCTAAAGATTGATATACTATTCTTCCTGCTCCTATGTTGGTATGACCTACTTCGCTATTTCCCATTTGACCTTTAGGAAGGCCTACTAATTCTCCAGACGCTTCGAGGGTGCATGATGGATAACTATCCCATAATTTATCTAAATTTGGTGTTCTAGCTGTATATACTGCATTATATTTTTTATCTTTTGTTAATCCAATTCCATCCATAATACATAATAATATTTTTTTCATTATTATCACCTAGTTTCCTACTTAATTATATATTATTATTGAGCAATTATCAAGGTCTAAAAAGAAAAAATTAAGGAATTAACCTTAATTTTATTTGTTAATTTTTTATATTATATATTCTTATTTCACTACACTTGCCCATAGTCCGTGAAGATTACAGTATTCGTAAATTTTTGAATTTTTTATATATTTAAAGATAGCTTCAGGCTTATCTTTAGGATTTAGTTTTATAATACTAATTTTATTATCTACTACTTGGGCTATAAACATAATATAGTGTTCTTCAATCATTGGATGTTCTACTTCACCAACTTTAACAATAATATTATCTCCATTTTTTTCATAAATAGGAACGTGTTTTTCAGTAGCAGCATCAATAGTATTAGCTTTTAATTCTTCCATTTCCTTTCCACAACATCTTACTTTGTTGATGTCACCTTCAATTACTGTAATAATATTTCCACATATTGGGCATTTATAAAATTTCATTTTATCACTCCTTTATTTTTATTATAAATCTATGTTATTTTATACTTTCAAATTGAGAATTATAAAGATTAGCATAGAAGCCATTTTCTTTCATTAATTCGTTATGATTTCCTGTTTCAATGATGTTACCATCTTTCATAACCAGAATTAAATCAGCATTTTTTATTGTCGATAATCGATGTGCTATAATAAATGATGTTTTGTTTTTCATAAGTTTATCCATTGCTTTTTGAACTAATTCTTCAGTTCTGGTATCAACATTAGAAGTTGCTTCATCTAAAATTAAGAATGGAGCATCTTCAATCATACCTCGAGCTATAGTTAAAAGTTGCTTTTGACCAGATGAAATGGAATCGCTACTTGATATTACAGAATCATAACCATTTGGTAAGGTCTTTATAAAGTGATCTACTCCTACTGTTTCACAGACTTCTCTGACTCTTTCATCACTAATATTTTTTCGATTATAAATAATATTTTCTTTAATTGTTCCCTCAAATAACCAGGTATCTTGAAGAACCATCGTAAAGAGATTATGAATGTTTTCTCTTGTTAATTCTTTAATTGATGTATCATCAATTTTAATATCACCTTCATTTATGTCATAGAATTTCATTAGTAAATTGACCATTGTTGTTTTACCTGCTCCAGTTGGTCCGACAATAGCTATCTTTTGACCTGGTTTAGCGGTAGCACTAAAATTTTTAATTATAATTTTATCTTCATCATAACCAAATTTAACATTTTGAAATTCTATTTTTCCTTTTACTTTATCTTTATTTAATATTTTTTTAATATTTTTTTGTGATGACATTTCATCTTCTTCAAGAAAATCAAATACTCTTTCTGATGCAGCGGCAGTTGTTTGAAGTGAAGTCATAGCTTGAGCTATTTGAGATAATGGATTAGTAAATAATCTTACATACATAATAAAAGCTACAATAACACCAAAAGTTATCATTTCTTTCGATACTAGAAGTGCTCCGACAATACAAACTGCTACATAACCAAGGTTACCAATAAAATTCATTATAGGATGCATAAGTCCTGATAGGAATTGACTCTTTCGATTGCAATTATATAATTTGTGATTTAATTCATCAAATTTTTTGTTTGATTCTTCCATACCATTGCAGGTTTTAATGACATTGAGTCCGGAATATATTTCTTCGATATAACCGTTTAGTTTACCTAATTCTATCTGTCTAGCAGTAAAATATTTTTGTGATTTTCCTAGAATTATAAACATAAAAACAAATCCAATTAAACTTGCTAAAATAGCAGTTAGAGCCATAATCCAATTTGTAACAAACATCATAATAATGGAACCAATAAATAATGTAACAGAAGATACAAGTGTTGAAAGACTCTGATTTAATGACTGGGCAATTGTATCAACATCATTGGTTACTCTTGATAAAATGTCTCCGGATAAATTATGATCAAAAAATTTAAGTGGTAGTTTATTAATTTTTTCAGATATACTGGTTCTTAATTTTTTAGCATATTTATTGGCTACATTTACCATAGATAATCCTTCAATATAACTAAATAATGCGCTAATTATATAAATAATAACCAAGGTTATAGTAATCTTTTTAATAACTTTCATATTCATAGTTGGATTAATTAACTTTTGAATATTATTAGGAAGAGTTCCCACTAATTTATATATTTCGTTAGTAGGAGTATCTCCGTTTATATTAGACATTGTCACTATAAATTTTACTTTGTCTTCTGTTGTTATTTCAATATCATCAATTATTGTTGCAGGAAAAAGGATTGTTTTAATACTACTAGGTAATTCATTTACAAAAGTATAATTTTTATCATCATTATCGATGTCTTGAAAAATATTTATTAATGATATTTTATCTTCTTTTGTGACATTTATATTATTATATATAGAATCATTTAACAATATATTTAATACCTCATCTGGTAGTTGAGATAAATAAGTTAAAGTGTTTTGGGGATCTTCAGAAATCTTAGCCATAGTACTATTAAATAAGCTTTTACTACTATTATCAATGTTAGATATATTAACTTGATAAATGACTTCTTCATTGATATTTAAATTTAATATTTGTGATAATACTTGTGGTAATTTTTCTTCATCGATATTAGTTAAAAGATCTTCTTCTAACTTTTTCATATTATCAGTATTTATTACTAATCCTTTTGATATTTCATCAGTTAAATCAGATAATTTATTTGGTGAAATAAGTGATAATACTGATGAAATTGCCGCGAGTATTAAGGCTAATATGATAAGAAATTTAAATTCATTTAGACTTTTTGTAAGTCTTTGAATAGCACTTTTGAAATTTTTTGGTTTTTCTGGAGTTCCTTTCCCACCTTTAGGTCCTATAGGAGGGGCTGTTTTATTTTCTTTATTAGACATTTTCTAATTCCTCCTTTGTTACTTGTGATAGTGCTATCTCTTTATAGACTTTACATTTTTTCATAAGTTCTTTATGGGTTCCCATACCAACACATTTTCCTCTATCTAAAACAATTATTTTATCAGCATGTAAAATAGTTCCTATTCTTTGAGCCACGATTAAATTAGTGGCATCTTTAGTATATTTTTTTAGTTCTTTACGTAGTGTGGCATCTGTTTTATAGTCTAGAGCACTAAATGAATCATCGAATATATATATTTCAGGATCGCGTGCTACGGTTCTGGCAATCGACAAACGTTGTTTTTGACCACCGCTAAAATTAGTTCCCCCTTGAGCTACATGAGCATTTTCTTTATCATCTAATTTAGAGACAAAGTCATAAGCTTGTGATACTTTCAAAGCTTCTTCTATCTTCTTTTGGTTTGGTTTACCATGAACTGAAGAACCATACGATATATTTGAATTTACTGTTCCAGAAAACATAACTGCCTTCTGTGGAACATAGCCAACAATGTTATTTAAATATTCTTCATCATAATCTTTAACATTAATTCCATTTATTAAGATTTCGCCATCAGTCACATCATAAAATCTAGGTATTAGATTGATAAGAGTTGACTTGCCACTGCCAGTCGAACCGATGAAGGCAACAATTTCACCTCTCTTAGCAGTAAAAGAAATATTCTCTAAAATATATTCATCAGCATCAGGATATTTAAATGAAACATTTTTAAATTCGACAGTCCCTTTTAATCCATTAGGATTTTCTTTAACACTTCCATTTTGAACAGTTGTCTTTGCCTCTAATACTTCGTTTATTCTTTTGGCGGATACTTCTGCTCGAGGAAGCATCATAAAGATCATAGCTAACATTAAAAATGACATAATGACTTGCATTGCATATGATGAGAAGACAATCATATCTCCAAATAAAACAATTTTATCACTAAGACCAGCATCTTTTATTAAAATAGCTCCAACAAAATAGATCGCTAATGTTAAGAAGTACATTACTAAGTACATAATAGGATTTAAAACATTAAATGCTTTTTGATTAAATAACTGGTTATTTGTTAAATCATTGTTTACTTTTTCAAATTTTTCTTCTTGATAGTCTTCGGCATTAAATGCTCTTACTACTCTAATACCTGATAGATTTTCTCTAGTTACAGAGTTAATTCGATCAATTAACTCTTGAACGATTTTGAATCTAGGCATAACAATCTTTGTGATTATTCCAATGGTAACTAGTAATATAACGACCGCGACTGCTGTTATGGCACTCCATTCGATACTTTTACCTAGTATTTTTGTTACGGCCCAAATCGCTGTAACTGGTGCTTTTATCATTAATTGTAATCCCATAGCAATAATCATTTCAATTTGTGTTATGTCGTTTGTAGTTCTAGTAATTAAACTGCTTGTCGAAAATTTTTTAATATCTTCAGCACTTAAGCTTTCAACTTTCTTGAAAACATTTTCTCTTGTACGAAATGAAAATGAAGCGGCAATTCTTGAAACAAAATATCCTACTATAAACGATGATACTAAACTCCCAAAAGCACAAAGAATCATATATCCACCTTCACGTAAAATATCACTCATCGCAGCTCCTTTTGTTTGAACTAACTGCGTAATATTTGACATATAATCGGGCATTTTAAGTTCTAACCATACTTGAAATACTATTAGACAAGTACTAACAAAAAAATAAATCCAATCTCTTTTTCTTAGATTTTTTAATAATTTTATCATTATTACCTCATTACCTCCATTTTATATATTATGTCTAAGATTTTATTTATAAACATATTAATCGTTTTAAATTATAACATTATGAAAATTTAATGTCAACTTAAAAACACAATTTCCCATAATAATGATAATTTTAATTTTTAATTAGCATTATGTAAACAAAAGATAGTCTTCTAGACTACCTTTCCATATACTTTTAAACCATCTACTTTAGTTATTTTAACATTTACAATTTCGTTATTATTTAATATTTCATCTTTAATAATTACTGGTATAAAGTTAGAAGTATGAACTATGGTTTCTCCATTATTGTGAACTTCAACTACTCCATCATATACTTTATCTATTTTGCTTTGATAAAAATTATTTTCATATTCATTTGATAAAGATATTATTTCATGTACTCTTTTCTTTTTTATTTCTGGAAGTACTTGTCCATCCATTGATGCTGCTGGTGTCCCTTGTCTTTTTGAATATGGAAATGTATGTATTTTTGTAAAACCTATTTCTTTTAAAGTATTTAAAGTTTCTGAAAAATCATTTTCTTCTTCTTTAGGAAAACCAACAATTAAATCAGTTGTAAGAGAAATGTCTTCGATTTCTTTTAAATTGCTCACCATATTTAGAAATTCTTCTTTATTATATCTACGATTCATTAATTTTAATATTTTATTTGATCCAGATTGAATTGGTATATGTAAATGCTTGGCCATTACTTTATTATTCTTTAATAATTCTATTATACGTGGTGTTATTTCATTTATTTCAATTGATGATAGTCTAATACGATAAATACCTGGTATTTCTACTAAATTATATAATAATTCTTCAAGACTACTTCCGATGTCGATACCATATTTACCGGTATGAATACCTGTTAAAACTATTTCTTTATAACCATCTTCTACTAATGTTTTTACTTCAGAAATAACATCTTCTTTAGCTTTACTTCTTACTCTTCCTCTGACATAAGGAATGATACAATAAGAACAGAAAGCATTACAACCATCCTCTATTTTAACAAAAGCTCTTGTGTGATTTTCAAACTTAGTTATTTCCATTTTCTCAAATTCGACTTTAGTTAAATCATAAATTATTTTTTGTTTTTCTTTATTTTTTTGATAATTCTCGATTATTTCGATAATTCTTGATTTATCTTTATTTCCCAAAACTATATCAGCATCAATAGAATTAGCATTTACTTGACTATAGCAACCCATGACAATAACTATGGCATCTTTATTTTTTCTTTTAGCTCTATTTATCATTTTTCTTGATTTTTTATCACTTTCGTTTGTTACTGAA
Source organism: uncultured Mycoplasmatota bacterium (assembly GCA_945919295.1). GTDB lineage: Bacteria > Bacillota_I > Bacilli_A > RF39 > UBA660 > CAG-302. The sequence goes on from CAMEJC010000041.1 coordinate 9,501, forward strand.
CAAGTATTAATGATATAGATATCCGCTACTGAATCAAAATCGACTATTTGATAACCATGATCTTTTAATAAATTAATAACTACTTCTGATTCATAGATATTTACTTTACATCCTAACGAACATATTCCTACTTTCATACTATACTACTTCCCTTCTTCTATAGTATTTTAGCACACTAATGGAAATAAGAAAAGAATATTTTTAGAATATTCCTTCAATTTGATTATTTATTATATCGATATTTTCACTATTTGGTATTTTTGGTAGTCCAGGCATGGTCATTATTTTTCCAGTTAAAACGACTATAAATTCTGCTCCTGCTTTTAATACTGCTTCTTTAACGTGAATATTAAATTTATCTTGACAGTTTAAATTTTTAGGATCATCTGATAGTGAATATTGGGTTTTAGCAATACAAATAGGTAAATTACTATGACCATTTTTTTCTATTATTTCAATTTCTTTTTCAGCTTCTTTAGTATACTCAACTTCTTCTGCCCCATATATTTTATTAGCAACTTTAAATATTTTGGTTTTGATATCATCACTATCTTCATATATAAACTTGAAATGATTATCTTTATTTGCTGCTTCAATGACTTTTTTAGCTAAGTCTAACGAACCATCACTACCAGAAGAATATCCTGTTGTCACAGCAAAAGAGATGTTATTTTCTCGTAATGATTGTGATAAATATTCTATTTCTCTATCAGTATCATTATGAAATTTATTTATTGCTACTACTACATTTAAACCATATACTTCTTTTAGATTATTAATGTGTTTATATAAATTACTTAATCCTTTTTCTAATGACTTAATATCTTCTTTCGTTATATCTTCTTTTGACAATCCACCATGATATTTAAGTGATCTAATAGTTGCTACTAAAACGACAGCATCGGGATTAAGACCAGCTTTTCGGCACTTGATATCTAAAAATTTTTCTGCTCCAAGATCGGCTCCAAAGCCAGCTTCAGTTACAGTGTAATCTCCTAATGTCATAGCAATATTAGTGGCGATAATACTATTACAGCCATGGGCAATATTGGCAAATGGACCTCCATGAATAATAGCAGGATTTCCTTCTAATGTTTGAACAAGATTTGGTTTGATAGCATCTTTTAAAAGAACGGTCATAGCACCTTCTGCTTTTAAGTCATGAGCTGTTATTTCTTTTCCATTGCTATCATAACCTATAACTATATTACCGAGTCTTCTTTTTAAATCATTTAAATCTTTACTTAAACATAAAATAGCCATTATTTCAGAAGCTGCTGTTATATCAAAGCCATCCATTCGTGATACGATATTTTTTTCTTCGGATAATCCAGTATTTATAACTCGAAGTTGACGATCGTTTAAATCTAGACATCTCTTAAATATTACTTTGTCTATTTTTAAATTATTACCTTGATAAATATGATTATCAATAATAGAACATAAAAGATTATTCGCAGTAGTTATGGCATGAAAATCTCCAGTAAAGTGTAAATTTATTTCTTCCATAGGAATTACTTGAGCATATCCACCTCCTGCTGCTCCACCTTTTATGCCAAACACTGGTCCAAGTGATGGTTCTCTTAGAGCTAAGATACTTTTTTTACCTAACTTATTTAAAGCATCTGATAGGGATATTGATACGGTTGTTTTTCCCTCTCCCATAGGCGTTGGATTAATAGCGGTTACTAATATTAGTTTACTTTTCTTCCCATTATTATTTAATATATCTAGAGACATTTTAGCTTTACTCTTTCCATAAGTTTCAATATAATTTTCAATATTTAAATCCTTAGCAACTTCTGTTATATTCTTTGGTGTTATACTTCTTGCTATTTCAATATCTGTCATATTATCACATCCTTTTATATTATTATACAGGATATTTATTAATTAAAAAAGATAAAAACATCCATTTGACATTATATTAAGTAATTTTTTATTTCTTTGTTTATAAGCTATTAATTAAATCATTTACCATATCAATATTATTAATTTTATTTATAGCAAAACATTTCTTACCTAAATCTTTAAATGATGCTCCGCAGTGATATAATATTTTATTATCGATTATAATAAACCTGTCATGAAAACTATTATTTATTTTAATAGTAACATTATGATACTGACTATTATATTTATTAATTAAATTATTATCTATAT
>CAMEJC010000042.1 GCA_945919295.1 uncultured Mycoplasmatota bacterium
TATCTAAATTAATAATACCATAAATTTTAATCTTATTAATAATAAATTATTATATTTTACAATAATTTACATAAAAAAGAAGATAAGTATTGAAGTTAACAATAAAAAGTTTACTTCAGTAATCTTCTTTTTTATTCAATCTTAATCATAATATAATCAACTTATTTCAAATTAAATATATTAGCTTTTTCTTTACTAAGTTTTGGAACATCAATAATAGATTTATTCATATCCCATTCTATTTCATAATCAGGTTTAACCTTAGTTTTAATAGGCATCATTCTAGGTATTAAAATAATCTCATTAAAATAATCCATAGTCTTTAATTCTTCAATAGAAATAAGTGGGCCTCTTCCAGTATCTCCACAAAGTTTGCTAATTTCTTCAAGTGTATATAAATCATTAGCTAGAAGATAAATAATATTATCAAAACACATTCTAATTAGATCTTTATTTTTATTATCATAAATATTATTTAAATTAGTAAGATTCTTAATAAAAGCAGTAACTCTAATATTAATTCCTCTAGCATAATTTAATTTACCATAGAAGTCTTTAATAGGCATTAAACTATCAAATTCATCAACAATTAAATTAAATCTATTATCTTTATTACCATACATTTGAATACTATAGAAGATTTGTTCTAATAATATAGATATTAAAGTATTAGCATAATTAGAAATACCACTTATAACAAATATAGCCGTTTTCTCTTTACCAATATTCGTAATATCAAAGTCAGATTTAGACATCATACTAGATAGATTTTCTTTAGTAATAAATTTCTTAATCCTTTGACTAAATGTAACAATAATACCAGATTTAGTTTCAAGAGGAGCAGTTAAAGTATTAGATAAATACTGATAAGTACTATAGTTCTTATCTAGACTATCAATAAATTTCTCATTATTATCATTAATTTGAGTTGATAAAGCAAATACACTATTTAAATTAATTTCTTCTTTCTTAGCATGATCAAATAAATATAGTACTAGTCCAATAAAATATTCAATCGCGGTATTCTCCCAGAAGGGATCAGAAGTATCATTACCATCATGAAGTAAGTAAAAACCAATTTCTTCAAGCATCTGGATAGCTTTATCTTTATTATTGTTAGTATATAAATAATAAGGAAAATCCAATATATTATAATGATTACCTCTTTCTAAATTAGCATAATCTAAAACAATAATATTATAATTCTGCTTTTTAAGTTCACCTCCAATATTTTCTAATATTTCACCCTTAACATCATTTATAAAAAATGATTCATTAGCTTTAATAGCTAATTTTACTTGTGGTAACATAACAGCCTGCGTTTTACCACTACCAGGAGCACCAATAACAAGAGTATGAGAGTTATCTTCTTTTATATATATTTTATCCTTATCATAACCCATTGGTATTCCTGATTTTTGAATACTAGAATTAATGTCTATTTCTTTAAGAACTTTTAATAATTCTTCCTTATTAGACCATCTTGCATAATTCATTGTATTTCCTCCTTTCACACTCATTATAATTCTATAAATATTAAAAAAGTTAAACAAAAATGGCTTTTTATGTTAAAATATTACTAGGAGGGATTATTATTTATTCAAATGAACTCGTATGTAATATTTTAAATTACATTAAAAATAATATAAATGCAGAAATAACCATATCAGATATTAGTAGTATTTTCAGTTATGATAAAACATATATTATGAAGAGATTTAAAAAAGAATTAGGAATAACCATTAAAGAATATATAAACATCATAAAAGTATTAGATAGTTTAACCTACTATAATTCAAACAACACGATACTAAAAATTGCTATACTAAGTGGCTATAATTCTATTGAATATTATTCTGAAGTATTTTCTAAATTAATAGGAGTTTCTCCGAGAATATATAAAAAGTTTATAATGCCATTAAGTAATTTAAGTGAAGAAAAAATTCAAATAATAAGAACTTCTATATCTGAGCTATATTCACTAAAGGATAAAATAACAAAATATTTAAATAACCAAAAACCTAAAAAGTTACCTACAAGAAAGTTATCTATATTTAATTAAAAAATGCACAATTTTATAAAAATATTGTGCATTTTTATATATTTTTATAAATAGAAATAATAAATATATAGTAAAATTATTTCCCGGGAAATAATTTGGGAAATAATTTTTAAAATAAACTTAATTGACTAGTCTCAGGCATGCCGGCAAAAATACCCATTGCTCGCATTTTTTCAATTAAAGTTTGAGATACCTTACATCTAGTTTGAAAGTCTTCAATACTAATAAATGGAGCTCTTTCAGCTTCCTTTTCAATATTTTTAGCTACAACATCTCCTAGTCCATCAATAGCTCTAAATGGAGGAATAATAGTCTTATCATCACCTACAGTAAATATCATACTCTTACTTTTATATAAATCATAAGGAGCAACTTTAATACCTCTCGCAGACATTTCTAATGCTACTTTTAAGCATTCAGAAACACCATTTTCTTTATTAGTAGCCTCATATCCTTTACTTTCAATTTCAGTAAGTACTCTCTTAATATCATTATATCCTTTAATCATAGCTTCAATATCAAAGTCAGTAGCTTTAGTAGAAAACCAAGATGCATAGAAATAAGCAGGCATATGAACTTTATACCAAGCAATTCTAAAAGCACTAATAACATAAGCAGCAGCATGTGCTTTAGGGAACATATATTTAATTTTGTAGCAACTATCAATAAACCAACTTTCAATACCAGCCTTTTCCATAGTTTCTTTATGCTTAGCCCATGTTTCTGGGTCTTTACTAGCTTTACCTTTACGAACAAATTCCATTATTTTAAATGCTTTAATAGGTTCTACTCCATGGTACATTAAATATACCATTATATCATCACGACAACCTATTACTTCCTTAAATGGAACAATATTATTTTTAATGAGTTCCTGTGCATTACCAAGCCATACATCAGTACCATGAGAAAGACCTGATATTTTAATAAGCTCTGCGAAGGTAGTTGGTTTTGTTTCTGCAACCAAACTAATAGTAAATGGAGTACCAAACTCTGGAATACCAAGAGTACCAGTTTCACACATAATTTGTTCATTAGTAACACCAAGAGCCTTAGTAGAAGTAAAAATACTCATCGTATCTTTATCATCAAGAGGAACTTTAGAAACATCAGTACCAGATAACTCTTGAATAAGTCTTAGCTGCGTAGGATCAGAATGACCTAATATATCAAGTTTTAACAAATCCTGATCAATAGCATGATAATCAAAATGAGTAGTTCTCCATGCACTAGTAGGATCTTCAGCAGGAAATTGGAATGGAGTAAAATCAGATACATCCATATAGTCAGGAACAACAACAATACCACCAGGATGCTGTCCAGTAGTTCTCTTAACACCAGTACATCCCATAGCTAGTCTTTCAATTTCGCAGGCTCTTTTATTAGTAATACCCTTGTCTTCAAAGTATCCCTTAACAAAACCAAAAGCAGTTTTTTCAGCTACTGTACCAATAGTTCCAGCTCTATAAACATTATCAACACCAAATAATACCTTTGTATATTCGTGAGCAGATGCTTGATTCAAATCAGAAAAATTAAGATCTATATCAGGTACTTTATCAGCATTGAATCCAAGAAATGTTGCAAAAGGCATATCCTGACCATCTTTATACATTTTTTCTCCACAATTAGGACACACTTTATCAGGTAAATCAAATCCACTCGAATAAGTAGCACCAAGTTCATCACCATTATCATCTTTAAAAATACTATTTTTACATTTCAAACATCTATAATGAGCAGGTAGTGGATTTACTTCAGTGATTCCCATCATTGTAGCAACGAAACTAGAACCAACACTACCTCTAGAGCCAACTAAAAAGCCCTCATCATTAGAATGTTTAACAAGCCTTTGAGCAATTAAGTATATTGGATCAAATCCTCCACCTATAATGCCACCTAATTCCTTTTTTACTTGTTTTTCTAATTTATCATCATCAAGTTCACCATCTTCTTCTTTCCAATTTTTTCTGATAAAATTACGAATTAATTCTTTAACAGCCTCAAATCCTTCTACAACGGTTTTATGCAGATTAGTAAAAATTTCCTTCTCTAAAACATCATCACTAATATTAGGATTATCTTCTTTTATTTTTTCTTTCCAACATTTATATACAATGTCCCCATAAAGTTCTTTAGAAATTCTCTCTTCAATATTGTAAGGAAGTTTTTTTCCATACCAACTAATTGCTTTTTCATACACTAGATCAGTAACAACCCTAGGACAATCTAGATAAGATTTTCCATCATCACTCTTTACTCTAGGAGAAAAGGGAATACCACCAGTATCAATAATAACCTCTATTTCATCTACCATATCAAGAACTTTATTAGTGTTAGTAACAACAATTTCGTAAGCAAGATCCTCACCAAGAAAAGCAAAATCATCAAGCATTTCTCTTGTTGTACGAAAATGTTGTGAAGGAATATTAGTAATACTACTTTTAGCAAGTGGATGTCTTCCGCCTCCTGGTACTTTTTGGTTGACAATAATTTCTCTATAAATCTTATCTTCTCTAGCAAAATGATGAACATCACCAGTAGCCACGATAATTTTACCAGCATCCCTAGTAGCATTAATAATCTTTTTAATATGACTTTTAACTTCTTCTTCATTGCTAAAATCACTAGTTTGAATTAAATGATCATAAACTTCAGGAGGTTGAACTTCAACATAATCATAAAAATTAATGATATTAGTAAGTTCCTGTCCCTCTTTACTTCTAGCTTCTATAAAAACTTCACTTTCGTAGCAGCCACTACCAATAATTAATCCTTCCCTAAGCTCATTAAGTTTACTTCTAAGAATTCTTGGTGTCTTATAAAGATAAGTAGTATTAGCAAGCGAAATAATTTTAAATAAGTTCTTTAAACCTGCTTTATTTAAAGCAATAGCATTAAAATGATAAGTTCTACCAAATTTATATATTTCTTCTTTTGATATGAGTTTTTCTAAATCTTTAATCGTATTAAAATTTTGACTTGTAAGCTTTTGCATCATCTTATGATAAACTTGAGCGGTTCCTTCTGCATCATAATCAGCCCTGTGATGCGCATCTTCATCCCAAGTAACATTGTATCTTTTAACTAAAGCAGATAAACTATGTCTTGAATATCCTTGATCAAGAGCTCTAGATAATTCCAAAGTATCTACAACTGTATTAGTAAATTCACCTAAGTTATATTTTTTCATTGCCATTTCGATAAAAGAAATATCAAATTTAGCATTGTGGGCAACCATTGGTAAATCTCCTATCCACTCTAAAAATCTTTTAGTAACAGTCTCTTCATCATTTTTACCTTTTACCATTTCATCAGTAATACAAGTAAGTTCAGTAATTTTATCAGGAATATGTTTTTTTGGATCAATAAGTTCATCAAATCGATCAATAATATTTCCTTGACAAATTTTAACAGCACCAATTTCAATCATTTGATCTCCACCAGCAGCATTAAATCCCGTTGTTTCTGTATCAAATACTACATAAGTAGACTCCATAAGCGGAAGATCACAAGGCCTAACAACAATATTGACAGTATCATCAACTACGGTAAGTTCAGTACCATAAAGCCCTTTAAAATGATTTTTAGGATCATCAATTTTTTTGTTGTACGAAGATATAATCCCATAAGCTATAGGGAAAGCTTGACAACCACTATGGTCAGTAATAGCAACTCCTCTATATCCCATTTCAATAGCTTTACTTACAAGTTCACAAGTATGTTTACCTAAATCTACACCAGTAATACCATCCATCTGACTCATCATTGTATGAGCATGTAGTTCAACTCTCTTAACTTCTTCATTATCTTCAATTTTTTCTACTGGAGGTGCTTCAATTTTTTCGACATCTTTATATCTAGTAGTAAAAGTAAGTTCATTAGCATATTTATCCATTTGTACTCTACCATAAAAATTATACCAAGATCCTTGCTTTAATAGATCTTTTATTCTAACATATTCCTCAGTATCTTTCGTAAACATCTTAACATAAATACTATCAGTATTGTCAGTAACCTTAAGTGTAATAATCTTATAACCACTCTTTGCTTCAAACATATCAATACCAAAAACAAGTCCTTCAATAGTTATATTATCAGTTTCAAACAAAATATCTTTAATTGGAGTAACGGTAGTATCCCTCTTTGGTCTAAAATATCTCTTCTCCTCACTTTTTACTTCATTACTGACCCCTTTTATAGTGGTAATTTTAGGCATACTAACAATTTTATCCTTTTCAATATCATTTAAAATATCTTGTTCTTTATCTTCTCTTAAATAAATATCGATACTATTTTTAAAACCATATCTATTTAACATCTTATTTAAATATTCAATCTTTTCTATCATATAAGAATATTCAGCTTTATTATAAACATCAAATATAAATTTATTATTTTCAATTTTTAATTTTCTCCCAATAAATGTTTTATATTTTACACTATTATCTGCTAAATTATAAATTAATTTATCAAAATAATCATCTAAATAATCAAGTTCATCATCGCTAGTTTTAATTATTATACTAATATCATTAATCTTACTAAAAGTACTCTTAATTTTATTATTAAGTTCATTATATATATATACAGGTAAAACTTTATCATTATTAATAATAAATTCCCATAAATTAGTCTTATCATAAACAACAATTTTATCAATATTAGCATTTTCCAAATAATCATTTTTCATACCAATTTGTTCTAGTAATTTTTTCATTTTATCCTGCATACTACCACCTAAACTTCCTATATATTATTATACTAAAAAAAAGGAGTAAATTAAACCTATTTACATTCTTTTTTACAAGTTTTTAGTTCTATTTAAAGTCCGAGCTTTTGATCTCTCACTAAATAAAAAGCTTACGGTCTTTTCATATTAATTTAGAGCCTGCAGTCTCTAAATTAATATATCAACAATTATTGTTGATATACAAAAAACCACCCATACTATTATGAGTGATTTTCTTTTTCTAAATAACTTTTAATACCATTAGCGGATAAAGTAGCACACTTAATCCTTGATGGTTGTTTTGAAGTATCATCAAATACCAAAAGTTCTTTAAGCACTTCTTTATCATACTCTTCTTCATTTATCATTTTTAAATAATTATCAATAATATTAATACCCTCATTACGAGTTTTACCAATTAAAAGATTAATTAAAATATTAGTTGAAGATATACTAATAACACAAGCTTCTCCTTCAAATGTAACATCTTCAATTACATCATTATTAACTTTTAAATAAATATCTAAATTATCAATACAACTGACATTTCTTGTATTAATTTTAATATGATCATTACCACTAACCTTTTTGTTATTTGGATTTTGATAATTATCAAGTATAATTGTTCTTTTAAAATCTTTATCCATTATAATATTTCCTTCCATATATTAGCACTATTTTTAAGTACATTAATAAGTAAATCAATTTCCTCTTTATTATTATAAAAACTAAGACTGATTCTAACAGTATTATTAATATTGAACACATTATTAAGAATTTTAGCACAATGATTACCCGCTCGTACGCATATATTATATTTATCTAAGTATACAGCAGTATCTTGTGCAAATACACCTTTAATATTAAAAGCAACAATATTACTATCATTATCCTTATTATATATTTCAATAAAATCTAATTTAGATAGTTCATCAATTAAGTATTTTCTTAAATTTTTTTCATATTCATTAATTTTATCAATGCCAATATTTTCTAAATATGTTACAGCTTCACCTAATCCAATAACTCCTTCAATATTAGGCGTACCACCTTCTAATCTAGTAGGAATTTCTCTAAGTTCTACATATCCATCTTTTGTAAACATAGCATTCATACCACCACCATAGTTCATTGGAATCATTTTATCCAGCAAATCAAATTTACCATACAAAACCCCAATACCAGTAGGCCCATACATTTTATGACCCGAAAAAGCCATAAAATCGATATCATCTTCTTGTACATTGATCTTTTTGTGTGGTGCACCTTGAGCAGCATCGACAACCATTAAAATATTATTATCGTGTGCCAACTTAGAAATTTCTTTAATTGGTCTTTCATCCCCTATTACATTAGTAATATAAGCTAGTGAAATAACTTTAGTTTTATTGGTAATAGCATTACGTACATTATTAATCTCTACTTCATGTTTATCGTTAAGTTCAATATATTTAACCTTAATACCAATCTCTTTTTGTAATATAAACCAAGGAATAATATTAGAAGCATGCTCACTTAAAGTAATTAAAACTTCATCTCCCTCTTTCAAGTATTTCTTAAAAAAACCAAATACAATCATATTCATTCCATTGGTAGTTCCACTGGTGAAGACTATCTCAGATGGTTCTTTAGCATTAATAAAATTAGCTACTTTTTTTCTTGTATCTTCGTATAAACTATCTACTATTGCACTAATTTTATAATCTCCTCTATGAGCATTGGCACTATATTTATCATAATAATCATTAATAGCATCTCTTACCACTTTAGGTTTTAATGTTGTAGCACCATTATCAAAATATATTAAATTATTTTCAAGTAATTTAAAATCTTCTCTATTCATTTATTCACCTCCTATTTTCTCCAAAATATTAAGAATTTTTTCCTTAGTTTCCATATCAGGATTAATATTAGAAACAATCATTCCCTTAATAATTAAATTTACAGCTTCCTTATAATGAATTCCTCGAGACATCAAATAAAATAAATTTTCTCTATCAATACTACCAATTGTAGAAGAATGAACAGCAGTAGTACTATTTTCTCCTATAAACATATTGGGATTAATTCTATTATTAGAATCACCTAAAGTAATAATCTTTGTTTGTTGATTTAAGAAGCAATCTTTTATTCCATTTTCCACAAAACTGTTGATATCAAAAGTATTAGAACTATTGTCTTTAGCTACAGTCCTATTAAATATATCGGAAGAAGTATTTTTCTCTAAATGATATATGTTAATACTGTATTTATCATCATTACTACTAATACTAGAGAAATTATATTTAATATTTGCTTTTTCTCCATTTAAATTAATATTAATACTTTCTATAGTACTATTATTAGCGTAAAATTTATTAAGTATCAATGAGGAATTTCTATTCAGATTATATATATTATTAATTACGATATCCAAACATGTAGAATATTCAAATAAATGAATACATACATTTTCTAAAACATTAATTGTAATAGTTATATTATCACTATCAATATATTCGATATAATAATTACCATTATTTAAAAAGGTTATTTCATTGTTATAAATCTTTACATCATTACTACTATCAAAAGGAATAATTTCATTATTAACTATTCTTATTTTATTCATACTATTCCCCTCTTGTTACATTACTTTTACTATTTTTATATTCATTATAACCATTCTTTTCTATTTCTATGGCAAGATTATAATTTCCTGTTTTAGTAATAGTACCGTTATTCAAAATATGTACATAATTAGGTTTTAAATATTCTAGTATTTTAGGATGATGTGTAATAATTAAAATAGACGTACTAGGATTTTCTTCTTTATATTTCTTAATATTCTCTCCAACAATTTTTAAACTATCAACATCTAATCCCGAATCAAGTTCATCTAAAATAATAAACTGCGGTTTAAATAATTTAATTTGAAGTACTTCGTTTTTTTTCTTTTCACCACCAGAAAAACCAACATTTAAACTTCGATGAATAAGTTCTTTACTCATAGCTAGTTCTTCTGCTCCTTTTTCACATTTTAAAATAAAATCGTATAAACCAATTCTCTTATTATTAATCTCTGAAATAGCGGTTCTTAAAAAATCTTGATTAGATACTCCCTCTATTTCCATAGGATATTGCATTGCCAAAAAAATACCTTTCTTTGCCCTTTCATCAGTTGATAGAGGAATCAAATTATCACCATTAAATATTATATTACCAGAAGTAATTTTATAATTTGAGTCTCCCATAATAACTCTTGATAAAGTTGATTTCCCAACACCATTAGGTCCCATAATAGTATGAATTTCTCCATCATTGATTATTAAATTGAAGTTATCTAATATTTTTTTATTATCAGTATATACTTCTAAGTTATCAATTTTAAGCATATTATCCCTCTTTTCCCCTATAATTATAACACTTTTATTTTAATTTGAAAACAAATACAGTAAAGAAAAAAGTACAAATAATATAATTATTCA
>CAMEJC010000043.1 GCA_945919295.1 uncultured Mycoplasmatota bacterium
ATACTAAAAGGCTTTGATTAATATTAAAAAACTATGTTATTGCAAAACTCGGGAGTCAGTAAGTGTTTCATTAAAAATGATATCTATTTTAATATCTTTAATGTATTTTTCTCTATAGATTATATAAGTACTATTATTAGTTTCTTTTTTTAATTTGGAAATTATTTTCTCATTCATTGTTACACCTCATAATTATTATGGTATAAATATAAAATAATATAATTTTTCTTTTTAAATATTTTTTAAAACAAATTTAGTGTCTATTCTAGAATGCTAATTTGTAAAACATATCGTTATTAATTGACAAAAGTTATAAAAAAAACTATAATTAAAATAGAGGTGGTTTAGTGTGAACTATACGAATAGAGAAGTAGTACGCAGATTAAAACAGTATGATATGTTTTTAAATAGCCTTAATCTAACTACTGACACTGTACAAAAAGAGAGAATTTGTGATCAGTTAGATAAAATTGAGAAGCAAATATTATTAGAAACTAATGCTGAATATGAAGAAGAATATATGCTTTTAATAGGACAAGAAACAAAGTTTTTTGATGAAGAAAAAAGTCGTCTTCGTAGTCTTATTTCATTAATAACAAATAGAAGAGAATATTTGGAGGATAGAAAATTAAAACATAAGAAAATAACGGGTTCTTTGGTGGAACTTACTACTTTTCTTGGTGAAGATAAACTTACATTTTATAAAAAGAAGCTTAAGGCAATTGAAAAATATCAAGAAAATAAATTACTGAAAGAAAAATTAATTAGGGATATGAAGAGTCTCGATGTAAAAATAAGCGAAGCTTCTCGAAATGTTAAAGCTAACATGAGATTAAATGATATGTTAGAAAATAAAATGATGAGTATTGTTGAAAATGCTTTAGAGAAACTAAACTTATACTCATTAGTGGATAAAAAAAGTGATATATTAAAAAAACATAGTTCTCTAGAATATGCAATGGGTTTGGCCAAAGATAATTTAAAAAGTGCTAAAGAGTTAAATGACCCTGATATGATACTAGAATGTGATGGTATGTTGTCTCAAATTACTTTGGAATTTTCTAAGTATAATGAACAAGTAAATATTTTAAAATTAATTGAAATATATGATAAACCTGTATCTGATTATGATTCTTTGTTAGATAAAAGGGAAAAAATAGATGAAATATTAAAAAATATTTCTGAGTGCAAACTTTATTTGGAAATAAATGATGAATTGAGTAAGGAATATAATACAATAAAATTAGAAAAACAAGATATTAAAACTTATGAAACCTTAAAAATAGAACGAGATAAAAAGAATAAGAAACTTTATGAAATTGAAGAGGAAAATAATTCAAAAGAGTTTAAACAATTAATAGATGACCTTATTAAAAATGAGAATAAATATCGTGAAGAACAAATAAAAATAGCTAGAAGACAAGAAAGCATCGAAAGAGAAAAAAGAATAGTTGAAGAGCAAAAATTAGAAGCTTCGAGAGTTAGAAGGCAAAAACTAATTGAAGAAGCAAAACTTAGGGATCAATTAGAGAGAACAGAAAAACTTAAAGAACTACAAGAAAAAACAGTGATTAATACAAAAAAAGAAGATCATAAAGAAGAATTAAAAGGTGAAATGACAAAGGAAATTAATAATCCTTTAAAAAATAAATATTTGGAGGAAGTTCTGCAAGTTAATGATGGCTTTGATACTGATGAATTATTTGAAAATACAAAGATTGTCCCTAATAGAGTAGATAATAGCAAGATTAATGATAATTTGCAAGAATCAGTATTTAAAGAAACGGTAAATAAAGAGAAGACAACAATTGAATTACCAATAGAAGAGGAAAAGATAAATATTCCTGTTTGGAATGAACCGTTTGAAATAAAAGAAGATACTGAAAAATTATTCAAGGATGAATCTACTGATAAAAAGATTGAAGTAAATGATGTTAAAAATGAGACTATTAAATCGGAAAAACAGGGAACTAGTATTTATGATGTTCTTGAAAACAATAAAAATATTATTTGGAAAACTACTGATACTAAAGAGAACATGAATAGTATACCAGTAATTGAAAATAAGAACTTAAAGCCAGAGATACTCGATAATAAAAAAACGAGTGTGTCATTCCCAGAACTGGGAAGTAAGGAAGGTGATATTTTATGGAAGGAAACTCTCTAAAATCATTTGAAAATCTTTGTAAGATTTTTGAAATGAGAATTAAATTAGATAAGGAGAAGGGTATTGATACTCCTGAAGATGTTCTAATTAACTATGAAAAGTACGCAAAGAAGATTGATTCCATTTATAACAATGATTTTGAAAAAGAGATAAAGCCATTAATAACACCAGAGGTAACATTAGACAAAGAAAAAGAAAGACTAAAGAAATTAATTAAACTACTTGAAGATAGACTGTCTAAGAGAGATAATCTTGAGAATAAATTTTATATTACAACTGGAAGATATATCAAGGGGTTACAACTTGTAGTATCTGAAAGTGAGCTTAATGAAAATAAAGATAGATTAGAATTGATATCAAAGTATTTGGATACTAAAGATGAAATTGAAAATATTACTGAATCAATTGCTAAATTAAAAGATTCTCTTTTGGATGAAGAAAATAAGAGAGAAGAATATAAGTCAAAAAATAAAATTATGGAGGATGAATTATATTCGTTATTTGTAGATGTTATCAGTGATGATGATTATTTTAGTAATGTTAATGAAGATAATGTTAATAATGAACTTGTTGATGTATTAGATAAAGTAAAAGAAACTAAAGAGACTCTTGATGTAACTAAAGAGAGTGTCAATAGTCTTATGTATAATGGCTCTAATGATGATTATTCTTCTTATGTTGAAGATGCAGAAAAGGGATATTTTGTATGGAAAAATAGAGAATTATTATTAAAAATTTATGGATTAGTTATAAATTTATTAGATGATTTTAGTGATATATATGATAAAAGAGAAAAAATTTCTTCACTTGTGAAAAAGAGAAAAAATTTAAGAGAAAGTTTAAATATTACTACTTCTGATGAACTATCATCTTTTGAAAAGTTGTTATCTGAACAGATGAATACTTTAAATGATGAAAAAGAAATAATGGAAAGTATTTCTAATTATACAAATAGAATTAATTTTAAAGAAGAACGTTTAAATGAACTTGAAGAAGAAAATAATTCGGTTGAGGTGTTGTCTATTTTAAGAGAATATGGATTAATTGATACATATGATAATGAAGAAATTCCTACAAATTTAGATCTTCCTTTAGATGATACTTTAGAAGATAATATGGGTGGTACTTTTAATGATGCTTCTTCTGCAACTATTGTAAAAGAAACGATAGATCCTTATCGAATAGTGGAAATTAAAGATTATCCTAAAAGTTTAAATATTGGACTTGCCAAGTTAAAGGGTGAAAGTGTCAGAGAAAAAGTAAATAAAAAACTAAATCCAAAGAAAGATGGGCCTACTTTTGAAGAAATGACCGCTAAAATTGATGTTGTTGATACATCATTAGATACATCGAATGATTCTTCTGAAGAAATTAACAATGATATTAAGACTAAAAACACGGATATTAAGAATGAAATAATAGATTCAAAAATTGAGAATAAAACTCCAGTATGGGAAATTCCAAGTAATGCTGCTATTAGTAATCCTGTTTCAATAGAAAAAACGGATTCTATTCCGGTATGGAATGAAATAAAACCGATTACTGAAATTTCTGAAGATAATAAAAATACAAAAATTGAACTTGATATAAATCCTCAAAATACATTTACTACTACTGATGATAATTTTCTTAATAATGGTGATGGTAATATGTTTTGGGTCCCTATATCTGATACTAAATTAGAGACTAATAAATTTCCTAATATAAATATACCAATTGGCAATAATTTTGCTAGTGGAAATGATAATTTTGGTTTTCCTAATTTAAAAAATGAATAAAGGAGAATAGATAATGTTAGAAATAGATAAGGTTATAGTTTTAGAAAATAACGAACAATATTTAGTACTGGATAAGGTTGCTAATAATGGTATTGATTACTATTATATTGCTAAAGTAAATGAAACAGAGACTGATATTGAAAATAATTATAAATTAGTTACTGTTGTAGAAAGAGATGGCAATAGGGTTATTGAAGAGGTAACTGGTGAAGAAAAATTAAAAGAAATATTACCTTTGTTTGTTAAAAATGAAATATAGAATAAGGTTCTTTGTCAAATAGTGTGGGTGAATAAAAATTCACTATGATAAAGTAACTATTTTAAGAGGTTGAAAATGCTAAATTTTCAACTTCTTTTTGTTTTGGAGTAATAAGTCCTTTGCATATCATTATTCTCGCTTTAAATCTAGTAAATGATCTAAATCCAAAAGCTATTCTTTTTAATACTTTTATAAAATTATTATTACCTTCGACATAACCATTGTGATAACTTGTTGTGAAGGTATTTTTAATATATTCTAAATATCCTTTAAGTGTTTTTATAGATGTTTTCATGTATTCTGATATATTATTGTATTTTGTATTTAATGTGGTTTCTAGTACTGATAAATTGTTATTTTGAAATGCATATAATAGGTCTTGATATATTTGATATGTTTCTTCAAATTCACTATCTAGTGATACTAAATAGTCAACAATGTCTTGCTCTGTTGTTAGATTTTTAAAGCATGGGTACTTTTTCCAACTTGATGAGTTTAGTTCAAATCTGGGCTTTAATATATTCTTCCAATATCTTTTTAATTTATTATAATTATCTTTATCTTTTTTCATTAATTTTATTCTTGTTTTGTTTAACGATCTAGATATTAACTCTATTAGATGAAATTTGTCTATTACTATTGAAGCATTTGGAAACATAGTTTTAATTAATGAAATGTATGGTGTATACATATCAATAACAATAATTTTTACATTCATCCTAGATTGTCTTGAGTATCTTGAAAAATATTTCATTAAGTTATTTAGTTTTCTATCCTCAACTATATCAATAATCTTTCTATTTTTAGCATTACATACTTGGAAACTCATTGCACCATCAGCAGACTTAACTGATTTAAACTCATCAAATGATAACGCCTGTGGTAAAGTATTTTTATAAACTTTGCTATCTAATTCAAAGTAAGAATCAATAACCCTTTCAACGGTATTAGTTGAAACATTGTTATTAATAGAAATATCTTTTTCTGATACTTTTTTAGTTAAATCAAAAGAAATAGAATGTTTAGTATTATTCGAAATATTACAACCATAATTAACAATATTAGTAGCGCAAGTAAAAGTTTTATTACAGTGATGACAATGATATCTTTGCTTATTTAAAGATAAATAAGTATTAAGTTTAGAAACAGAAGGAACCTTGATTAAAGAGTTTTTAAAACCATGTTTTTTTATCTTTTCATCATAACAAGTTCCACACTTGGGACAATATTCAGGAATATAAGTAAGATAAGCTTTAAAAACTAAGCATCTTTTACCATTAATAAATTCTTCATTTACAAATTCTTTGTAGAAATGAATGTTTTCATCTTCCATATTTAGAGTTTTTAAGATATAATAATCTTGAGACATATAAATCAAATCCTTTCGATGTTTTATTTTTACAATTACATTATATCATAGGAATTTAATATGTCTCATTTTTATTATAAAAAATGGTATAGACAATTTTAGTTACCCACACCAAATATTATACAACCTAGAATAAAAAAACTTAAGTACGAATTGTATTTAAGTTTTTTTATCTAAATTTCTTTAATTTAAATGGTTTATCTACAATATCATAACCAAGATAAGTTATTTTTCTTATAACTTTAATAAGAAGAATGTGATCAGTATTTTTTTCTTCCATGTTTAATTTTTTTAATATGTCTTTGTAGACTTCTAACCAGGATAAATTATTTATATTTTGATAATTTATTATTTCGTCTGTTATTTTATCAACGTCATCTTTTATTTCTTTTGGTATCATTTTGCTTGTATTTCCTCCCTAGCTACAGTATAATATAGTAATTTTAAAAAATATGTAACCTATTTGATTACATTTATAATATGATGATTTAAGTTATTTAGTTTTAATGCTCTATTTATAAAGAAATAAGTATTTTTTTATTATTTACTTATATTTTAATATTTGATATAATTAATTAGGATGGTGACTAAGATGGATTACATTTCGATAGATAATTTTGAAGGTCCATTAGATTTACTTTTACATTTAGTAAAAGAAGCTAATATTGATATTTGTGATATATCAATTGAAGAGATTACTGATAAATATTTAGACTATATTAAACATCAAGAGAATTGTGATATTAATATTTCTTCTTCATATTTAGTAATGGCAGCGGAACTTATGTATTTGAAATCTAAATCATTACTTCCTACAAGTGAAAAGGAAGATGATGTTACTGATGAAGAATTAACACGTGAAAACTTGATTAATAGATTAATAGAATATAAAAGATATAAGGAACTTACTCCGGTTTTTAGAACGCTAGAAGAAGAGAGAAAAAAAATATATATTAAAGGTCCGGAAAAGATTTCTGATTATACGGATAATCATTTGATTGGAGAAGAATCGATAGATGATTTACTTCAAGCTTTTAGGAATTTTTTGGAACGAAAGGATTTAGAAAAGCCTCTTGAAACTACTATTACAAGTCGTGAATATTCAGTAAGAGAAAGAAAAAATAGCATTAGAAATGTACTTAAAAGTAAAGGAAAGGCATATTTGGATGATTTGTTTGAAGAGTATAATAAGCCTTATATTGTTGTTACTTTTTTATCTGTCTTAGAAATGGTAAAAGAAAAAGATATTGTTGTTTGTCAAGATAAGAATTTTGATAAAATATTATTAGAATTGAGGAAATAGTTATGGAAGGTATTGTTGAAGGTCTTTTATATGTTCAAGGTGATTTAGGACTTACTCTTAAAGATATTGAGAATATATTAGAAATAGATGAAGAGACCGCTAAAAGGGTTGTTTTAAATTTAAAGAATTATTATGATGAGAATAATAGGGGCTTTAGGATTAATTATTTAGGTAATACTTTTAAACTTACAACAAGGGAAGAACATAGGGATTATTATCAAAAATTATTAGAGACTCCTAGTAGTAATAATTTATCTGAATCAGCTTTGGAAACACTAGCTATTATTGCTTATAATGAACCGATTACTAGAGGTAGTGTCGAAGAACTTAGGGGAGTTGACTCTACTTATATTATGAGAAGATTACTTGCTAAGGGTCTCATTAAAGAGTATGGTAGATCAGAACTTCCTGGAAGACCTATCTTATATAAAACTACTGATGATTTTTTGGATTATTTTGGACTTGCATCGAAGGATGAATTACCTGACATTGATACTTTAGAGAAAAATTCTGAACCAAAAGATTTATACAAATCTATTTATAAGGAGGGGGATATTAATGGATGAAAGAATTATTACTAATTTTGAATTGGATGAAGATAAAGAACTTAACATTAGACCCGCTAATTTAGATGAATATGTTGGTCAAAGTGAAATTAAGGAAAATCTAAGGGTGTTTATTAAATCGGCTGTGATGAGAGGAGAGTCGCTAGATCATATTTTGTTATATGGTCCTCCAGGACTTGGTAAAACTACGCTTGCTTATATTATTGCCAATGAACTTGGTAGTAATATTAAGACAGCATCTGGTCCATCGATTGAGAAAGCGGGTGATCTTGCAGCGATACTTTCGACTTTGGAAGAGGGCGATGTTTTATTTATTGATGAAATACATAGAATACCGAGATATGTTGAGGAAATTTTATATCCGGCAATGGAAGACTTTTATTTAGATATTATTGTTGGAAGTGAAGGATCATCGAGAAATATTAAAATTAATTTACCTAGATTTACTTTAGTTGGTGCTACGACGAGAGCAGGGGATTTGTCTAGTCCATTAAGGGACAGGTTTGGTATTATATCGAAGCTTAACTATTATACAGAAGATGAATTATATCAAATTATTAAAAGGACATCAAAAGTACTTGATACTCCTATTACTGATGAGGCTGCTAGAGAGCTTGCAAGAAGAAGTCGTGGTACTCCAAGAATTGCTAATAGGTTATTTAAGAGAATAAGAGATTTTGCTTTAGTATATGGTAATGGTATTATTAATGAAGATATTTTATCATCGTCTTTAGATAAGTTAAAAGTAGATAAAACGGGTCTTGATGAAACAGATCATAATCTTCTTTTGGCTATTATTGAAAGATTTAATGGAGGACCAGTTGGTCTTGAGGCGCTTGCTTCTTCTATTGGAGAAGAGTCTTCGACTATTGAAGATGTTTATGAACCTTATTTACTTCAACAAGGTTACTTAAAAAGAACTGCGAGAGGTAGAATTGTAACTGATAAGACTTACGAATATTTGAAAATTGAAAAATAATTGTTAATATTTTGTAATTTTAATGATATAATTATATTAGATAGTAAATATTTGAATGGTGATAGCTATGGAAAAAGATGTAATTTGTAAAAGTTTTGATGATCAATTGGATGCAATGAATGATATGATTGGAAATTTAAGAAGTAAATTTAATTATTATATGGAACAAGATGATTCCCTTAAGAAGTCGAAGTCTTCTTCACTTTTTACTACAATTACTTGTGCATTAATTGGGATTGCTACTTTGATTGTAGGTAATAATTTTTTTGCTAATCGAGATATTGCTGCTTTTATATTTTATGCAGCAACTGCTGTTTCAGGTGTCGTATCATTTGGTGGAGCTTATATGACAATTAATACTTTAATGGAAATTATAATTAATAATAAACGCATAAAAGGAGTACAAAAACAATTGATGACCACTCAAAAAAAGAAAAATCAAATAATGCAAAAATATAATGCTCACAAGATTGAATTGGAAAGAAATTTTGGTAAAAAGATTAAAAAGACTGATGAAGAACTTACAAATGAATTGATGAGATTGGTTAATGAAAATAGTGTAATTACTGAAATTGAAAGTGGGAGTAAGAAAAGGACTAGACATTGAGTAATATAATTAAATAAAATGAGATTTTGTCTCATTTTATTTTGGGTTAAATATGAAATATTAATAAAAGTAAGGTTTTGGTAAGAAAACAATAAGATAAGTTTTTAGATAAAACAATGTATCAAAACAATACATTTCTTTTTTTAAATTTTTACTAATAGGAGGTATATCATTATTTTTTCAAATAAAATTTCCAGAATTATTTTTAGTTAGCCTATTAGAAGTTTTGGTAAAGGGACGACTATTAAAATAGTATTAGACTAGAAATATGAAAATGAAAAAGATAATTTGGATAAATTTGAAGATGTTTATGATAAAAAGAGAATACTTTTAGTAGATGATAGTGAAAATAGTGAAAAATTATTAGATGAAGAAATGACTCCTTTAGATGGACATGAAGTAATGAAGAAATTTAGAGAAATAAATAATTTTAATACTAAAGTTATATTACTTACAAAAACTAATAAATATGAATATGATGATGAATATTTAAAAGAAGGCTTTACTGACTATTTGATAAAGAGTGCTAAAAGAAATTTAATACTAGATAAAATTAACAAATATTTGTAATAAAAGTGATAAAATACTGTTAAACATTAGTTAAAATTTCACCAATTTATAATATAGATAACAAACAAAG
>CAMEJC010000044.1 GCA_945919295.1 uncultured Mycoplasmatota bacterium
AGGACTATATGGAATAAATATACTCATAATTTAACGCCTCCTTTTAAAATATTCTCTTGAGTGCTTGCCAACATATTCATGTTTACCAATATATTTACTCTCTCGAGAAGATGAATCGTATCTTTCATCAATCTCATTTACAACTACAAATTTTAAGAAATTAGCAACTATAAGAACTAAAGGTAAAAATATAAATATTACACACATCAATAAGCCTAAAGATAAACCATTTCCAACATCAATAGTAAATAACATAGATATAAAATCAACCACACATTTTAATATAAATCTTAATACTTCCAACATAAGATCACTTCCTTAATAAAGTAATAGGGATATAAAATAATTGAAAAAGAAAAGAAATTAATAATAAACCAAGAACTAAAGTTAATATAACATAAATAAATTCAAATTCAGTAGGAACAGTTCCTATTAAATCTTTAATAATATCATACATTTCATAAACCTCCTTACAAAATTATTTTTATTAAGCCTAATATTATTGCCAGTATAAAACTTATATATAGAAAATACTGAAGTGTTTCTGGTAATAAAGATATAAATTCAGTTATGATGAGAAAAACTTGAGTTATAGAAGACCAAATTTTCTTCATAAAGTCTAAAGGTGCAGAAAATATATCTGAAAAATCAAAATCAAATTCTTTTACTGCTCCAGACGCATAACCCTCATCTTCACTTTTATTAGCAGTATCAGTTAAATTATCAAATGGTATTACACTATATTTTGTACCATTAATATTTAATATAGGATTGTCTTTATCTTCTTCTGTAATATAATGTATATTAAATATACTTGTATCTATCTTGACTTTATTTTCTTTACTAGTATCGTAAGCTTTTAAATAATAAATAGCGTGATTTTTTAGATCAGAATTTAATATAGTAGTTCTAACTAAAGTATAATCAGTATAATAAGGACTACATCTTTCAACTTGAGTACCTGAAAGTACTTCTTTTCTCTCTTTTAATCCATAGTCATAAACTGGAGTTATGCAGTACTGGCCTTTAACATAATTATTAACATCAAAAGAATCAGTCTTATTATAATCTTTAAGTGATAAAGCAATATAAGGATAATCATTTAAATTAACTTCAGTATAATTTAAATCAGTTTTATTTATAAATTTACTTTTAAAAGTAGGTATGATATCTTGTTTATTTAAAGTAAACAACACTTCATCACCTTTTTTTACTACATAAGTATAATCAAGTCCAAAAGGTTGATCATAATTAGAATCGTAATAAAAATAAGGTAAATAATATAATTTTATAGGTTCTGAATTAAGAGTAAAAAACATATATTGATTTTCTAAATAACTACCTGCCGAATAAGAAGTATGTTTAGCTAAACCATCTTGATAAGACATACTAATAGAATAATAAATAGTATTAAAATCAGAAGAATTTAAAGATTTAAAAGAGTCTAAACTAGTAGGAATAACAGTAAAACAATTTAAAACTATTTTAAAGTCAAAACCTGAAGAAGAGTTTGAATAAGAATCATAAATTGAGATAAAATAATAAGGATATTTAGATTTATAATTTTCTTCCCAATAAGAAACAAGATCAGATATCTCTTTATTTATAAAAGACTGAATATAAGGGGAGGATGAAATTGTACGAGAATCAGCTAATGATTCATAAACAGGTCCATCAAATAGATTAGTAGAACGAGAAAGATATTCAAACTCCTTAATTTCTGCATTAACATTATTAATAAACATAAATGGTAATATTAATAATAAATACTTAATATTTTTCATTATAAAAACCTCCTTCTTATTAACTCAAAAATTATTATTAATATAAATATACCGAATATAGATAAATAAATATAATTACCTACAATTATACCAGTTAAATAGGATAACTTGTTAAGACACAAATTATAAAAATTACTCAAGCTGTTTTTCTCATCATAATGAACATCAAAAAGTCTCTCTTGATTTTCATAAACATCATATAAAAACATCATTTTATCACCAGGCTCTAAAGTAAAATACATATTATTATAATTAATTTTTAAAGTTAAAGTATCATCTAAATAAATAGGTAATGAAGAATAACAAATATAATTAATATCCTTAATTTTAAAATCAATGCCACCACCTTCATTAACAAAATCATTTTTCCAAGAAATATAATTAAAAAATTTATAAGAAGAGATAACACCACATTCAAATGAATTAGAATAATAATAACAAGAAAAATTATTATTAACTATATTTGAAGAATTATAAAATATATATTTGAACATTTTATTTGAACTGTCATAATAAATAAAATAATTATCATAAACAGTAGAACTTAATAAATAATTATCTGCTAAATCAATATTTTTCTTAAAATTTTCATTAATTAAATCTAAAGAAGAAATATTTACCTCTACCTCTGTCGAAGCTTTAACATCAGAATTAAATAAAAAGAAAGAAGATACAAACAAAGTAATTATCATATATAATTTCTTCATAAATATTCTCCTCTCTTTCTAATTAAAATAATCTTTTAACGAAACTAACTATTGCAAAAGCAAAAGGTATGCAGAAACCGATTAGTAAAAGGGGGTTACTAACAATAGTTTCACAAATATTTGATACATAACCTATAAGACTTGTAAAAACAGATCCGATATCAGTTAATACACTAGTTAGAGTAATTTCAGCAATGACCATAACCAACCTTCCTTTCTTTATTCTTTTTTATATCAATCAATTAAATTGATTTGATAACTTACTACTTACCAAAAGGATTTAAAGATTTGTTATTGTTTAGTAACAATTCTTTTTCAGCAGATTCCAAAAATACTCGCTTAACATAAGTATCAGTAATCTTTAATGCTAAATATTCATACTCGTTTCCCTTTTGTGAAACGCCTTTTTCTAATGAGCACTTTAATGTGAATTCTTTATTATTCATTACTACACTCTCCTTTCTTAATAAAAGAATAACATAAGAAAAATTGAGGTACGACAAAACCTCAATTAAATTTATAAATTTTTAATAAATTAGGAACTTGAATATAAAAAATATCTTTATTTTTAAATCTATACTTAAGTTCTCTTTTACGACGATTAACAAATTTGCTCAATTCGTCTAAATCTTCACATAATGCTATTAAATTGTCATTATTATCATAAATAACATAATATTCCAAAATAATCCTTTCCGATCATTTTTATTAATGGATTCGAATTCCATACTGGTCACCAATTTGTAAATAAAAAAGCCTTATGGCTTTTTTTGTTATATAATTTTTTACTTTTCTTCCATTTTATTAGATAGTAATATACCAATAATTAATAAGATAATACCTATTATTAATTCAATTAAAGTAAATCTATTTTTTAAAGTTTGGATTATTAATAAGGTAATACTTGATAATAGGATTCCTGATGCAAAACTATATACTTTATTATGATATTTTTTAAACAGATAATCTATTATTTTTATCGTTATAATTATTCCAATAATTAAACCTATTGTAAATGGAATTATTATTTTTAGATTGGAAATTAAACTTGATATGTTTGTAATATTACTGATAGCTTCTATTACAATGTTATATGTTCCAGTAATCATAAGTAGAGCTGCTGCACTTATTCCGGGTACGACAGTTCCAATAGCTTCTAGTAAACCTGATATTAGAAATGTTATGATATCGATAACGTTATTTTTTATTATATAAGTGTTATTGATATTGGTTATTGATATTAAAAAGAAGACAATGAAACTTATTACAATAAGATAGTTATCTTTTTTTTCGGTTTTTTTGATAATTGGTGGTATTCCACCAATTATTAGTCCAATAAAGAAAGACATAGTGAGAAAATTATATTTATTTAAAGTAAAAGTAATTATTTTACTAAAGATAACTATTGCTAGGATGATTCCTATTCCTAAAGGAAGAAGATATTTGATACTTTCTTTTTTTTTATTATTAAAATTATTTATATAGTCTATAGATTTATCATATACACCTAGTAAAATAGCTAGTACTGCCCCAGATACTCCTGGTATTATTTTACCAATACCAATTATGAAACCTTTAAATAAATTTTTCATTAGTGTATTTCTTTACATATTCCTTCTTCTGGCTCATAGAAACAATGACTTTTATATCTACCTGCTAGTGGCTGATTCCACCAAGTACTGGTACATGATATTCCCTCTTTAGGAGCATAAAACCATAAGGCATTTGTAGCTGGATAATAGTATTCTCCTCTTATTACTCTTTCGGCAAGAGAAGATTCTAAAGCAGTAGGATTACCATAAAATAGTGAACTTGAAGTTCCAGAAAAACCACCGGGAGTCTGGTAGATCATTTCAGAAATTGTTCTAATATCTTTAAAGGTTAAACAGTCAGCTAGTACTCTATTAATACCAACATTACCAACCATTAACATTCCTAAATTACCTTCTCCTACTGCTTCCGCTCGCATTAGTCTAGCAAGCAATTCTTTTTCTTTTTCTGTATATTTTACAATCATTATATCACCACTTAATTATATAAAAAAATAGCATAAATATGCTATTTAGTTAATAAATTTAATGCTTCTTGTAATTGATTATCATTATCACTAGTAGGATTACTATAATATTCTTCATTTAGTTTTACTTCATTAGTTGGAGTTACTCCTACTTCATTGATAAAGTTACCATCGGGAGTTAACCATTTTTGGGTAGTATATTTGATCATACTTCCATCTAATAATTTTTTGGTTTGCTGAACAGTTCCCTTACCATAACTATTTGTTCCTACGACTAATCCACCATAGCTCTCTTTAATAGCGGAAGCTAATATTTCTGATGCAGAAGCTGAACCACCATTGATAAGAACTGCTACTTCATAAGTTCTTTTTTCCTTAGTAGTATCTTTCTTTTTAACTGTACCACTAGAATCTTCTAACTGATATATTACTTTTCCTTTTTCTAAAAACATATTACAAATATCAGTAACAGAAGTTAAATAGCCACCGCTATTGTCTCTGACATCGATTATTAAACTATTGATTTTTTCTTTTTCTAGTTCTTCTAACTTTTCTTTAAATTGTTTATATGAAGTACTAGAGAATAATGATATTCCGATATAACCTACTTTTTGATCATTTTTTTCTAATACTTTACTTGTAACATAAGGTATTTCTACTTTACTTAAATTAATAGTTATATCTTTTTCCATATTATCTCTTTCAACAGTTAATACTACTTTATCTTTTCCACTATCTTTTATATAACTAGATATATCATTACTATTTTTATCTTGATAACTTTCACCATCTACTTTAATGATAATATCTCCTACTTTAAGTCCTGCTTTTTCGGCTGGAGAACCAGAAAATACT
Organism: uncultured Mycoplasmatota bacterium; assembly: GCA_945919295.1. GTDB lineage: Bacteria > Bacillota_I > Bacilli_A > RF39 > UBA660 > CAG-302. The sequence continues at coordinate 5,364 of CAMEJC010000044.1, forward strand.
TCTAAAACTACTATTTTATTATCTTCTGGATATGTGGCTATGCTACAACCTATTCCTTCATAACTACCATTAATTGTTTCATTAAAAGAAGTAGTATCATCACTATTACTATAACTAGTAAAAGTGTCTCCTACTGATGATATCATACCTTCAACTGCTCCATCAATTAGGGCATCTTTATCTAAATCACCATAGTAATTATCAACAATGGCATAATATGTATCAACAACTTTATCTAAATCTTTAGTTACTCTTAAATAATTTTTACCTGTAAGTAAACTAACACACCCAAAACACATAAGAAAACCAATACCAATAGAAAATATCATAACAGTAATTACTTCTTTTGAAGTATATAATTCTTTACCTTTATGTTTTTCTTTTTCTTCTTTATTTTTGTTTATTTCTTTCTCTTTATTTACTTTTTTCTTTTTTTCTTTAGTTTCTTTTTCTTCATTTATTTTCTTCTTAGTAGCCACATTATCATCTCCATTTCAATTCTATCATAAATAAAGAAAAAAAGATATAATTAAAATATTAATTATACACTTTTTTAAAAAACTGTTTATAAATCTATATCTATTCTTTGAAATTGTTTAAATTTACCTTTCTTTTTACTGTATTTTTTTATTTCTTTATATATTTTTCCTTTACAAATACGTATAAATATATCTTCAATTTGTTTATTATATTTTTCTAATATTTTTACTAATTTATTAAAATGATCTTCACATATTTGATCTATTTTAATAATACCATAATGTTTTAATTTTTTTAGTTCATTATAGTCAAAATCATAAGTAATAATACATCTTTTATTTCTTACAGAATATTCAAATATTTCATTATCTTTTAACCCCTTGCATTTTTGATTAACATGCTCAACATCATGCCCAATTTTTGTTAATTTTTTCTTATATTCAGCAGGTATATTTTCATCTAGTAATAATTTCACTATTTATCTCACTAATTTTCTAATTGGAGTGCATGAAACATAATATAGTAGTGAGCTCATAATAACATGATCATCCTTCAATGCAGGATACTCTTTTTTTATTCTTTTTATGTATTCTTCTGTAGTTTCTGATTTTTTTATACACAATATTAAATAATCATATAATACTTTGGGTTCTATTCTTGTTCCTTTAATAACTGCTTTTCCTCCAAGAATATTATCATTTTTCTCAATATATTCACTGTAGTCTTGTTTTTTTAATTTTCTTTTTAAATTATAAAAAGAAATTAATGTATATAAATTATCCATAAATGTTTTTCTTGTATTTATTTCTTTTTCTTTAACATAATTATTACTATATTCACATATACCTTCTAATATCATACCTGTCATATCATTACCTCCCCTATTAAGATATTTCATATATTATCACCTTTATAATAATATTATGTTTTCTTTCAAAAATATTATAATATATATGAGTATATTTATTATATAATAAATATATAAATTGTCAATATTTATTTATTGTTAATCAGGTTAAAGACATGAAAATAATTACAAACATAGATTTATCTCATATTTTATATAGGATAATCTATATTTTATATAGGATAATCTATATTTTATTATATAAAATTTACTTTTTTAACTTAGCGATAAATAACACATTAAATTTACTAATGATTTTTCAAAATCATATGATATTCTTTTTCTAATACGTCTTAAACTTATGTTGTTGTAAAATGGTTTAACTCGATTTAATATAGCTAAACAAAATTTATTAATAATCTCTAAATTCAACAATGCCATTTTATTTGAAGTTGTATTATTATCTTGTTTAAACGTGAAATCTAGATGCCAATGTAATTTATTTTCAACAGACCAATGATTTCTTATTGCATTAGAAAATAAAATAATATCACAAAATAAACTCGAAATATAATATCTCTTTTCTATTCTTATCTCTTTTCCGTCATCTATTGTCTTTTTTACGGTCCCAATAGAATTTAACTTTTTCCATTTTTTCTTATCAAAATACCAATCAATATCAGTTGTTTGAAAATATTCATAATGAATTGATTGACAACCTCTTTTTTCATAATAGTCTAAATATGCTGATTTAGAACTTCCTGCTTTTATTGTTTCTAATTTTTTTTCATCAAAATAATCAATTAAATCATTATAAAAATTACCTTGATTTCCTTTTATTGGAACAACATAATCTCCTTTCAATGCAATAACTGTTTCAACATTAGTAATCTGTGTATTTAATGCATCCCAGGTTATTATATTTCCCTTTACTTTAAATCTTTTTAAAATTTCTGGTATAGTTGGTATTTCATTACTTTTTTCTTCAATCATTTCACTTGCTAGACAAATACCATATTTATTTGAATATGCGTTTAAAACATTTAATGGTTTTATTTTTTGGTTATATATAGTTTCTTGTCTCGAACTTCCTTTGCTAACTCTGCCATCTAAATTAATTATATCCTTTTCTAAATCAGATTTTATGTTAAATGACATAATAAAATCATTTAATATATCTTCTAATTTTCTAGAATCAATTATTGCAAAAACTCTTTCATATGTTTTAGCACAAGGAATACCACCAGTTAATAGAAGAAATTCTCTTAACCAGTCATAATGATCATCAACAAAATCGCGAATATCTTCCCAATCTTGTGCTCCAAACAAAACAGCTAAAATACCACATATGATAATATCCCATATTTTAAATTTAGTTTTTCCTTTAACTCTTGTATCTTTAATTTTTTTTAAATTATTTTTTAATCTTTTCATGGCGGCTTTATCAACATATTCAATTTTATCTATTCCTAATAATTTTTTTATATAATTTATTTGTCTAATTTCTAATTCAAATCTTCTTTTACTTGGTCTAGCCACAAATATCACAACCTAACTAAAATAAGATTATCATATATTTATAAAAAATCCAAATTTTTAAACAAATAATTTAATTAAACATATATAAATCAAAGGATAAATTTAATTTTAAAATTTTTTCATGTCTTTATCCTGATTGTTAATCCTCTTTTTTAAATTTTTAGCTTCCCGCTTAACGCGGGACTTATCAGCATGACGACGAGCTTACGCTCCGCCGGGTCACCCTCGCCCTAAAGCGCTCGAGGGACCTTTTTTGCCGAGTACTTCCTACCACCCTACGAATTAGTGCTTATGCACTAATTCTATATGGATCACTCTCTGTACCACTTCCTGACTCGATAACTAGTACAGAGTTTAGATTCAAGACTGGCCGAACCCCAGACGCAACACAGACGGCGTTGCCAGTAAAAACGATGCCGGACGAAAAGACATACCACGCGTCAGAGGGACCCGACGAGCGCGGGGTCAATAACCACTGATATGCACTATTATAGAGCCAATCATTACTTCGGCAAGCATATGAATCAGTACTGCTATCATAATTCCATAGATTTTGACTACATTTAGTAAAGTCAGTAGCATAGCCATAATCACTTGGATACATTAGTCCTATCTTTCCGGTCCAACTTGTTGTTCTGGTTACTGTGTCATTACAATATGTTCCTGAACATGTTGTTCCTGGTATTACTACATTCGTTCCCCTTTCCATGGTTAATGCAGTATTTGAATATATACTTGAATCTGCTCCTCCTAGATAGTAGGTAGAATCTGAGATCATATTTCTTGTGGTATCATTTTTTATTCCAGTACTTGTAAAATCGCATGATTTAGTTGCATTTTTACTACTGCTATAACAAGTACCACTTCCTGAATTATAATAGAGACTATTATTTACAGTTATTGATGTGCCACTGCTATTTAAGTCAGTATTACTTTCATATCCGGGATTTAATAGTT
>CAMEJC010000045.1 GCA_945919295.1 uncultured Mycoplasmatota bacterium
TCAATGATATTCTTGACTATTTTTTATTTTCTTTATAATGTCTTTATTTATAATAGATTACACTGTTTTTTTATAGCGAACATATATATCTTTTTTTGTAGTAGTTATTGACATTTAAGTAAAAAAACATATTAATAACCTATATTATTTTTTGTTTTATTTATACTTGATTTCAAATATATTTTTTTGTATAATTATAATAGAGGTATGATATGAAAAGATTATGGCATTTTACTTTACTATTATCAGTTGTTGGAATACTGTCTTTAGTTGCAGTAGCAGTTATAAATACTAATATCATCTTTTCATTAAAAGGTGACAACTATTATGTAATACCAGTTAATGAAAGCTTTGAAGATCCTTTATTTACCTCTTTATTGTTTAAAAAAAATATAAGCAATAGAGTAAAAATTACTTCTACTTTAAATACTAGTAAGATTGGTGTTTATTATATTAATTATGATTTGAATTATCTTGGGAAGAATTATAATTTAAAAAGAAAAATTGAGGTTATTGATAATACAAAACCAGATATTAAATTAAATGGTGATAATGAAATTTCTTTATTTATTAATGACTTATATATTGAACAAGGGGCTACATCTTTTGATAATTATGATGGTGATATAACTTCTAATATTGTGATAAGTGGGAATGTTAATACTTCAGAAGAAGGAACTTATGAAATTATATATAGTATTAAGGACTCCTCTGGTAATTTTAATAGTATTACAAGAAAAGTTAACGTTTTGAGGAAAAAAGCTCTTAACGATACTACAAATAATGGCTATAATGTTAATAACCCTATTATTAAATATATTATGGAAAATAATTATAAAGATAAAATAAGTATTGGATATTATAATTTAGTAACGGGAGATTCCTTCTATTATCAAGAAAATAAAATTTATTATGGAGCTAGTTTGATTAAAACTTTAGATGCTTTATATTTATATGATAATAATTTGGTCACAGACGAAATCAAACCTTATGTTGAAAAAGCTATATCAATAAGCGATAATGATAGTCATTATTTTTTAATTAATTATATTGGTAGAAATAATTTAAAAAATTATGGTATTAATTTAGGTGCCTATAATACGTTATCTGGTGGTGATAGTTATGGGAATACCACCGTTATGGATCAAATTGTCTATTTAAAAAAATTATATATTTTAAGTAAAAATAATAATGACTTGAAATCATACTTTATCAATGATTATGGTAACTATCTTAAAATTAATGATGTTTCAGTCATGCATAAATATGGTTATTATGGTTCTTTTTATCATGATGTTGGCATTTTTTTAGATAAAGATCCATATATAATAGTTATATTAACCACACTTGCTAATAATAATGAAAGAGCAATTATTAATAATATTTCTAATTTGATATATGATTATCATAATAAAAGAAGTTAATGCTTCTTTTATTATTTTGCTAGATTATACTAAGAATACTGCTTGTAGATATCTTATTTTGAATAAATAAAATATCTATAAGTAGATGGATTCTTTTTCAAAGAAAAAGAAATAAAAAAAAAGAACTAAATTATATAGTTACTTTTTCATCAATATATTCTTGAAGTAGTGAAGACGACGCAAGAAGTGTATCATTAAATTTTTTTAATTTAGATAAATATTCTTTATAGTTATTATTTTCTTTTAATTTATTAGATTTATCTTCAATTATTTTATCTATTTCTTTATATCTATCATAATTATTATATTCTAATTTAGTGGCTTCTTTTTCTAGTTCTTTTATTTCTTCAATTAAATCTTTTACTTCTTTATTATTGTTTAATATAGAAACGATTTCTTGATACTCTTGATATTCTTTGGAAGAATTTATTGACTCAAATAATTCTTCGATACTACTTTCGATCACTATTTATTACTCCTTCCATCGACCAAGTCTTAACATCTGTGATAAGAACATCAACTATTTTACCAATATATGATGGATCTGCTTCAATGTTGACTAATTTCATGGTATCTGTATAACCCATTAATTTATTATTTTTATCTGAAGGTCCTTCAATTAATACTGGGACTACTTTATTTAAATATTTTAAATTAGCTTCTTTAGCATATTTATTTACTACTTTATTTAATCTTTGAAGTCTTTTTTCTTTTTCTTCTAATGAAATAGAATCTTCCATTGTAGATGCAGGTGTTCCTTCCCTCTTAGAATAAATAAAAGTATATGCTAAATCGTATTTTAATTCATTATAAACTTTTAAAGTTTCTTCAAAATCTTCTTTGGTTTCATTAGGAAAACCAACTATTATATCAGTAGTTATAGATACTCCTGGTATTTTGTTTTTTATTTTATAATATAATTCCTTATATTCTTCAATAGTATATCTACGATTCATCTTTTTTAAGATATTATCTGATCCTGATTGGATAGGAAGATGAATATATGGCATGATATTATCATATTTGGCAATGATATCAATCATTTCATCAGTAAAGTCCCATGGATGAGAAGTTACAAATCTAATTCTTTCAATACCAATTTTCGAAGTATCTTCAAGTAAGTTAGCCATAGTATAACCTATGTCTAAATCTTTACCATAAGCATTAACATTTTGTCCAAGTAAAGTTATTTCTTTATATCCTTTTTCTTTTAATTCTTTTACTTCTTTTAATATATCTATAGGTAATCTACTTCTTTGTTTACCTCTAGTATATGGTACTATACAGTAAGAACAGAATTTATCACAGCCATATTGAATATTAACCCATGCTTTATACTTAGAATCTCTTTTTACAGGTAATCCTTCAATTATTTCTCCTTCAATAGAATATACTTCTATATTTTGTTTTCTTTCATTAAATACTTCTTCAAGTAATTTTGGTAAGTCATAAATATTGTGAGTTCCAAGAACAATATCGACCCATTTATATTTTTCTTTTAACATATTAGATATTTTTTCTTCTTGAGGCATACAACCACCTATTATGGTGATGAGATCTTCTCTTTCTTCTTTTAATTTTTTGATTCTTCCTAGAATACCAACAACTTTATTATGAGCATTTTCTCTTATAGCACATGTATTTAGAATGATTACATCACTTTTAGTCATATCTTCTTCTTTGGTATATCCCATTTCTTCCATAATACCAGCAATATTCTCACTATCATGAACATTCATTTGACAGCCATAAGTAAGCAATGTATATTTTTTATTTTTACCAACATTTTTAATTGAATCAGGTATTTGATACCTATCATAGGATACTTCTACTTTATCTTTAGTTCTTTTTCGTGCTTCTTTTATATTTGGTAAATTCATTATTATCACTTCTTTCTACTTCTTTAATATTTTTCCTTTAGATTTAAGATAATTATATTCTTCAGCGAATATATTATTTTCACTAATTCGATTATTAGCGTATTCACACCAATATTTTATTTCTTTTTCCCAATAATAGTATTTTATATCTAGATCACCTTTATTTCGATTAATATATAAATCATCTAAAATGTATAATGCTAAAGCATCCATAGCCCTTCGGGCAGCACTGCCAATTCGAACATAGCCATTCACGCCAAGACCAATATGACCTATATTAACTGGTGAATATTTACTAGGAAACATATAATTTTTAGCTATTTTTCGAAATGTAGAACTATTCGGATCGATATTTTCAATGTTTTCTAATATATCCGTTATGCATTTATCAGTGCATTCAGGTTGAACACGATATGGAAAAATAAGATTCAAATGATGGTATTTATCTAAAATATCAGGAAGACGATTAACAAAAATCATACTATTCTCTACAATTAAATGTGATGGTGACAGATCACTAGAAAGATGTATTTTTTTCTTTTCTTTGGTCAAATTTTCTAACTTATGATAAGCTAATATCTTTAATTGACTTCGAGATAATTTATTACATATTTGAGATAAAAGAATTATTTGTTTTGATAATTCGTCATTGTCAGCCCTTTTTAATATTTCATCTACCTCTTCATAGGATAATTTATTTCTATTAATAACAACTCCTGGAACTACTTTGACAGTATCTAAAATAATAGAAAAATCAGTGTCGACATCTACTATAAAGGTTAAAGTATTTGTTTTTTTATTTGGTAATATCGACAAGATATTATTAGATAGTTCCTCTTTGAAAATAGGAATTTCCATATCTTCTAAATAAATGGTTTCCGTTCTTTTTAAGGCCTCTTGCATAGTATTTGACGAATAAGGAATAATTGATGGAGGATTGGCTAAATGAAAATATAGAGTATTTGTACCATTAGTATTTTCCCTAACATATAAGGCATCATCTAAACATGTATCACCATTATTATCAATAGTGATAATATTTTGATGTGTAAAGTCAACTGCTTTTCTGCTACTAAAGGTAAATTCTTCTAAATCTTTAGGAAAAGTAAATGAAACATTATACTCTCTTGCCAAATCTTCTTTAGTTATTAATAAATCATTTTCTAATCTATCAATTAAGTCCCAAACAAAGTCTTTATCACTGCTTTTTAAAATATCGATAAAAATACTACCATTACTTTTAAATAACCGATCATATAGTTTACCATTTAAAAACAAATTAATTATTTGATTATAGTAGTTTATTAATGGTTTATTTTCGGAATTTATACTAATATACTTTTCTATTACACTGGCAAATACTGACGATAAGAGAGAATTGTTTATTAGTAATTCTTTCATATTGTTATTAATATACTTACTTAAAAGTTCAATATTTTTATTTTCAAATATTAAATACATCATAAAGTTATAGCGGTCACTTTTATGCTTTTTAAATGGATTTAATAAACATTTATTTTGAATATCAATAAGTATAGATATATATTCTTCTAATTCTAATAATTTTGACTCATTGAAACTATTACTTAAATTACTTAAAAATTCATCTATTTTGTTATATAAAAATTCTAAATCATTTTTATTTTTTTTCTTTTTTAAATGAGTATTTAATATTTTAATCAAAGTATTAAAAACATTCTTATTATCCTCATCCATATGTTTTAGTAATCTACGAAAACTTTTTAATATACCTGCGATTGTCGATTCAAAATCATCAGTAAGTGATTTACAAATATATTCATAATCACATTCACTAGATAATATTTCATTTTTTATTTTTTCTGCAAACGTACTTCTCATGTTGCCACCTCAATATAATATATGTTTTAATTTTTTTTATAATCAGTTAGAATACTTAAGAAAGCTTCACTTGGTATTTCAACTTTACCAATGGTTTTCATTTTCTTTTTTCCTTCTTTTTGTTTATCTAATAATTTTCTTTTTCTCGTAATATCGCCACCATAACATTTGGCTAAGACATCTTTACGCATGGCTTTAATGTCACTTCTAGCTATTACCTTGCTTCCTATTACTGCTTGAACTGGGACTTCGAATAATTGTCTTGGTATGATATTTTTTAAATTATCAACTATTCTTCTACCTCGTTCATAAGCAAAATCTTTATGGACAATTAGGGAAAGCGCATCTACTACTTCACCATTTAATAAAATGTCCATTTTAACTAAATCACTAGTTTTATAGCCGATCATTTCATAATCAAAGGAAGCAAATCCCTTGGTTGAAGATTTTAATCGATCAAAGAAATCATAAACTATCTCGGATAATGGTAATTCATAATGGATATTTACTCTTGTTTTATCTAGATAATCTATTGATTTATATATTCCTCTTTTATCTTGACATAATTCCATTATAGGTCCAATATATTCGGTTGGTACTAAAATATTGGTAAAGATATAAGGTTCTCTTATTTCTTTAATACGAACCTTATCAGGCATCAAGCTAGGATTATCAATAAAGATAGTAGTATTATCAGTTAGATTTATTTCATAATTCACTGATGGTGTAGTAGCTATGATATCAAGGCCAAATTCTCTTTCAATTCGTTCACTTATTATTTCTAAATGTAATAATCCTAAAAAGCCCATCCGAAAACCAAATCCTAAAGTACTAGATGTTTCTGGTTCAAAAGTAAGAGAAGCATCATTTAATTTTAATTTTTCAATAGCTTCTTTTAAGTTTCCATATTTATTAGATTCAATTGGATATATTCCGCAGTAAACCATCGGTTTCATAGGTTTGTATCCAGGTAAGGCAGTAATAGTTGGATCTTCGGCATCAGTTATTGTATCTCCTACTTTCACAGATTCTAAACTTTTTATCGAGGCAGTAATAAACCCTACTTCACCTTCTGATAATAATTCTACTTCTTCTTCAAAAGGTGTATGATAACCGAGAGTTACAACATCATATATAGCATCCGATTCCATCATTTTTATTTTAGTCTTTTTAGTTATTTTTCCAGATACGACTCTAACTAATATTACGACACCACGATAAGGATCAAAATAACTATCAAATATTAAACATTTTAATTTATCATCTTCTTTTTTAGGAGCCGGTACTCTTTTGATAATAGCCTCTACCAACTCAGGAATACCTTCTCCTGTTTTTGCAGATACTTTAATGATTTCTTCTTCTTTAAAGCCAAAAGTATCGGATAATTCCTTTATTACTTTGGGAATATCTGCACTAGGCAGGTCAATTTTGTTAATGACAGGTATTATTTCTAAATTATTATCTAAAGCTAAATAGACATTAGCAAGAGTTTGAGCTTCGATACCTTGGGTGGCATCGACGACTAAAATTGCTCCTTCACAAGCCGCTAAACTACGAGATACTTCATAGCTAAAATCGACATGACCTGGAGTATCAATTAAATTTAAAATATAACCATCATATGTTAATCTAACAGCATTTAATTTGATGGTGATACCTCTTTCCCTTTCAATATCCATATTATCTAATAATTGTTCTTTCATCTGCCTTTTATCTATGGCACCTGTGTATTCTAAAATTCGATCTGCTAAAGTACTCTTACCATGATCGATATGTGCTATTATACTAAAATTTCTTATCTTTGTAATGTCCATCTATATCACTGCCCTTTTAATTATTATATCAAAAATAGGAACAAAAAAAAAGAAGAAATATTACTTTTCTTCAGTTTTCTTGGTTGTCTTTTTAGTGGTAGTTGTTTTTTTAGTCGCTGCTGTTTTTGTAGTTGTCGTTTTTTTTGCAGGTTCTGCCTTCTTAGTGGTAGTTTTTGTTGTTGTTGTTTTCTTAGTAGTAGTCTTTTTAGCAGGAGCCTTAACTTCTTTTACGGCTTCTTCTTTGGAAGCTGCAACTACTTTAGGAGTATAAGTTTTTCCTTCTAATGCGTCTTTAGCAATTACTACTAGATCAGAAAATGCTTTTGGATTGTCGATAGCAAGTTCACTAAGCATCTTTCTATTAACAGTGACACCTGCTTTATTTAATCCATCGATAAATCTAGAGTAAGAAATTTCGTTTTCTCTACATCCAGCATTAATTCTTGTAATCCATAATTTTCTAAAGTTTCTCTTATTTTGTTTTCTATCTCTAAATGCATATTGTCCAGAATGCATAACTTGCTCATGAGCAGTTTTATATAATCTATGTTTACTACCAAAGTAACCTTTTGCTTCTTTTAATACTTTTTTTCTTCTAGCACGTGCAACAGTGCCACCTTTAACTCTTGTCATTTTTTGCCTCCTATATTAAATCTTTAATTCTTTTGTAATCAGCCTTACTTAAACTAGTACCTTTTTTCTTACTACTAGCTCTAGCGGCACTATTCTTACCAGTATTGTGTAAAACTCCTTGTCTTGATTTACTAATTGAACCACTTTGCCTTACATTTAATACTTTTTTTGTTCCTTTATGTGTTTTCATTTTATTTTTTTTAAGTTTAGTCATAATATCCTCCTTCTATTTTTTTGGTGTAATTTGCATATACATTGTCTTACCTTCAATTTTAGGTTTTAATTCAATATCTGCAATATCACTAACTTTTTCATAAAATCTATCTAAAACTTCACGTGCAAGTTCGGGATGAGCTATTTGTCTTCCCTTGAACCTAATACTAGCTTTTACTTTATTACCTTTATCTAAAGCTTTGCGAGCATTATTAACTCTCGTATTGAAATCATGAATATCAATATTAACTGATAATCTAAATTCTTTTGTTTCAATTTGTGTTTCTCTCTGTTTCTTTTGAGCTTCCTTAGTTTTCTTTTTCTTTTCATATTTGAATTTATTGTAGTCCATTATTTTGCATACTGGCATATTACCATTATCACTCATAAGTACCAAATCAAAACCTGCATATCCTGCAAGAGTTAGAGCATCTTGTTTGGTTTTAATACCCAACTGTTCTCCATTTGGTCCAATTACCATCATTTCCTTACATCTAATTTGATCATTGATAAGATTATCCTTTAAAGTAGCTATAGCTAACACCTCCAAAAAAATGAATACTAAAGAAGTATTCATTTATCTATAAAAAAGCTATCTAAAAATAATGTTTTACTCTAAGCTGGCTTTTTACCTATTGTTATATACAATCAGGTGAGATAAATATAATCTTCTTTCCGTTTCATAAATAATTATATTACATGAGATTTCAAAAGTCAACCAAAAACAAGTAAAAAGTCGTTAAATAATTGTTTTTTG
>CAMEJC010000046.1 GCA_945919295.1 uncultured Mycoplasmatota bacterium
CTATAGATAAAGATAAGTTATTTGAAAAAATAGATAAATACTTAAAATAGTATTTATCTATTATTCTCTCAATTTCATTAAAAATTGCCTCTTGTATATTTTAATATAAAGTGTTATAATTATATTGTGATTGCCTCATAGCCAAGCGGTAAGGCTCCAGACTCTGACTCTGGCATGCGCTAGTTCGAATCTAGCTGAGGCAACCAATATGTATTTTAGCTCCTATTAAGATAAAGGACTTTTACTATGTTTTTACACAATAAAAGCTTAAATAATGTATAAAAATAATATAGAATACACAATAAAATGAAAAATATTGTGTATTTTTTGTAAAAATATGCTATACTATAACAAAGGAGTGTGAACTTATGGAACCATATAAAGCAAAAAGTCTTCCCATAACTTATAAACTAGATAAGGACACTATAAAGTTATTAGGACAAGCAAATGATAGATATGGACAATATAAATCGTTACTAAAGATGTTTAAATTTGATCAAAAATATTTTTTAGATTCATTAGTATTAGGAGAAAGTATAAGATCCTCGCGAATTGAAGGAACCCAAATATCGCAAGATGATATGTATTATATTGAATATAAAGAATCAAATGATAGTATAAAGGAAGTTAAAAATTTAAAAAAGATGCTTGATTATGCCACTGCAGAATTAAAAGGCAAAGATTTTAGTATTGAAATGATTAATTCAATGCACAAAATACTTTTATCTGGTGTTAGAGGTAAAGATAAAGCACCAGGTAAAATTAGAACCATTCAAAATTATATTGGCCCAAAAGGATTAGGCAAAGAAGGAGCCACATTTGTTCCACCAATACCAGAAGAGGTACCAGAATTATTAGAAAATTTAATGGATTATATGAATAATATTTATGATGAAGAAGCTTTTATTAAAGTAGCAATTTCTCATGTTCAATTTGAGTCAATTCATCCATATCAAGATGGTAATGGAAGAATGGGAAGAGCTTTAATAACTCTTGAGTTAGCAAAATTAAAAAATGATGAGCCAATATTATTCTTATCGGAAATAATTGAATTATTTAAAGCAAATTATTATAATGCATTAAATGAATGTCGTCTTGGTAATGTTGATGGTTTTATTAAATTCTTTTTACAATGTGTTATTGACCAGTGTACTAGGAATATTAATAGAATTGAGAAAATAAATAAAGTTTATGATGAAGATGAACAGACAATAAAAAATAATATTAATGGAAGTATTGTTTTGAATATGCATCCCCTCATGATGAAAAAAATTGTCTTTACTGCTAGTGAAATGGCAGAGGAATTAGGAGCACATATAAATACGGTTACGGGAATTTTAAACAAGTTAGTGGAACTTGGTATTGTAAAGAAAGAAAAGAAATTTGAAACAAATAGAGTAACATATAGATATATTAGAATATATGATACATTTGTTGAACAAATATAAAAATTTACACAATAGATTCCATTTTAGTGTGATTTTTCTTTAAAAAAATATATCTTTTCACATTCTATTGTGGTATTAATAATTTTAAGATAAAATAAAAAGTATAAAAAATACTATTATTATGATAGAATATATATATAAATTAAGGAAGTGAAAAAATGACAAACAAAGATTTAGCGGACTTATTGTTCCCAAATGTAACAAAGACAATCGAAGATTATGAAAAAATATATCCTGAAAGACAATTAAAAGAAGGAACCATTGTTTCAAGATTTGCTCCATCTCCTACTGGTAGAGTACATATGGGTAATTTATTTGCCTCATTTGTTCCAGAAGTATTTGCACGTCAAACTGATGGTGTATTTATCTTGAGAATTGAAGATACAGATGCCAAAAGAGCAATCGAAAATGGTATTGAATTAATACTTGATGATTTAAAAAACTATAATTATAAAATAGATGAAAATCCAATAGATGGTGGTAATTATGGTCCTTATATTCAAACCGAAAGAAAAGAAATATATGATGCTTTTGCTAAATATCTAGTATCGATAGGAAGAGCATATCCTTGTTTCTGCAGTGAAGAAGATTTAACTAATATGAGAAGTGAGCAAGAAGCCAAAAAAGAAAGAATAGGATATTATGGTAAATATGCTAAATGTCGTAATTTGACCTATGAAGAAGTAAAAGCTCACTTAGATAATGGTGACAAATACGTAATAAGATTAAGATCACAAGGAGATTTTAATAAAAAAATAATATTTAAAGATCTAATTAAAGGTACAATCGAATTACCAGAAAATGATTTAGATCAAGTAATTATCAAAAGTGATGGCATACCACCATATGCTTTTGCCCATGTCGTAGATGATCACTTAATGCGTGTAACCCATGTAACAAGAGACGATTCTTATATATCATCAGTACCATATCATATGGAGTTATGGGAGGCTTTTAATTTTAAAAAACCTAAATTTGCCCATTTATTACCTTTATGTATTAAAGATGGTGAAACAGTAAGAAAGATAAGCAAAAGAAAAGATCCCGAAGCTGCAGTTAGCTTTTATCACGAAAGAGGTATCCCTAAAGAAGCTATAAAATTATATTTTGCTACTTTACTTAATTCTAACTTTGAAGAATGGTATTTACAAAATCAAGATAAAAGTTATAGAGATTTCACATTTACCTTCAACAAGATGAGTAAAAGTGGACCATTATTTGACTTAGATAAATTACTAAATATATCGAGAAATTATATAAGTAGACTGACTAAAGATGAAGTATATGATGATCTATTAACTTGGTCCAATACTTATGATAAAGATTTTTATAATTTAATTATTAAGTATAAAGAGTATACAAAAAATATTTTAAATATTGAAAGACAGCAAAAGAAGCCTAGAAAAGACTATTCTAGTTATTCAGATATAAAAGATCAAGTATTTTATATGTATGATGAATTATATAATCCAGATAATTATGAATGGGGACAAATTACTGATAAAAAAGAGATAAATACAATATTAAATCTTTATATGGAAAAATACTATGATGTATCAGATAAAGATACTTGGTTTAATAATATCAAATTATTAAGTGAAGAGTTAGGATATGCTGGTAATATGAAAGATTATAAAAATAATCCAGAAAACTATAAAGGTAGTGTAGCAGATGTTTCAACAGTACTTAGAGTAGCCATAACTAGTAAAAGTATGACTCCAGACTTATATGAAATAATGAGATTATTAGGTAAAGATAGAATAGAAGAAAGAATCAAAAAATTAGAAAAAGAAATTTAATAATATAAAGGAGATAATAATGAAAGAGAAAACAAAAGTATATTTTACCAAAGAAATAACAAGTGCCTCTTTAGTTAAAATCTATGAGAAATTAGGTATCGAATTAAAAGAACCAGTAGCGGTAAAATTACATTCTGGAGAAGAAGGAAATCAAAACTATTTAGGGCCAGAACTTATGAAAGATATTATTGCTAGAGTAAATGGAACAGTAGTAGAATGTAATACTGCTTATGAAGGTGAAAGAAATAGTACAGAAAAACATAATAAATTAATGACCAAACATGGTTGGGATAAATACTATAAAGTAGATATCATGGATAGTGAAAAACCAGATAAAATATTAGAAGTACCAAACGGTAAAGTAATAAAGAAAAATTATGTTGGAAAACATCTTGATAATTATAATTCGATGTTAGTAATATCTCATTTTAAAGGTCATCCGATGGGTGGTTTCGGCGGAGCCTTAAAGCAACTATCGATCGGGGTAGCTTCTAGTGCTGGTAAAGCTTATATTCATAGTGCTGGAAGAACCACTGATATGAATGATCTATGGGATGATTTACCAAAACAAGATTCTTTTATTGAAGCAATGGCGGATGCCGCTTCATCAGTACATAATAAATTTAAAGGAAATATTGCCTATATAAATATAATGAAAAATATAAGTGTCGATTGTGATTGCTGTAGTGAAGCTGAAGATCCATGTATGAAAGACATTGGAGTATTAGCGGGTATCGATCCAGTAGCTATAGATAAAGCTTGCCTTGATTTGGTTTATAATTCAAATGACAAAGGAAAAGAGAAATTAATAAAAAGAATAGAAACAAGACATGGAAATCATATTATTGATTCTGCTTATAACTTAAATGTTGGCAATATTGAATATAAATTAATAAATATAGATAATATATAAATAATAACCAGTAACAAATAGAAGCAAAATAATTTCTATTTGTTCATTTTCTATACCAAGTATTAATTTTTATATTATTATCTAAATAGGTGGTATATTATGGAAAGAGAAAATGGATATTTAATATTTAAGTATAACTGTAGTTATAAAGATTTAATAAATAATAAAATTATAAATGATTTAGCTAGACATAGAGTTTCTTTTTATTTAACTAAAGAAAAATTATACTTCAAAGAAGAAGAAAATGTTTATCATGAATTAATTGGTTCAAAAATAGCTAATTATTTAAAAATTAAAACTGTCAATTATGATTTAGCTAGTATTATTACTTCAGATAAAAATATGAAAGGTGTAGTTTCTTCGAGCTTTTTAGATGAAAATTATCATATAGTAAGTTTTGCTTCGATAATTTCTGACTATTCAAAAAAATATAATAAAGAATTACAAGCAAACGATATGAATTTAGAATTTATTTGGCACGCATTAGAAGACCGCTACCAAAAGCATCCTAATTCTAATATTATAGTTTCAAACATTATTAATCAATTAATTGATTATTTCTTATTAGATTTACTTATTGGTAATATTGACAATGGTAAATATAATTATGAATTAATGGAAAATGATACAGATGCCAAATGTACCCCATATTATGATTTTGAAAGGACCTTTATTTTCAAACATACAAGATTTACCATTGGACCTAATGATAATAATGATATATATTCAGTAATAGAAAAATTTTTACTTGAATATTCACCAAATTACATAAATAGATTTTTAGATATGTACAGTAAACTAACTCCTCTTCAATTAGAAAAAATATTTGAAGAAGTAGAAAAAGACATTGATTATCCACTACCAATTAATTTAAAGAACATTTTATTTTTATCTTACAGTAGACACTATTATAAAATAGGTGATATTTTAGAAAAAATCAAAATAAATAATTTATCTAGAAAGTAATATCAAAAAAATAAAAAAATAACAGACAACTATTGTCAAACAAAAACGTTTATGTTAAAATAATAATGTCTTTAAAAAAAGATATTATTATGGCCTGTTGGTGAAGTGGCTTAACACATTGCCCTCTCAAGGCAACATTCATGGATTCGAATTCCATACAGGTCACCATTATTGTAATTTAAAGCAACTGTTAAGTTGCTTTTTCTAAATTTATCTTATATAATAATAAATTATCAGGAGGAAGCTATGAAATTAAGTGGTATCGATGAAAAAACAACATTTATAAGAGAAACTATACCTATTATTAAAGTTCCTCCAATATTAGATATAGGGCAAGATTTTACTAAAAGAGAATTACAGTTAATTCAAAAATTTTATTATCAATTACAAAATCATATTGAAACAAAAAATTTAAATAATTTCTATCGAAATATAAAAACATTAAAAATAGAAGAAAATAATTCAATATATCTACATTCAGACTCGGGAGAAATCAAAGTAAATGGAATATATTATCCTTCAACTAATGAAATAAGAATATCTAAATTGTATAGCAAAAAGCCTTATATTCTTAGTCATGAACTATTTCATATGTCTAGTAGTATATCTGATCTAAAGAATGATTATGACTTTTCAGGATTCTGCCAATCATCGGAAGAAAATCAAATAGGCAGTGGATTAGATGAAGGATATACTGAATTATTAAATGCCAGATTTTTTAATTTACCCTCACAGTTAACTGCCTATAGATATGAATTGGTCGTAGCTTCTCTTATCGAGGAAATTGTTGGTAAGAAAGAAATGCAAACACTTTACTTTAATAGTGATTTATTTAATTTAGTTAAAACATTAGAATTTTATTCTAATTTAAGAGAGATAAAGTTGTTCCTTATTAATATTGACTATTTACTAGATTATGGTCACAATAATATTCCTTTTTCTAATAATAAAGAATATTTAACTATTGCTTTTGATGAAGTAAATAAATTCTTAATAAATAGTTATATTAATAAATTAAAAATATCTCTTCAAAATAATACTATTATGCCAATTGAAGCATCTATCAAATTGTCTTTTTTCATTAAAAAAATAAATAAACTAAAAGAAAATAAAATTGGTATTGATAAAAAATATATTGATGATAATCTAAAAGAATATATTAAAGATAAAGTTAAAGTATTGAAAATTAAAATATAATTAACATAACTATATAAGAGATTATACCAGATATCAAAGTTTGATAAATTCTTCCTTTAAAATAATTTTTATATCTAATATCTTCTCCTAACGAAGTCATAACTTGTAGATGAATAGAAAGACCACCAAAAGAAATAAACATCGTCGATAAAACAACTTTATAAATATCATTAATAGGAATACTTGATAAACTAGAAAGCCCCATAGTCATTTCTAGTATTCCCTTAGCAAGAACATCTAGATAAACATTCAAATTAAAAATATTACTAATTAAAGTACTAAGAATCAAAAACAAAGTAACCGTTCCCGATATCATAAGAAGAGTATTGATACTTTTTTTAATTGAAGAAGATAAAACATAACCAAAACTTTGACTTTTTTTATTATTAGCTATATAATTAGTATTGGTAGGATAGTTTCTTTTCCTAAATAAAATTCCAATAATAATATTACTTAAAATATGAGAAATAAGAATAATAATACCATAGTTATTATTATTTAAATAAAATATTCCAATTGTCTGAAGAACCAATAGAGGATTAGCAAAGTGATTAAATAAAAGTAGATGTTCACATTCTTCTTTTGATAAAAGATGCATATCATAAGCTGATTTAATATTTATCCCATTAGAGGGAAATCCTGAAATTAAAGATAAAAGAAGAACCAAAACTCCCGATTCACTAATATTAAATATCTTTGCAATAAACATCTTTATATATTTTGGAATATAATCTATAAAATGATAATTAATTAAAATGTCAGATAAAACAAACATTGGAAACATAGATGGAACAAGAGTATTAAACCAAATATAAAAAGATAAAATAATTGTATTTGATACCAAAGATTTATTTAAAAATATTAAAATAAGAATGATAAAACTCATTATAACAATAATTAAATTAGCATATTTTTTCATAATAAATTATATGATATAACAAAGAAAAAAAGAAATGAGATGATATATTGAAATTTAAACAGTTTATTAAAGAAAATTATAAATTTTTATTACTAATATTACTAATTGTATTATTTTTTAATGTAAAAGTTCCATATTATATTATGGCTCCTGGTGGTACAATTAATATAACCGATAGAGTAGAAATGGAAGGATATCAAAATAAAGATGGTTCACTAAATATGCTCTATGTCAGTGAGTATGAAGGTACACCTGCGACACTACTAGTAGCCAAATTAAAATCTTGGGATATTGAAAAGAATGAAGAGAGACAAATATCCGATGAATCAATATCAGACATAGAAAAACGGAATAAAATAATGCGTGATAATTCTCTCGATATAGCTACGATGGTTGCTTATAAAGCTGCTGATAAAGAAATAACTATTAAAGATAAGAAAAATGTTGTTATTGGAGTAACAAAAGATAATGGTCTTGAAGTCGGAGATGTTATTTTAAAAACAGATGGTCAAGAATGTGATGATATTAAAGAGATAAAAAAAATAATATCATCGAAAGAAGTCGGAGATACCATAACTTTTAAAGTATTAAGAAATAATAAGGAAGAAGAAATTAAAAGTAAAATTTTATTAGAAGATAATGCCAAAGTAATTGGAGTTGTAATTATAACTGAATATGATTATGATATAGATCCAGAAATAAATGTTAAATTTAAAAATAGTGAATCAGGAGCATCTGGAGGATTAATGTTAACTCTAACTATTTATAATGCAATAAGTGATGAAGATATAATAAAAGGAAGAAATATTGCAGGTACTGGTACTATTTCACCAGATGGTACTGTTGGAGAAATAGATGGTATTAAATATAAGATAATGGGAGCAGCCCAAGACAAGATGGATATCGTTTTTGTACCAAGTGCTAATTATGATGAAGCAATTAAAACAAAAGAAAAATATAACTATGATATTAATATAATTAAAGTAGATACTTTTGATGAAGCAGTTGAATATTTGAAAAATAATTAAGAGAATAATTAATTTATTTTCTTTTTTTCACTTCTTTTTCTATCGAAAAAGAATCCATCTACTTATAATACTTCATTTATTAAAAGATAAAATATCTACAAATAATAATCTTAGTATAATTTAATCATTTGTTTGCTATTATAAAATAGCGTAATCTATTATAAATAAAGACATTATAAAGAAAATAAAAAATAGTCAAAAATATTCTTGA
>CAMEJC010000047.1 GCA_945919295.1 uncultured Mycoplasmatota bacterium
CGTTTTCAAGTGAATATAATTCATTTCCATATAATCCAAAGGCATCATAAATTTTACTTACTTCTTTAGAAAACTGTCCATCAATTAAGTTTTCACCTAAATTTGGTAATCCTCTGACACGATGTTCCAAGTTTGGATTCTTTTCTATTATTCTTTTCAATGAATCTGGTATGTTTTGCATACTATCCCTCCTAACTATTAATATTATATAATAGTAAAGTGTAATTTAATCATTCAAATTTTCGATAAAATATATAGAAAAAACTAATAATAAAAGACTAATTTAATAAATTAGTCTCTTTCATTAATGGTATTACATATTCTTCTATTCTTGGAATTAACACCCATGCAATTTCACCATTTTCAATCATGTTATATAATTCTTTTAAATCTACCCATTTAGCTTGAACAGCTGTATTATCTATAAAACATATTTCATTTAAATTAATATCTTTATTAACAATATAGGTTTCATAAATATAATGATAAGGATCACGTAATTTTTTATCTATAGTTTTCATTTCAGAATTTGTGATTTTTATTCCTATTTTTGAATTAATAGTTTTAATACACGTTTCAATTGAACTTTCACCACTTAAAACATTTCCATTTATACTACTCCAAAAACCGGGATAATGAATATTATAATTTAAAGTATTTCGTATTAATAATAATTGTTTTTTTGAATTTAATATCCATGCATTTATAGAATAGTGATACTTACCATCAGGTATTTCATCAGTATCATTTATAACAATTTCAGTATTATTAAATCTATCATCATATAAATCCCACTTACTCATTATAATTCCTCCTTATATTGTTTTTTTAATATCTTTATGAATTTATTTATGTTATTAATATTCTTACCATTTTTATAAACTATATATACATTATCATTAAACAATTGTTCTTTTACTTTAATTTCTTTTACATCTCCATTTGCGATTTCTTCTTTAAAAAAATCCCTATTAACAAAACATAATCCTAAATTATTCTTTACTAATTCTTTAGATATTATACTATCATTAACTGATATAATATTTTCAAATAAAATACCATTTTCAAAACACATTTTTTGAAATTTACCATTTCTTTTATTTGGACACATCGATATTAATCTTGTATTTCCTAATTCTTTAATTGATTGAATTGATTCATAATTTTTGGATAGATCTTTTCCCGAAACAAAAGTATTATTTAAAACACATAATAAATCTTTATTATTAGTATTAATTAAATTAGTATAATCTTCATAATCAATTAGTACATCATACTCATCTTCAAATTTTTTCACATCTAATTTAGAATATAATTTTATATTAATATGAATATTAGGATATGTATTAATAAATTCAACTATCGAATCTCTAAAAATAAAATCTGATAAATAGTGTCTAACTCCAATAGTTAATTCCACAGTATTTTGATTATCAAATTGTTCCAAATTTTGATTCAAAATACTAAAAGCAGACTTTAGATTTTCATATAAATTATACCCATCCTCAGTTAATTCAAAATTCTTATTATCTCTAATAATTAATGTTTTATCCAATTGTAGTTCTAATTGCTTTATATTATAACTTAATGATGATTGAGCAATATTCAAATTTTTTGATGCATTAGTAAATCCGTTATAATAGACTACATAATAAAAGTATTTAAATAAATTTAAGTTGAAATTATTCATGTAATCACTCCTCTCAAAGCAAATAATCATATATAGTATATCATAAAAAAGAGAAATTTTTTCAATTTTTCTCAATATTATTAAATGGAATTAAATATGGTTTATTATCCAATCTTCTTTATATTTGTATACATTCTTGAATGATATCCATTCTTATCATAAAACTTAATAGCATTATCATTATAAGCAAATACATCTACTAAAATATATTCACAGCCTTCTGATTTAAAATAATCTTCCATTTTATTCATAAGCATATTTCCTATACCCTTACTTCTTGCATTTTTAGAAACTATTAATTCGGTTATTTCTCCTCTTTTAGGACATTTATAATCTAGGTAATCATATTCATCATACGGAAAAATACATCCCATAATTAGACCTATAGCTTTACCTTCTTCAACAGCTATATAACATTTACCATTATTATTTTTAACTTCTTCTAAATCTAGAACTGCCATTTTATCTCTATATTCTGGATGTAGTTGATCTAAGTCATCTTCATCGATTGATAAAATATACTCTTCTAGTTCAACTAATAAATCTTTAACATCTTCTAAATACTTATCTTCGTATTCTATTATTTGCATCTTTCTACCACCTCAAATATTACCTTAGTATCATCATTAAAATTATAATTTGTTTTACTAAAATAATCTTTATGAACTTTTCGCCATTCTTCTAAAGATGTATTTTCTCCTTCTAATTTTGCTAAGTTCCAGGTAATATTTTTAAATTTAGTTATAATAACCTTTTTTGTTTTTAATATACACATATCATTATTATTTGAATCAGTTAATATTGATAGTTCACCTACTGTAGGTAAACTATCATATTCATACAAAGATGTCGTTGCTGTCTTCTTACTATTTAAAACAAGGCTAACTAATTCATCTACATCTATTCCAAATGTCCATCTTTCAAGTTTATTATACACGCGTCTTACCCCACCAATCAGGAATTAATTCATCTAATTTTATAATTTCTTTAGAATCAATATCTTTTAGTATTTCAATATTTATACTATTTTTAGAAAGTTGCATCATATATTCTCTACAAGCTCCACAAGGTGAACCAACATTCCCTTTAGAATCAACACATACTAGTTTTATAATCTCATTTTCACCATTTGTAATCATATTAGCAATAGCATTTCGCTCTCCACACATACCAAGTGTTGATGCAGTATCAATGCATACTCCTGTATAAATATTATGGTTTTTAGTAAGTATTGCCGCACCTACTTGCCCCGCACTAATCATACCTGATACATCTCTTGGATTTCTTACATTCTTAGCCTTTTCATATAATTCATCCCAGACACTATTTTCACTATATAGGTATTCTATATAAATAGCATAAACACCATTTTTCTTAATAGCTTCTTCATATCCATCTAATTTACTTACATTTTTAATTGCTTCTTCTTTATCATTAGTAGATGAAGTTGTATATCTTGTCCCTTCTAAAGTAAATAATTCTTCTAAAGAATTATAATGATTTACTTCTTTAACTTTAACATAAAATACATCTAAATTATTACTGGTGAATTCTATAATGTCATTTTCTTTTAATTTACTATAATCATGTTCACTATTTTCTTTATTTGCTCTAATTTCCACTCTCTTTGTTTTATTTTTGATAGCTAGAGCTGCTCTATCATTAATATTTAATTTCATTATCATTTTAATATCCTCCTAACAAAAAAAATCTGCATAATGCAGAATTAATTTTATAATCTAAAAGAATATTCCTAAAAGTTTAATAAATTAGGAGTAATGATTAATTCTGCATTATTTATAACTTGTAAATTTTTCATCTTAATCACACTCCTTTCTTTGAATAATTTACACTAATAATATATCATAAAAATATTACTTTGTAAATATACCAATTTTTTATATATAAAACTTACAATAATATTCTAATATATAAGGCTTATATGTAGTTATATTATTATTTCTTCTTTTATAACTTACGGCTGCTTTATTGAAACAGCTAGTTCATTGCCAGAAGCAATTGCAATACCTTTCAACATTTCTGTTACTGTCATTTTCTCTCCAGCTTGTAAGAAAATTTGACTACCTCCCATACTTGAGGCATTTTCTGATGCTGTGATTTCCTCATCATATTTTAAATTTCCTTTTTCTATTTCTTCCATTATAAGAAGCATACTCATCATCTTTGTCATTGATGCAGGAGCTAGTTTTTCATTAGCATTTTTTTGAAAAAGAATTTCACCAGTTGAAGCTTCAATCATAATTGCAGATTTAGCATTAGGAGCTAAATCCTCTGTTTCTTCTGCTTTTACTACTGGTATTAATATAAATAAAAAGATAAGTATTAATAATTTTTTCATTATATCACCCAATAAAAAATATGCTTGTTATAATAAAATATTAATACTTATTCTCTATTTACTTTTACAAATTGGTTCTTGTATTTGATCTAAGCCCTCTTTATTAGTTTCTTTTATTTTAAGTAATGAACTAGTACTATGTAAATGAATAACATATCCTACTAAACCTAGTACAATATAAAATAATAATAATTATATATTTATAATAGCATAGTCTTGTTTTATTTACTATGGTTTATAATTTTTAATAATATATCTTAACTTTAGTATATAACTATGCTTCTATATAATAGATATGTAGATATTTTATTTTTAGACTATACATAGGCTAAAAATAACACTTCAAGACCTAAGACTTGAAGTGCTATAATATAATAGTTTTATTTAATTTTTATATATTTAATTTGTTATGATATGATTTTCTTTTTACTTTTCCTTTTTTTATTTGTTTAAAATTTTTTTCTTTTATTTCATCATATACTTTAATTGATTTTTTTTCAATATTAGTTAAATATTCTTCATATTTTTTTATATCTTCTTGACTGTATTCTTTTAATATTTTATCCACTTCTTCTTTAGAAATTTGATACATAGTATTCTTACATATTAATCCTCGATTGGTTGGATAAAGGTCAACTTCATTTTTTATTTGAATTTCTTTATCAGTGATTATATCTCTAAATGAATACCAAAAATTCATTAAACAAATTATTTTGTATTTTTGCTTTTCATCATAATAAAGATGTACTACAAAATAATTATCTTCCATCAAACTTAATATATCCATTTATCCATCCCCTATCTCTATTTTAATTATAACTAACTTATGTATGATTGTCAATTTATAGATTTAAATATGACACTAATAATAGTTTATTTGACATTTTTTAAGTTATTAATAGTATATTATTTTTTATGTTTATATGGTTAATAAATATATGATTTTTTGATTATTTATAATAATATTTTTAAAATTAGGCAAATAATAATGTCAAAAAAAATGTTTTTGAGTAGACTATATTAGATATCGTAAAGGAGGTATATATATGTATTATTACGGTGGATATTCTGGAGGATATGGATCTGGTGGATGTGGCTGCGGTTGTGGTGGCAATGCTGGATACGGTTATCCTTCATATGGATACGGTGGTGGCTATGGATATAGTGCCGCTATTGTATTAGTATTATTTATTTTGTTAGTTATTATTATAGGTACAAGAGTAGTAGCTTAATATATAACTTTAGGGAAGACTCTTCCCTTTTTTTTGTTTTTGTGATAAAATATTTAGTGAAGAGAAGGGATGGTGTTTATGCTTAAAACAAAAGATATTTTGGATGAAAAAGATCCTCGTGTTCGAGCAAAAAATACAATGGTTGATTTTCCTTTATGTGATGAATATAGAAATATTATACCTGAAATGCTTAAGCATCTTAGATATTCACAAATTGAAAAATATTCAAAAAAATATAATTTAAGACCTGGTATGGGGCTTGCGGCTCCACAAGTTGGAATTAATAAAAGATTTTTTGTAGTCTGCTATGAAAGAAAAGAAGGAGTTTTTGATGATTATATTTTAATTAATCCAAAAGTTATTTCTTATTCTGAAGAGATGATCTATGCCGGTGAAGGTGAAGGATGCTTGAGTGTTAATCGAGAGGTTGATGGCATTGTACCAAGACATGCTAGAATTACAGTTGAAGGATATGACATGGATGGTAATTTAATCAAGTATCGTGTTAGAGAAGACTTAGCTATTGCTTTTCAACATGAACTTGATCATTTAGATGGAATTCTGTTTACTGATCATATTGATCCAAATGATCCTTATAAAGATGCTGATATTATGAGAGAAGTATAAAAAAATATACCTAAATTTAGGTATATTTTTATTTTAAAATAATAAATAAAATTAGGACTATTATTAATAATAGAAAGATGCCAGTAATTATTAAAACTTTACTATTTAAAAAACCATTTTTATTCATACTATTTAGCAAGTTTATTTTAAACATATCTCTTTCGGCATGAGTTTTTGATAGCATAACTCCTTTGTAAGTAGAAAGTTCTTTTTGATGTCCTTCACTCAATATTTCTTCAGGAGTTATAGTATCTAACATTATTAATTTTTGACTTTCATAAACGGTATAATGGAGTATTATATCACCATGAACTTGTGAAAACATTCGATCAGTAGGAAGTTTAAATTCATATTTTATGATACCTTCTTTACTGTTTTTGGATACGATAACTCCTTGAAAATTACCATCACGAAGAGCAGGAACACAGTCAAAAATTAATTTTTTGTATGCTAACATATTATACTTTTTTAATGATCTTTCTTTTTTCTTAAATTCATTTTCATTTAAATATTCTACAACATATGAATGCATTATTTATCACCTATTACCATTGTACCAAATTTCTTAAAAAAAATCTATTCATTTAGATAAATAAATTAAACAAATTTTTATAAATCGGAATTTAATCTAAAAATTTACGAATAAATTAAAATTTGTTATAAATTCAAATTTGTATTTTTTAATATTGCATTATAATTATAGTTGTGCTGTAATAATTTCACTTATGAAGGAGATGATATCATGAAAGAAGTTAAATACATAAATGAACCTACTGATTTAAATAATATTATTGATAATGCTAATCAAAACGTTAACTATAAAATTTTTTTTCTTAAAGCTACTATAGGATCCCTTGTAGCTACTTTGACTTTTATTGGAATTTTAACGGGAACTGATGTAATATCTACTGATCTTAGTGCTTTTTTAGCATATTTTGGTAGTTGTTCGTTAATTGAGGCTTACATTACAGGAAAAGTTTATTTAAAAAAGAGGGAAAAGAAGAATAAAAGAGATGATGCTATATGTTATTTGGAGGATTTATCTATTGCATTATCAAAAGAAAATGTATGTGTTCCAACTGAAAATTTAAAGGAAACTATTTCAAATGTTCAAAAAATTACTAAAATGCAAACTTATGATGAGAATAATAATCTTATTTCAAAACAGGAAAAAATTATTAAATATTTTTATTTACTTGATCGTGATGATCAAATTACTGTACTTAAACAAATAGCACATGCAGAAAAATTTGGGAAGAATGAAAAAGAACAATTTGAATTATATTTACTTGAAGAAAATGATATGAAAGATATCGAATTTCCAGTAGTTAAAACACTTAAACGAAAATAAGTTCTAGAAAATAGAACTTATTTTTTACTACTATTACCATTACTATAGTTAATATTTATACCATCTTGAACATTATAGACAAAAACATTAAATTTGATACCTTTGCCATTATCTTCGACAGATAGTGCCTCCATTTGAACTCCTCTTGCAAGTAAATCTTCTCCATTAAATATCGGAGTAACCCGATATAAAACGTGATTATTGGTTTCTTTAATATAATTTGCTACTTTGTTTTCAAATTCTAACATACCGACGGTATTCATATACCTGGTACAAGTTATTAAATTTTTTTCGTTGGCATTTTCTCCAGTTAATTGATATCCTATCAAATGACATCTATTATATAAGTATTTTCCATCGATATTATCATATTTAACAGTATGCCAACCGCTTGGTTTAATCATTCCGATACTACCTCTTTTTTCTGTAGGCATTAGGTCAATACTAATATTAGCATAGGCAACACCGCATCTTCCTAATGAATCTAAATTGCTATATTGTTCAAATGAGGTAGTAGTCTTTTCTTCATCAGTAAAATTTGGCTCATTGTTATTTATAATTACATAGTATTTACCATTATATTCAGGTATTTGTTCAATATCGTATGAGATGGTTTGTGATGTAGCCACTGTTTCTTGTATGATATTGTCTAAGTTAAAATAATCTATGAGTGCAATTAAACAAATGGGAAAAATTACGATAGCTATCTTTTTTATCTTTTTATTCATTTTTTATCAATCTCCTACTCTATCAATATTTTATCAGATTTTTTTCTATATGAAAATATACATGCAAAGAAATAGACACTTTTTCGACAATTTTAAATATAAGAAAGGTACTAGAAATAAATCTAGTACCTTTCAGATTGTTGGTTTTATTTTCTTATTTTAACCATATTTTTTTCTTTAATAAAAGTTGTTTGATAAAAT
>CAMEJC010000048.1 GCA_945919295.1 uncultured Mycoplasmatota bacterium
TTTTTGTTTAAAACTTTATAAGATGCATAATTATCTTTAGCATAATTATATAATTCAAGATGAGTATTCCAATCATCGGAATCTCTGATGGTAACAGCAATTAGATTCATACCATCAATAGTAGCACTACTAACTAAAGTTCGACCTGATTCTTCGGTATAACCAGTTTTTCCTCCAGTTATGTAATTATATCGTAAAAGTTTATTTTTATTATTCCAAACATAAGTTTTATAATTAGTTGTTACTTTATATTCTTTGGTTGATACTATTTCACGATATAACTTATTTTTCATAACATAGCGAGTAAGAAGTGCCATATCATAACAAGATGAATAGTTGCCATGAGGTGTAGGAAGCCCACTAGCATTATAAAAGAGCGTATTTTTCATACCCAATTCTTTTGCTTTTGCATTCATAAGATTAACAAAATTTTCTTCGCTACCCGCTATATAATTTGCAATAGCAATAGCGGCATCATTACCACTTCGAAGCATTAGGCCATACAATAAATCTTTTAATTTTATTTCTTCCCCTACTTCGATATATATTCCTGATCCATAGGCTTTGAGAATACTATCATCGATAGTTACTGTATCTTTTACTTTTCCAGATTCAATAGCAATAATAGATGTCATAATCTTAGTAATAGAGGCTATTAATCTCTTAGAATTCATATCTTTGGATAATAATACTCTTCCTGTTGTTTCATCCATTAATATATAAGAAGAAGCACTGGTAGTACTAGCATTTACTTTAGGTATTAATAGTAATATTAAAATAATTATTAAAAGCAATATTTTCTTCATAAACTCACCTATCAAAGTATATGAATTAAGATAAATTTTATTAAAAAACAAAGTTCAGAATTATAATTAACTCTGAACTATTTACATATTTTATTCTTTGCTACTATTTCTTTTTCACTTTTAACAATACTATCTTCTTTAATTATTCCTCTTACTCTAGTCAAAGGATAAATACTTGTATTAGGATATATAATAGTACCTGGAAAGATAACACTATTACATCCTATATCGATATTATCCCCAATAATAGCTCCAAACTTTTGCAGTTTAGTATCAATTATTTTATTATTATCTTTAATAAGAACATTGCTCTTATCATTTTTTAGATTACTGATAATTGCTCCTGCTCCTAAATGACAGTGATAACCAATTATTGAATCTCCTACATAATTAAAATGTGGTAATTCACAATTATCAAAGATAATAGAATTCTTTATTTCAGTACTATTTCCTATTATAGAATTTTTACCGATAATTACATTTTCTCTAATATAAGCTGAAGGACCAATAATAGTATTATCATCAATGATACAAGGGCCGATTATTGTACTTGATTTATCAATTGTAACGTTTTTTCCAATCCACACATTATTGTTAATCATAGTATAATGATCTTTATTTAAAGAATTGCCTAAAGTAATAAGATAATCTTTAATTTTAGGAATAATCTCCCAATAATTATCGCTACTTTCAAAAATATTTTTTGCAATAGTTCTTTCTAAATCAATAATGTTATTTAAGTTCATATTCTAACCACCTTACGATATAATTATACAAAATATTTATTCATAAATCAATTGAAAATGGCATAATTATTATTTGATCAGACAATTTTTACTTGATTTTGTTTTGAATATATATTATAATTTATAACTGCATGTCAAAAAAGAAAGGAAGATATTTATGGAAAAGGAAGATATAATAAGTGAAAGTTTTTTTAATAGTTATAAGAGTTTTATTGATTATCTTATGCTTGTTTCGAATATATCAAATGAATATAAAATTTTGGTATCAAAAGATATTATTAATAATAACTTAACTAAAATTAATGTTACTATTAGCAAAAATGATCTTATTAGAGACTATGATAATAGTATATCTTTTTCAAATTGGGTTGTGCTTTCTCATGAAAAAGCTAAGAAATTAGTAAACAAAATTAGAGAAGATTTTAGAGAAAATCATCATATTATTTATTCTTGTGTTAATACTACTCAACATACACAAACTATTCAAAATAATAGATTTGCTCTTTGGTTCAAACTGGATAGCGATGATGAATTAGAAGAGGCCTTAGAATATAATAAAAAAACAAATTGTAATAAGATAAGAAGAAAAGAATTAATGAAAAATTAATTCTTTTTTGGTATAATATATTTAAGGAGAATTTCTATGAATAAATTTATTGTAGATAATAATATTGAATTATATAATTATTTAAGAATTAATATGACAAATAAATCTAAAAATAATATTAAATCATTACTTAAAAACAAATGTATTTTTGTTAATAATAAAATAGTTTCTAGATATGATTATAAACTTAAAAGTGGAGATGTTATTGAAATTAATAAGAATATGAAAATAAATAATTTTAATTTAGAGATTATATATGAAGATAATAATATTATTGTAGTTAATAAGCCTTCAGGTATTTTAACTATTTCAAATAAGAACGAAAAAGAAAATACTTTATATAGACAAGTATCTGATTATTTAAAAAAGAAAAAGGAAAAAGTATTTGTTATACATAGATTAGATTTTGATACTTCAGGAGTTATTATGTTTGCTAAAAATCAAAAGGTACAAAAACTATATCAAGATAATTGGAATAATTTAGCGAAAATGAGAGAATATACCGCTGTTGTTGAAGGTATTACTGAAAAGAAAGGACATATTGAGTCTTATTTAAAACAAACTAAAACGTTACTAGTTTATTCTTCAAAAAATAAAGATGGATATTTTGCAATTACTGACTATGTTAGAGTTAAACATAATGATAAGTATTCACTTCTTAAAATTTATATATCAACTGGTAGAAGAAATCAAATAAGATGTCACATGCATGATATCAATCATCCTATCGTTGGAGATTCTAGATATAAATCTAAGACTAATCCTATTAAAAGATTAGCTCTTCATGCTAGCACTCTTAAAATTATTAATCCATTAACGAATGAACTTATGATATTTACTAGTGATGTTCCTAAAGAATTTAATGAAATAATAAAATAAGCGGATTTAAACGCTTATTTTATTTGATCTATTATTTCTTTTACAGCATTATCGATTTCTTCTTTTTCTTTGGAATCGATAATATCTTTCAATATAGAGTAACCTTTTTCATCTTTTTCTAATCTTGATACACATATATCTACTTTGTCATTATCATTGTTAATCGAGTATATAACATATTCTTTATCTTTATAATTAAATACGGTAATTATTTCTGCTTCTAATTCATTGTTATTCTCATTTATTACTTTAAATTTATTATTCACTTGTTAATCGCTCCTATCATATCTTTAACTACTTTCATAGCTTTTTTTAATATTTTTTCATTTTCTATTTCTGTTATGTAATCATAGCCATTATTATCGGTATTTAGATATGCTACTTGAAGACTAGCACCATCATTGTCATCAAAATCTTCTAATGAGAATAGGACTATATCTTTTTCACTTTCAGGTATTTTGAATACTGATATTATTTTTCCTAACTTAAAATTACTATCTTCATTAATAACATTAAATTCCATTTATTTCTCCTAACCTGCTACTATATTTGATACTATTATAAATATAACTGTAGCTAAAGCAATTACACCTATGATAGTTAAAATACCAGTAGCAATATAACCTCGACTATTTTTTTCTAATTCTTTTATTTTTGCTTTATATATACCTATTTCTCTATCTTTATTTTCATTTTCTTCTAAAAGTTTTTCTATTATTTCAAATAATTCATCTTTACTAAACTTTCTTTTATTTTTTCTTTCTTCCATTTCTCTTTTGATATCATCAAATACATATTGAATGTTTCGCAAATTTTCTTTGGATATGTCACATATTTTACTTTTTCCCTCAGAAATTTTTTGACAAGTATTTTCCTTTAAATTAACTGTTTTATTTATTATTTCGTATTTTAATTCTTCTGTTTTAGATTTTACTTTTTTACCAATATTTGATATTTTATTTTTAATCTTTTGTGGAACAGAAGTAATAAATGTTTTGGCAATATTAATTGTTTGTTTGAAAGTTGGTTCTAACTCTATTTGTCTATTTAAATCGCTGATTAATTTATCCCTTCTAGCAATTGCTTCTTCTGAGAATAATATTTTATAAATTTCTTCTTGTTTGGATGGTGGACAATTTCCAAATAATTCATTAAATATTTGTTTATCTTCTGGTGTTGTAAAAGTAAAATTATTATTTTGTTTATTATTTTTATTAAAATCGAATACATCACTATACATACTTTCGTTACCTACTATTCCATTTGCTATATTGGATGTATTTTTGTTCAATACTGTTTGAATACTTACTTCATTTAAAGTTTCATGTTTTGATACTACTTTTTGTGGCCCTTTTTGAAGTAATCTTAATTCTTTTAGTGTTTCATTAAAATATCCTTGATACTTTCTTGGTATTGTTCTTTTTTGTCCATCATATGTAACTATCATTTTCTTACCTTGATTTGGAAGAAGACTTGTAGCAAATATTCTTTCTAAACGTTCTTTAGTTTCTTCTATTTTATCTTCATTACTAAGATCATCATAAGTAGTAATTTTAGGTAAAATATAAGTATGCTCTTGTGATACTGAAGGTTTATTTTCTTCTACTTTAATATTTTTTACAATAGAAGAAATATCCTTTATCTCACGATATTTTTTTTCAAAAGTAGTTCTAAGTTTTCTTTTATGCTCTGCTAGAAGAGTATATTCATAAGATAATTCTTTATCAATTTTTTTCTTTCTTCCTTCAGCAGAATTGACAACTTCTTTTTGACCGATTGATTTTTTGGATAAATCTTCAATAGCTTTAATTTCTTTGCATATTCTGTCAAATTCTTTCTTTTCTTTAAAATAAGCATCTACTTTATCTAATAAATTATTATCATATTTGGATAATTCATTATTGATATCTCCTAGTTTTGCTCCTAGAACATTAATTTTTTTGACACTATCAGGATCTTTTTTTCCAGATAAATTTAACAATTCAGTATTTAATTTTTCTTTTGTACTAATTAATTCTAAATAATTATTATATTCTTCCGCTAACATATTCATATTAATTCACCTTACTCCCATTTAAAATTTCTTATTTCTTCCATATCGATTCCATACTCTTTTATATAAGAATCATGCTCTTTTAATTTTTCTTCCATCATTTTTATTACTTTTTTACCCTCTTTCGTTTTACTAATATCGAGATGATTTATAATATCTATAACAATATGGTATCTATCTATTTTATTTTTTACACGCATATCAAAAGGTGTTGTTATTGTTCCTTCTTCTATGTATCCATGTACTGATATGTTTTTATTTTCTCTTTCATAAGTAAACTCATGAATAAGCGTTGGATAACCATGATAATTAAAAATTATTGGTTTATCTTTAGTAAATAAACGATTATATTCAGTATCTGTTAAGCCATGAGGATGTCTTTTACTAGGTTCTAGTTTCATCAAATCAACAACATTGATAAACCTCACTTTAATTTCTGGTAAATACTCTCTTAAGATAGATACGGCAGCTATATTTTCTAGAGTTGGAGCATCTCCTATCGATACTAGGACTATATCCGTTCCTTTTTTATCATTGCTGGCAAACTCCCATTTGCTTACTCCTTTTGCACAATGAACTTTTGCTTCTTCCATTGTAAGCCACTGCGGACGCATATGCTTGGAAGCTACTATTACATTAATGTAATTTTTGGTTTTTATAACATGATCAAAACAAGATAATAAACAATTAGAATCAGGAGGTAAATATACTCTGACAATATCGGCTTTTTTATTGGCTAAATGATCAATAAAACCAGGATCTTGATGTGTATATCCGTTATGATCTTGCTGCCAAACATTGGAAGTTAAAATATAATTTAAAGAAGCAATATCTTTTCGCCATGGTAATTCATTACATACTTTTAACCATTTAGCGTGCTGGCTGGCCATAGAATCAATTATTCTAATGAATGCTTCATAAGAAGCAAAGAATCCATGACGACCAGTAAGTAAGTATCCTTCAAGCCATCCTTCACAAGTATGCTCACTAAGATAGGCATCCATTATTCTACCATCAAAAGATAAATATTCATCGTCTTGTTTCTTTTTTAAATACCATGTTCGATTAGAAGTTTCAAAAACGTGTGATAATCTATTACTCATCGTCTCATCAGGTCCGAATACTCTAAAATTATTAGGATTAGATTTAATAATATCACGAACGAATTCTCCTAGAACTCGCATATCTTCTTTTTCAATATCCCCTGGTTTTTGAACATCAATAGCATAGTTATCAATGCTTGGAACTTTAAGTTCTTTAAGAAGAAGTCCACCATTGGCATATGGACTTGCTCCCATTCTATTATATGGTACTAAACTTTTAATGTATGGTAATACTTTCCCATTATCATCAAACAATTCTTCAGGATGATAACTTTTTAACCATTTTTCTAATAATTTTAATTCTTCATCACTATCTAAGGTAAGTGGTACTTGATGACTTCTGAATGTTCCTTCTATCTTTTTACCATCTATTACTTTAGGACCGGTCCATCCTTTTGGTGTCCTAAGAACAATCATTGGCCACATAACTCTTTCAATTTTGTTATTAAATCTAGCATTATACTGAATAGTTTTTATTTCTTTAATAATCTTATCTAAAGTGATAGCCATTTTTTTATGTAATTCCATAGTGGTAGGAGCTTCAACTAAATATGGTTTCCATCCATATCCCCATAATAGTGATGCCAATTCTTCATTGCTTATTCGTGATAAGACAGTTGGGTTACTTATTTTATAGCCATTTAAATGAAGAATTGGTAGAACTGCTCCATCGGTTTTCGGATTTAAAAATTTATTTGAATGCCAACTAGTAGCAAGAGGTCCAGTTTCAGCTTCCCCATCACCTATTACACATGCTGCAATTAAATCGGGATTATCAAAAACTGCTCCAAAGGCATGTGATAGGCTATATCCGAGTTCCCCACCTTCATTAATACTACCTGGTATTTCAGGTGCCGCATGAGAAGCTATTCCGCCAGGAAAAGAAAATTGTTTAAATAATTTTTTTAATCCATCGATATCTTGACTTATCTCAGGATATATTTCAGAATAAGTTCCTTCAAGATAAACATTTGATACAATAGCATTACCTCCATGACCTGGACCAGAAATATATATCATATTTAAATCGTTATTTTTAATTATTCTATTTAAATGAGTATAAATAAAGTTTTGCCCTGGAACCGTACCCCAATGACCGACAATTTTCTTTTTGACATGTTCTCTTTTTAATGGTTCTTTGAGAAGTGGATTATCTAATAAATATAGTTGGCCTACGGATAAATAATTAGCAGCCCTAAAATAGGCATTTAAAGTGTTAAGTTCCTTTTTTGATATTTTCATTATATCACTCTCTCTATTCTTAACTATAATAAGTATAACATAAAATAAGAGTGACCGCAATAAAATTATTTTAATTATTAATAATTATTGACTTTTTTACAAAAAAAATATACAATGTATATGGAAAGAGAATTTTATCCATATTAAAAAAGTGGATAACACCTATTTTGACAAGGTGTTCTCTCCATGTTTGTTCATAGAGCACTTCCTTGAAAGTGCTCTCGTTTTTTATCTACGGTTAAACTTGCATAAAGCAAGAATAACTAGAATAGTCAAAGCATATGCTAAGACTTGTTCCAATCTGCAAAACCCCCTTTCGAGCATTTTCACAGAACATAGCCATCACTCCTTCCTAATTTTTCATTAAAAAAGAGAGAACACTTTTAGATGTTAACCACGTTAACATTATATACATGATACTATTAATAGTCAATGATATTCTTGACTATTTTTTATTTTCTTTATAATGTCTTTATTTATAATAAATTACATTAAT
>CAMEJC010000049.1 GCA_945919295.1 uncultured Mycoplasmatota bacterium
AGCAATTCACTAAAAATTACTCTTGTTTTTCTGATGGATAGTCTGAATAGTTACATTTAACTTAATTATTTTATTTTTCTACTTAAACTATAACTATTTAAATCTATATTAGTGTCTTGGTTTAAATATTAATGCTAAAACAAAAGATATAAATAAAGCTACCGAAATACCAGCGGATGTTAAGTCAAATATTCCAAAGGCAAGGCCCAATGGTCCTAAAGTTTCTGCCATATCCATAGCACCGTGAATTAATAAATGACCAAACGATGTGATAGGTATTAATGCTCCTGCCCCTGCATATAAAACAATTTTATCATAAATGCCTGCAATATCAAGGGCAGCTCCTATTACGACAAATAAACTAGTTACATGCCCAGGAGTTAATTTGGTATTATCTAGAATTACTTGAGCTATTAAACATACAGTTCCACAAAAGAGAAAGGCATATACATATGTCATCATTCTACTACCTCCAAACTTATTGCATTAGCTATACTGGGAATTGATTCTTTTTGAAAAGTAAATGTTGGAGAAAAGATTGCTCCGGTTGGTACTATTAGTATTTTTTTTAATTTTCCTTTCAACATTTCTTTATAGATATAGCCAAAAATTACTAAAGCAGAACAAACTGGTCCTGAACCTCCTGCTAGTACTGGTTGATTATCTAAATCGTATAGCATAGTACCACAATCGTTATAATTATCTTTAAGTTCAATATTATAGCTTGTCATCATATAATCTTTTAAGATGTTTTTACCATATATTCCTAAATCTCCAGTTAATATTAGATCATAATAGTCGAGATTTCTTTTGGTTTCT
The DNA here is from genome assembly GCA_945919295.1 of uncultured Mycoplasmatota bacterium. Classification (GTDB taxonomy): domain Bacteria; phylum Bacillota_I; class Bacilli_A; order RF39; family UBA660; genus CAG-302. The sequence goes on from CAMEJC010000049.1 coordinate 820, forward strand.
TTTAAATGATTATATATAACATCCCCAGCAGCAGGAGCCATGACGGCACCCATATGATTGGCATCCGTAATACCAAAATCTTTTACTTTTCCTACTGTCGATGATTCAATTTTTATTTTCGTTTTTTTATTTGTAAGTAAAATAGAAACTGCTCCTGTTGCGGTAAATGTAGATGTTTTTGGTTTTGGTGTACCATATTCGGTAGGATTTCGAAATTGTTTTTCAGCAACCATATTATGACTAGAAGTTGATACTATTACTTTTTTGGCTATTTTGCTTTCTACAAATGTACTTCCTATTATTAATCCTTCACCAATAGTGGAACAAGCTTCAAATACTCCTATAAATGGAATATCAAAATCTCTTGCCATATAATCTGAAGCTGCTATTTGATTTTGAAGATCACCAGAAATTAATAAATCAATATCACTATCTTTTAATTTGTTTTTATTTAGAATATTTTTATTAGTTTCTTTTAATAGATGAGCTTCGGCTTTTTCCCAAGATTTTTCATTAAAATATAAATCTTTTTCATATTTTTTATCAAAATATTTTGATAGTGGTCCATCATTTTCATAATTACCGCATATTGTATATGTATCTTCTATATAAACGTTATTATATTTAGTTGTCATTTTAGCCTCCCATTATTAATAATCTTATTAGTCCAAAGAAATATACTGATACTACGCCATATAAAACTACTGTACCTGCTAATTTAAAGATATTTGCCCCTATTCCTAAAATCAAACCTTCATGTTTATATTCAAGGGCCGCCGATGTCATTGAATGAGCAAAACCGGTTATTGGAATAATTAAAGCAGATTTTACTTTTGTAACTAAAACATCAAATACTCCTAAAGCAGTTAGAACTGAAGCTATTACTATTAATGTTAGTATTACTAATACACCTGATTCTTTTCTTGGTAAATTTAGCCATAGGCTATAACATCTTAAAAGTAATTCTGATAATGATCCTAAAGCTCCTCCAACAAAGAAAGCTATAAGGGCATTTTTGATATAATTTTCTTTAGGAGTATTTTTATTTACAATATTTTGATACTTGTCTTTATCCATATTATCACCAATAATAGTATTATTTTTTATTTATTTTTTATACTATATTTCATATATTTTAGTATGAAAAATAAATTTATTAAATCTACTATTATATTAATTATTGGTGGTCTTATTACTAAAGTTTTAGGAATGGTAATTAAAATTTTTTTAACTAGAACTATTGGTACTGATGGTATTAGTTTATATATGCTCGTTCTTCCTACTTTTAATTTGTTTATTACTTTATGTAATTTAGGAGTACCAACAGCAATTACTAAACTTGTATCAGAAAAAAAGAAAAATAGTAAAAAAATTATTCTTCCTACTACTATTGTAATTCTTATTTATAATATTTTTTTAATTATTCTAATTTTTATAATTTCACCTTTTCTTTCTAAATATTTACTACATAACGATAATACTTACTATCCTCTTATTGCTATTGGGGCAACACTTCCATTTATTACGATATCTAGTATTGTTAAAGGTTATTTTTTTGGTAAAGAAAAAGTATTTCCTATTACTCTTTCTAATATTATTGAGCAGTTAGCAAGATTATTCTTAACTACTTTTCTAGTAGCTAAAATGATGGAATATGGTCTTATAATTGCGGTTACTACTGTGGTTCTTATTAATATTATCAGTGAATTTTCTTCAATTGTAGTGCTATTATTATTTTTACCAAAAGAAAAAATTCATCGAGAAGATTTTAAGAGAGATAATACTATTTTAAGAGAAATTTTTAATATTTCCATACCAACAACAACCGCTAGATTAATTGGTTCAATATCTTATTTTTTAGAGCCTATTATTTTAACAAATATTCTTAAACATGTTGGATGTAGTACTGATTATATTACTTTAGAATATGGTATTATAAATGGTTATGTCTACCCTCTTTTGCTTCTACCTTCTTTTTTTACTTTGGCTATATCTTCTGCTATATTACCTGTAGTTTCTAATAGTTATAGTCATAGAAATTATTCTTATACTAAACTTAAAATTAGACAAGCAATATTTTTCTCTTTATTAGTGGGAATACCTGCTACTATGATATTTATTTTTATTCCTGAAATTCCTTTAAAATTTGTTTATAATACTAATTTAGGAATTGAATATATTGGAGTTACTGCACCATTTTTTATTCTTCACTATATTCAGGCTCCTCTTACTAGCTCTTTAAATGGTATGGGATATGCTAATGTGGCTATGAGGGGTACTTTATATGGCAGTATTATTAAAATAATAAGTCTAATTGTTTTTAGTTTATTTAGAATAGGACTATGGGGACTTATTATATCTAGTATTTTAAATATTTTGACTGTTACTATTCATCATATTATCTATGTTAAGAAATATTTAAAGATGTAGTAATTGTTATCCTAATCTATATGGATTATCTTCTGAACCTATGCCATCTATTATCGATATATCAAAATTTAAATAAAGACTAGGAACTACACTCGCTAGATTGTCTAGGACAATTATGCTGCCCATAGAACCATTTTGTCTTACAAAATAATTATAATTCGCAGCACACCAGTTAGACGTAGCATTTAATGTATACCAAAATTTATTATTAGTATCAATTGTATACATCCAATTATTTGAAGTGCAATTGGTATCATTATAATAACGTAGTGTTTGATTACACTTACTAAAATCGACTGCATAACCATAATCAGATGGATTAATTAAACCAACCTTCCCTACCCAACTAGTAGTTCTTTCTAAAGTATCATTACTGCAGTTGCCCCGACCATTTTTATCGTGATTATATACGGCGTTCCCGCGTTCATAGTTATAAATGTCATAACTATTAATGTTAGTATTGTTAAAATCAATACCGCCTGTATACCATATTGCATCTGTTATCATATTTCTTGTTGTATCATTTTTTAAACCAGTGTTTGTAAAATCGCAACTTTCTGTATTATTATATAACTTTTCTGTAGCATCGTATCCTATATAACAATAACCATTTTCTGAATTATAATATAAACTATTATTAACTACAATTGTATTACCATATTTATCTAAATCAGTATTATTTTCATATCCAGGGTTTAATAATTTCATTAAATCTGCCCCTTCATAATCACCAGAGGAACCCCACTGATTTATTCCCCAGCCACCATTTATTGAGGAAGGCGTAGAATCCCAAGAATAAGCTCCAATATATTCGTTTCTAACCAGTTTTATTTTACCATCAAATACTCCTATTATTCGCCATAATTCACAGTTAGTGCTGGGATAATCTGTACAATTAAAATATACATAGTTATTAGGATTTGCTCCATAGTATCTAATATTACCTGCCACATCTTCCATTAAATTATTTACTGTATCATATTGATATGTAATATTGTTATTTAATACTGTAGTATTAGGATTAAATAGTTCTTCTATAGTTTCTGCTCCATTAGTAGCACCAAATCTTGCTTTTAACTCATCACCTTGAGTGCTTGTAAATGTAATCGTTCCATTAAATACTCCAACATCAGTTTGCTCTTTATCTATATTTTTGATATATACCATTACATAATAATCATTACTAGAGTCAGCATTTAATTCATAGTTATTAGCAAGTGTCCTAGATCCGATACAACTGTTATTATTCGTAACTGTAATATTATCATCCATCTTAGCACATTCTATATTAGGTGTATTAGTACCAAAAAGTGTTACTCCTCCATTTAAGGTTATTGATACATTACTAGTATTACTAATTGTTATTTTATATACCTGACATACTGTGTAACCATTCTTATCGATACAAGATTTATTTGCATCAAAATTATTAGTATTATTACCATAACCTTTCGCGGCCTTAGTCAGCATATCAATCGTATTATCTAGTGGTATTAAATCATCATTTGCACTAGTACTTAGTTTTTCTATAGTTAGTTCTAGTCCTGCACCAGCGGCACTTCCTACTATCTCTCCTGTCGCAGTAGCGGCATAATATGCATAAGCAGATCCTGCTATTGCTAGTAATAATACTACTATTCCACTTATCATATAAACTATTGATTTATTTACTTTCTTTTCATTCATGATTTACCTCCAACAAAAAAGACTATGAAAAAATTCTAGTATTAAAACTAGATATTTCATAGTCCTTTAATTTTATATATTTTATTATTTTATAAAAGTTTAAAGACCACCCCACCCCCCCTATTAACTTAGGGTTAACAAAGAGATGGACGGTAAGAATAGAATCTAAGTTACTTCTTAACATCATATTCTCACCTACCTTCTTATATTTATAGTTTATCACAAGTTTATATAACTTTCAATAAAATCATTGACTTTTAAATAAAAAAAATATACAATGTATATGGAAAGAGAAATTTATCCATATTAAAAATGTGGATAACACCTATTTTGACAAGGTGTTCTCTCCATGTTTTTGCATAGAGCACTTCCTTGAAAGTGCTCTCGTTTTTTATCTACGGTTAAACTTGCATAAAGCAAGAATAACTAGAATAGTCAAAGCGTACGCCAAGACTAGTTCCAATCCCTAACCCCCCTTTACGGACAGTTTTCAAGAACATAGCCTTCACTCCTTTCATCAGTTTTAAACTTCAAAAAAGAGAGAACACTTTTAGGTATTAACCACGTATACATTATATATAAGTAATTAATAATAGTCAAGAAAATTTTGACTATTTTTTTATATTCCTTATAATCCCTTTAAATATGAGGGGTTATAGTATTTTACATATGCAAACGATTGTATCGTACATAATAAATAGTATTTATTATGTAATGGAGAAATAACTTTAGTTATTTCGTGTAGCAAAACAGTTAAAAAATAAAAAATAACTAGTATATTAAGTGCACCAATTATTTTCTTTCTTTAATTTATTAATTATATTATTGTGTTCTGTTTGTGTTTTAGTTAAATATAATTTTCCATCACAGTCATTGACAAAATAATAGTAATTGTGTTCTTCTGGGTAGAGAGATGCTTTAAATGATTCAATTGAAGGATTACATATTGGCCCAACAGGCAATCCAGCATTACTTGAACATCTAGTATTATAACCATTATTACAATTATTTAATTCTTTACTACTTAATACTTGACTCCAATCATCTATTTTAGAAGCATAATATGTAGTAGCATCACTTCCAAGGGTTGGGAAAGAAGTAGATTTTAATCTATTATAAAATACTCCTGCGACTGCTTTTCTGTCTTTTTGATTAGCAACTTCTAATTCGATAATAGATGATAATGTCATTAATTCATGAATATTATATTCATTATTTTCAATATCATTTTTATATTTGGTTAATTGTTTATCCATTTCCTCTAACATTTTTTCAAATATTTCTTCAATACTTACATCTTTATTACTAAAACAATAAGTATTAGGATATAAATAACCTTCTAGTGGATAGTATATTTTATTACTTTTTATATTATCGGTTAAAAACCAATATTTATCAATCAGACTATCAATATAATCATTATCACTCACCAAAGCCATAACCGCTTCATAACTATTATTAGTATTATATTCGATAAGTCTAGCAATTTCTCTTATATTAATTCCTTCTCTAAAAGTTATTTGAACTTCACCTGGACTTATTTTTGAACCTTCCTCCAAAATATTAACTATTGTTTTAGTCCCCATATTTTCAGATAGTTCATAGACTCCAGCTTTTAGGTTTGTTTTCCCTGTAAGTTTAACATAAACTTTAAACATTGTTTTATTCTTTATTAAATCGTTATCTTTTAATGTGGTGGCAATGCTATCTATTCCACCCATTTCAATAGTTACTTCTTTTAATGTAGTATCTTTTGATACTTTACCAATATTAATATTATAATAAGTGCAACTTGCAATTATGACAACAAAACATATTATTACTAAAATAGCTGCTATATTTCTAAACTTCTTCATATCCCCTCCAAAAGAAAAAAACTAATTGTTTTCTTCTTCTTTATTCTTTTTATTTTCTTCTTCAATTGATTGCAATATGGTTTCAATTATCTTCCATTCTCTTTCAGTTTCGACTGGAAGTAATTCTAGTGGTTCAGCTTCTGGAACAAACACAGAAGCATATACTCTAATATTTCCTTCATCGTCTTTACTATTATCAGTATATACCATATAGTTTTTCTTTGTTTCATCGGATTCAAAAGTAAACAATACTTCAAATTCTATTTCTTTTCCTTCTTTATCTATTACTTTAAATGTATTTTCCTTATTCATAATTATTATTTTTCTCCTTATTTAAATAGTCTTGTAATATAATTTGAGCGGCAATACTATCTACTTTTTTCTTTCTTTTTTTTCTAGATATATCAGCTTCAATTAAAATTGAATTAGATATAACTGAAGTTAATCTTTCGTCAAAAAGAATGACTGAAATATTTAAATTATCTTCAAGCATTTTTTTGTATTGCATAGTAATTTGAGCTCTTTCTCCTAAGGTGTTATTCATATTTTTAGGCAATCCTAATATTATCTTTTGGATTTCATACTCTTTAGTTATTTGTTTTATTTCATCTATTGTACTTAAATAATCTTCGTTATCAAAGAAGATTGTTTTAAAGGGAGAGGCTATGGTACAAGTTTGATCAGACATAGCAAGTCCGATAGTCTTACTTCCTAAATCAATACCTAAATATCTCATTTTAAATAATTTTTAAGTAATACTTCTACTAAAACAGTTCTATCTATTTTAGCAATCTTATTTCTTGTTTCTTTATATGATGAAATATAACCTAAATCTCCAGATATGATATAACCTACTAATTGATTTATAGGATTATATCCTCTTTCTTCTAGAGATTCCAAAGCATCTCTTAATGTATCTTTAATTAATTTTTCATTAACTTCTGATACATTAAATAAAACTGTAGTATTATTATCCATAAACTCACCTCATTTTACAATATAATTTTATCATAAATTTTGTACTTTAACAAGATAATTTAATTACCTTTACATTTTATATTAAGAAAAGAAAGAACAATTATGGCTCCCGAGTTTTGCAATAACATAGTTTTTTAATATTAATCAAAGCCTTTTAGTAT
>CAMEJC010000050.1 GCA_945919295.1 uncultured Mycoplasmatota bacterium
ACTCAAACCAGTTAAAGCTGTATTCTTACTTACATCTAGTTCTGTTAATTGATTAGAACCTACATTCAAATAAGTTAAAGCTGTATTCTTACTTACATCTAGTTCTGTTAATTGATTACCCCATGCATCCAAATAAGTTAATGCTGTATTCTTACTTACATCTAGTTCTGTTAATTGACCGCTCCAAAAAGACAATCTAGTTAATGAAGTCATTTTTTCTAATCCTTTAGTACTTGATATATGACTAGACAAACATCTTAATTCATTTATACTATTTAATTGTGTATCAGTAAGACTTTGAGTATATGGAAGTGATCTGCCATTTTCAATATTATAAGCATCTATTACACAGTTATAAAAGTTTTCATCATCAAAGTAACTATTCGCAGGTGCTTTATATATATTCGTAGCTATATATTCATTTATATATGATGGTGTATAAAAAGAATAGTATATTAGAAATATAGTTCCTAATACTATTGTTATTATTGCTAATATATTTCTATTTTTTTGAGTGAATATTTTTTTTAATTTATCTTTCATAATTCTTTACTCCTATACTTAATTATTAATCTTATAATATTTATAAGTATTAATATAGTTATAATACTTATAAATATTATTTTTATTATTTTATCTGTATTTTTAATATGTATTTCGTATGTTCTAGTAGTATTATCTTCTGCTGTTACAATTATCTTAATAATACTATTATTTTTTAAGTTATTATTGTCTATTATTTTATAATTTGATTTTTTATCTTCTAGTTCGATATTTATATCTAATCTTTTTTCTTTCTTTATTTTTAAATTATATTTTAGTATATCTTTATTAAAGTTTAAATTATAATCAGTTATTGTTAATTTTGATATATAGTTATTATTTGATAATGTATATCCTTCTTCTTTACGTGTAACATTTATAATATATGTTTTAGTAGTATTATCTTCAGCAGTTACTAGTATTTTAATTTGATTTAATCCTACTTTTAAATCATTATTACCACTTATTTCTACTTTAGCATTTGAATCTTCAGTAATAGCATTTACATCAATACTATCAATATCATAAGGTATATTTAGATCATATTCAAACTTATCATTTTCTAAAGTAATATTTCCATAACTTAATTTTATATCTTTTAAATAGTTATTACTACTTTTTTGAACATTATTACTTTGATTATTTGTATTACCAGAATTATTATTAGTAGTATTTCCATTATTTAACCTATTAATATTTATAGTATAAGTTTTTGTTTCTTGTGATTCACTTAATACATTTATTTTAAATGTATTATTTCCATAATTTAATTTCTTAGTACCTATATCCCCTTCTACTTTAGCTTTATCATTATTAGCAGTAGCATTAATAGTTATTCTATCTGTATTTACTGTAGCACTATAAGTAGTTATATTACTACTGAAAGTTGGATTTAGTAGTCCACTAGTAATATTTAAACTAGATAATGTATTATCATTAGAAGCTATCCTTATTTTTTTAGTATAATTATCTAATTTTGTTTCTTTTCCATCTCTATCATATACTGATACAGAATATAATGTTATACTTGTATCTAAACCTTGATATAATGATTCTACATTTAAATTTAAAGTACCTATATCATATTTTCCTAATATGTCATTAGCAGTATATAAATCTACATTACCATCCTCTCCATCACCTTGCCATACCGAAGAAGGCGTAAAACTTTTAAATGTTATATTACTACCTGTTTTTACTTTTAAACTTACCGCTATTGTTGTTGTAGTGGTATTACCTTTTATACTACATGATACACTATCTTTAGTTATTACATCCTGATTACATGTCATATATATATTATCTGCTAAGACTTCCATTGGTAGTAATAATAATATAAATGTTAATAGTTTAATGAAAGTGAACTTCCTCATTACTAACATAATTTTATTTTTTACCATATCTTATTTCTCCCTTTCATTATCACATTAATTAATATTACGATTTACTATATTATTTTTAATTATATTATCTAGTTCATTTATTAACACTTCAATATTATTAAAAGTTCTAGGTATTCTATATACTCTCTTTCTTCTATTTTTCTCCTTAGAAAAATTATTAAATGTACTACGTATACACTTCTGAATATCACCATATACTATTACATATGATTTTGTTACTTTATATGATTTTACTCTATCAAAGAATATTGTTTCTTAATGATTTACTCTCAAATTATTTAAAAACATTTTAGTCATAAATCATCTTTTGTTACTACCTTATATATAAATGATATCATTTTTTTATTATTTATGCAATATATTATGTCGAGTTGTACCAAAAATTGTTAATTTATTGGTAAATATTTATACAATTTGGCCATATTTTAAAATTATAAAGAATTTTTACATACCAAGTATACTATAAGTAAAAATTAGTACTAACACTAGTACTAATTTTATTTTAAAATAATCTTATTATATCATTAAATGTCACATATATCATCAAGAGCATCAAAAGAGCAAATCCAATACTGTTAACTGTAGCTTCAGTTTTAGCTTTAATTGGTTTTCTTCTTATTTTTTCAATAAGTAAGAATAATACTCTACCACCATCAAACGCTGGGAATGGTATCAAATTAATAACACCAACATTCATAGATAAATATGCAGTTAAATATATAATACTTTGAAGTCCCTCTTTAGATTGTGAATCAACAACCGAATAAATACCCACAGGTCCTGATAGATCATTTACTGATACACCACCTATAAATAACTGCTTTAAAGTAGTAATCATAAGTTTATATAAACTAACTGTCGTTTCACAAGCATAAGAAAGCGACGCTCCAAATCCTGTTTTCTTTGTATTATCCAAACCAATTCCTACAACATAACTCTCACTACCATCTTCAGAAGTAACAACATCAGGAGTTACTGAAACCTTTCTTTTATTACCATCTTTATCTTTTAAAACAAAATCAAGTTCCTTACCATTACTAGTCTGAATATAAAGCTGAACTTCATTCCAACTAGATACTTTATGATTATCTATCGAAACAATTCTATCTCCTTCTTTAATACCAGCCTCGTGTGCAGGATATTCATCACTGACATTTGCTACAATCGGCTTTGTTGATACCGAACCATAAATTAGTGCCATAACAAATAAAAGTATAAAAGCAAATATAAAATTATTCATAGCTCCCGCTATCATAATAATAAATCTTTGCCATACAGGCTTATTATATAATTTACGATCATCAGCTATCTTAGAATTATCATCAGCATCTTCACCTGCTAAACTAACAAAGCCTCCAATAGGTATTGCTCTAATACAATATTCCGTTTCTCCATCTTTCTTTTTATAATGAAAAAGCTTAGGTCCCATTCCAATTGAAAATTCATAAACATATACACCAAATAACTTAGAAAATATAAAATGTCCAAATTCATGTACTAAAACAATTCCACCTAATATCAATATAAACCATACTATTCCCATATATAATCCTCCTAAAATATATTAAGTATTAATGCCATACCAAGTGATACAAATATAACACTATCAAATCTATCCAAAATACCTCCATGACCAGGTATCAAATTAGAATAATCTTTTTTACCAAAATATCTCTTAATACTACTAAATACTAAATCACCAATTTCACTAAGTAAAGTAAGTACTAAAGATAAAATAATAATCTTAATCAAAGACAAATCACCAATAATAGTATAATAGAACATACTTCCGATAAAGACTCCCATTAATGTACCAATAATTGACCCTTCAATAGTCTTTTTTGGAGAAATATCCGTAAAATGCTTCTTTCCAATTAGCATTCCGCCAATATAAGCATATGTATCAGTAATAAAAGAAATTATAAAAATATATATACATTTATAAATACTAACTTCTCTCATATAAATAATATTACCAAAAGCAAAAGCTAAGAAGTAAACAATACCAAGAAAATAGAAAGCATCAGTGATATTATATCTATTCCTATCATCATAAAAGATAATAGGAACAATAAGAATTAAAATAGGAAGAACAATAAGAATATCATTGTTTACCTTATATAAAATATTATTAAAAAGAAGTAATATCAAACATAAACTCGATACAATTTTAACAAAATCTATTTTTTTATTCTTATATTTTATATCGACAAGTTCCTTAAAACCAAGTACTGCCGCTACTGTCATAACTATACCAAATACCTTATCACCAAGAATAAGTGATACAATAAGAACCATTAAGACAATACCCGCACCAATAATCCTTTTTTTCATATATTCCTCCTTATGCTATCTTATAATCATCTTCTAATGAAAAAATAACATTTTCTTCAATCCAATTCTTTCTCGGTTCAACAGCATCTCCCATTAATACTGAAACTCTCTTTTCCGCTAAAGCAGCATCCGTAATATTAACTTTAATTAGTTTTCGCATCTCTGGATCCATAGTAGTCTCCCATAACTGACTAGCATTCATTTCACCAAGTCCTTTATATCTCTGAACACGATAATTATTTTTATTTTTTGTCTCTTCTTTTAACTCCTCATTAGACCAAGCATAAATATGTTTAGTCCCATAACTAATTTTATATAAAGGTGGCATAGCTATATATAGATGACCTTCCTCAATAAGAGGCTTCATATATCTATAAAAGAAAGTTAAAAGTAAACATTGAATATGAGCGCCATCATCATCAGCATCTGTCATAATAATTACTTTACCATAATTAATATCTTTAACATTAAAGTCACTTCCAACACCCGCTCCTATTGTATATATTAAAGTATTAATTTCTTCATTTTTAAATATCTCTTCCATCCTTGTCTTTTCCGTATTCAAAACCTTACCACGAAGTGGAAGTATTGCTTGCGTCTTTCTATCTCTTCCTTGTTTAGCAGAACCTCCAGCACTATCACCCTCAACTATAAATAATTCTTTTTCATTAGCCTTTCTACTTTGTGCCGGAGTAAGTTTACCAGATAACAATCTTTCAGTCTTTTTACTGTCTTTTCCTTTTCTAGTCTCTTCCCTTGCTTTCCTAGCAGCTTCTCTAGCTTCCTTTCCTTTAACTGCTTTACCTACTATCTTTGTAGCAATTTGTTTATTTTCCTCTAAAAAGAATTTTAACTTTTCTGTAACAATTGATTCAACAATCGTTCTAGCAATTGGAGTACCAAGTTTAGCCTTAGTTTGTCCCTCAAATTGTAATAAATCTTCCGGTATTTGAACAGATATAATTGCAGTAAGACCTTCTCTAACATCAGAACCATCAAAGTTCTTATCTTTACCCTTTAAATAATTGTTTGCTTTAGCATAATCATTTAATACCTTCGTAATAGCAGTCTTAAATCCAACTTCATGACTACCACCATCACTCGTCTTAACATCATTAACAAATGATACTATATTTTCAGAATAACTATCTGTATACTGAAGAGCAACCGATACATTAATTTTATCTTTACTAGCATTAAAACATAAAGGTTTATGAAGTACTTCCTTACCCTCATTTAAATATTCACAAAATGCCTCTAGTCCATTTTCATAACAATATTTTTCACTTCTACCTTCAATCTCATCTACTACTTCAATAGTAAGACCACTAATCAAAAAAGCACTCTCTTGCATCCTTTCACATATTGTCGAAAAACTAAAAGTAGTATTAGGAAAAATAGTAGGATCAGGTTTAAACTTAACCGTAGTTCCCGTTCTATTAGTCACTCCAACTTTTTTAAGAGGAACAGTTACCTTGCCACCATTCTCAAATTTAATATAGTATTCTCCTCCATCACGTCTAGTAACAACCTCCATAACACTACTAAGAGCATTAACAACAGAACCTCCAACACCGTGTAAACCACCAGATACCTTATATCCACCTTCCATAAATTTACCACCGGCATGAAGTACGGTATAGATAACTTCTGGAGTAGATTTACCCGAAGAATGCATTCCAACTGGAAGTCCCCTTCCTTTATCCGTTACACTAATAGCTCCATCTTTATGAATAACTATCTTCAAATGATTACCATATCCATTTAATGCCTCATCAATAGAATTATCCACAATTTCCCATACAAGATGATGAAGACCTCGCTTATCAGTAGAACCAATATACATACCAGGTCTCTTTCTAACTGCCTCAAGTCCTTCCAATATCTTAATTGAACTTTCATCATATTTAGCTGCCATACTATCACTCTTTCTATTAATTTCCATATCAATTATACTATAAAAAACAAATTCAATCAAGATAATTGTCATTTTATTGACAAGTTAACTGTTACTATAATCGCTTCGCTACCCGAAATAATTTCATTATTTCTCCCCTAGCAAGTAATTAAAATTTTATTTAAGTTTATTGATTAAATCATTTACCATATCAATATTATTAATTTTATTTATAGCAAAACATTTCTTACCTAAATCTTTAAATGATGCTCCAGAGTGGTATAATATTTTATTATCGATTATAATAAATCTATCATGAAAACTATTATTTATTTTTATAGTAACATTATGATACTGACTATTATATTTATTAATTAAATTATTATCTATATTTTTAGTATAAATAGTTATCTTCTTATTAGTTTTAGAAAGTACATCTAATAAGCTTTTAGATATATAATTATCAATAATAACAATACTTTTATTCGAAGTATTAAATATATCTAAAAGTAAAGAATATGCGTCATATATTTGACCTTCAAAAAATATCTCATTACTAAATGATTCTACTTTAAAATTATCTTCAAGTATTTTTAATCTCTCATCATGATCTAACAGCATATTTGTATAATATTTTTGTTCTAATAAACCACTAGAAATAAATCTTCTCATAATCACAAAAGCGTCCATAATAGCAATACTTACTTGTGTAGCAACTTTGGATTTTAATATGGTAGTGAGCATTGCTACACCCTGTTCTGTAAAGACTCTAGGGTTATATCTTCTTCCTCCATGTATACCATTTAAACTTGAGGTCGAAAATTTCGACCTCAAAATATTATACTCTTCACTAGTTAATTTCCAGGAAAACCTTTCGGGAAATTTTTCAATATTATTTTTGACAGCCTCATTTATTCTTTTTGTTTCTACTTGATACAATTTAGCCAAATCACTATCTAGCATTACTTGTTTTCCTCTTACTTCATATATCATATTTTCTATTTTAATGTCTTCTTTAACTATTAATTCATTCATA
>CAMEJC010000051.1 GCA_945919295.1 uncultured Mycoplasmatota bacterium
GGTTCTTGCTTTAAATAAAGAGATTGATATTGAAGATGAATTATATCTTAGGAGTTTATTTAAAGATTATGATGAAGTTGTTACTGAATATAAACCATATATAAGTGATCCAATTAAAAGTCGGACTAGAAACAATATATTATCGAATAATAAAGGTAATTTTATAAAAACATATTTAAATTTGCTTGTTAAATATCCTAATATATATATTGAAGCTTATCTTTCTCAAACTCTTGGTTATTGGTATCCAGATGTAATATATAGATCAACTGGTGGAGAAACTAGTAGCATTTTTGAAAGTGAAAATGTATATTGTGATCCATTAACACCAGAATGGTATAATCAGTTAATCTCATCAGTAGTATCTAGAAAAATACCTTTGTCGAATTTTATATGGAGTTTAGGTCTTCAATTTATTATATTATTAATTTCATTTACAATAACTATGTATTTAGGAAATAAAAAATATTTACTTTGTTATGTGCCACTTTTTGGACTTTGGCTATCGATGATGGTTGCTACTCCAGTATTTTGTGAACTTAGATATGTCTATGGATTATTTACTTGTGCACCATTTATATTAATTTTACCATTTATAATTAACGGTACTAAGGAGGAAAAATGATTTTTAATTCTGTGCAATTTTTTATATTTTTAATTGTCACATTTATAACTTATTATATAATAAAAGATAAATATAGAAATATAGTGCTGTTAATAGCAAGCTATTACTTTTATTGTAGTTCCAATCCCAAGAATTTAATTGTTCTATTATTAGTTACTATAATATCCTATATTAGTGGATTATTAGTTGATAAAAACGACAGCAAAAAAAAGAAAAAAATAATAGTTGCTATTACGACAATTTTATTAGTAGGGACATTATTATATTTTAAATATTCTTATTTCATTATACAAAATATTAATATAGTATTATCTAAAAACTTTTCTATCGAAAATATAGTGGTTCCACTTGGTATATCATTTTTTACATTACAAGCAATTTCATATCCTATTGATATATATAGAGGGGATGTGAAAGTTGAAAAGAATATATTAAAGTATTCACTATTTATATCATTCTTTCCGCAAATTCTCTCTGGACCAATTGGCAAATCAAAAGAAATGTTACCACAGTTTAATCAAAAGCATCCATTTAATAGAAAGAATATTTCCAATGGAATTATGATAGTGATTTATGGACTGTTTAAAAAAATTGTGATTGCGGATTTAATGGCAATAGGAATTAATAATGTATATGGAAATTTAAGTGAATTTAAAGGAATACCATTATTGATTGCAGTAATAATGTATTCACTTCAAATATATTTTGATTTTTCTTCGTATTCAAATATAGCATATGGATGTGCAAAAATATTTGGATATGAATTAAACAAGAACTTTAACCTACCATATTTTGCCAGTAGTGTAAAGGAATTTTGGTCAAGGTGGCATATGTCCTTGTCAACATGGTTTAGAGATTATTTATACTTTCCATTAGGTGGAAATAGATGCAAAAAATATAAATGCTATTTAAATATATTAATTGTTTTTTTAGTAAGCGGTCTTTGGCATGGAGCAGCATGGACATATATAGTATGGGGAGGAATACACGCACTTTATCAAATATTAGAGAGAATGTTTAACTTAAAATTTAATAACAAAATTTTAAATATTATAAAAACATTTATACTAGTAACATTTGCTTGGATATTTTTTAGGTCGAATACTATAAACGATGCAATTTATGTAATAACAAATATGTTTAATATTAGTTTTGCTGGAATTAAGGAACAAATATTAAGCATTGGATTAGATAAATATGATTTAATTGTTCTATTTGTTTCTGTGATTTCCATTTTAGTTATAGAAGTCTTACAATATAAAAAACAAATCTATAATAAATTTAAAAATTTACAATTAATACCAAAATTAATAATATGTATTATATTAATATTTATTACAATAATATTCGGAAGTTATGGACCAGGGTTTGATAATTCTCAATTTATATATTTAGGTTATTAGGTGATGATATGAAGAAAGAAACTAAGAAAATTTTAATTATAATTGTAATATTAATAATTTCAATGATTGCTTTTAATAGATTATCAATATTGTTAGTACGCAAAGGAAATGGTTATGGTAGTGATGTTTTAAATTTTTATAAACAGCCAAGAGATACCATTGATATGATAGTACTAGGTTCTTCACATGCATATACATCTCTAAATCCCTATTTGATAGAAAGTAAAACGAATTTAAAGACGTATGATTTTTGTACTCAACAACAGCCATTATGGATAACATATTATTATTTAAAGGAAGCATTAAAATATCAGCATCCAAAATACATCGTATTAGAGGCACATATGGCAGTAGTAGGAAATAATGATTATGCAGAAGAACAAGTAAATAGAGATGCTATTGATAAGATGAAATTTTCAACAAATAAGATTGATGTAATAAAAAATAGTGTTGAAAATAAAGATGATAGAGTATCATATTATTTAAACATAATAAAGTACCATAGTAGATATAAAGAATTAAATAAAATAGATATAAAAACAGCGTTTTTAGGGTATACAGTTGATAATAAAGGATATATAGCTCTTGAAGAAACTGGCTATATCTTCAATAATGAAAGTGAATTTACAGACAATGAAAGTGAATTATACAAGAAAAATAAAGAATACTTGTATAAGATAATTAATTTGACAAAAAAAGAAAATATTGATTTAATAATTGTAAAAACTCCAACTTCATATAATTATGAAGAAATGTCTAGACTTAACCATATAAAAAGAATAGCAGAAGAAAATGATATATTATTTTTAGATTACATAAATAATATGACTGATTTAAATTTAGATTATAACAAGGATTTTTATGATGTTGGCCATTTAAATAAAAATGGTTCAATAAAGTTTACAAATAAGTTTATTGAAAATTTAGAATAGATGCAATTATTTAACAAAGGAGGAATAAAATGATTAAAGTAATGACTATATTTGGAACAAGACCAGAAGCCATAAAAATGGCCCCTCTTGTTAAAGAATTAGATAAAAGAAAAGAAATAGAAAGTATAGTGTGTGTAACTGCTCAGCATAGGGAAATGTTAGATCAAGTTTTAGAAGTATTTGATATTAAACCAGATTATGATTTAAATATCATGAAACAAGGACAAACATTATCTGAAATAACATCAAGAGTACTATTAGGCTTAGAAGAAATAATAAAGAAGGAAAAACCTAATATTATATTAGTTCATGGTGATACTACTACTACTTTTGCAGGTGCATTAGCAGCATTTTATAATCAGGTTGATATTGGTCATGTGGAAGCAGGACTTAGAACTTGGAATAAGTATTCACCATTTCCAGAAGAGATGAATAGGCAAATGGTAGATAGAATGACTGATATGTATTTTGCTCCTACTGAAGTGAGTAAACATAATTTATTAGAAGAAAATATATCTGAAGATAAAATATATGTAACAGGTAATACTGCTATTGATGCTATGAAAACTACAGTTATAGATGATTATAATAATGAGATATTTAATTGGGTAGGTAATGATAGATTAATACTATTAACAGCTCATAGAAGAGAAAATCTAGGTGAACCTATGAGACATATATTTAAAGCAGTAAGAAGAATAGTAGATGAATATCCTGATGTAAAAGTTGTATATCCAATTCATTTAAATCCAAAAGTAAGAGAAGTAGCTAATGAAGTATTTGATGGAATTGATAGAGTAAAGTTAATAGAGCCATTGGAAGTAATTGATTTCCATAATTTTCAAAATAAAAGTTATATAATTTTAACGGACTCTGGTGGTATTCAAGAAGAAGCACCAAGCCTTGGTAAACCAGTTTTAGTATTAAGAGATACAACAGAGAGACCAGAAGGAATAGAAGCAGGAACATTAAAATTAGTAGGAACTGATGAAGATACTATATATAGAGAAACTAAAAGATTATTAGATGATAAAGAGGAATATAACAAAATGAGTAAAGCATCTAATCCATATGGTGATGGATTTGCTAGTAAATATATAGTAGATGCTATTATAAATAAGTATAGATAAGGAGAAAGTATGAAAATATTAGTAACAGGAGGTACTGGTTATATAGGTAGTCATACTGTAGTAGAACTACTAAATTCTGGATATGAAGTAGTAGTAATAGATAACTTATATAACTCAAAAATAGAAGTAGTAGACAAAATAAAAAAAATAACAAAAAAAGATTTCACATTCTATAAAGGAGATGTATGTGATAAAGAATTATTAGAAGAAATATTTAACAAACATAAAATAGATGCCACTATACATTTTGCAGGATACAAAGCAGTAGGAGAATCAGTAGAAAAACCACTTATGTATTATCGAAATAATATTGTAAGTACATTGTCGTTATGTGAAACAATGTCTAAACATAATGTTAAAAATATCGTATTTTCATCTAGTGCCACAGTATATGGAATACCAGAAATACTACCAATAATAGAAAAATTAGAAATAAAACATGCCACTAATCCATATGGAGAAACAAAAATAGTAAATGAAAAAATACTAAAAGATCTACATATATCAGACAATAAATGGAATGTAGCTCTACTTAGATATTTTAACCCAATAGGAGCTCATCCATCAGGTCTAATAGGAGAAAACCCAAATGATATACCAAACAATTTAATGCCATATATCGTAAAAGTAGCAACAGGAGAATTAAAAGAATTATCAGTATATGGGAATGATTATGATACTCCTGATGGAACTGGAGTTAGAGATTATATTCATGTAGTAGATTTAGCCAAAGCACATATAAAAGCAATAGAATGGACTTTCAAAAATGAAGGAATAGATGCATTTAATATAGGAACAGGCCATGGCTATAGTGTTCTTGAAATAGTAAAAGCTTTTGAAAAAGTAAATAAAGTAAAAGTGCCATATAAAATAGCACCAAGAAGAAAAGGTGATGTAGCATCATGTTATGCTAATTCAAATTATGCAAAAGAAAAATTAGATTGGACTAGCACATATGAAATAGATGATATGGTAAAAGATGCTTATAATTTTGCAATAAAAAATTAATATTAGCTTGGGGGATAATAGTTATGATGAAGAAAATTAAAAATAAAAAATATACAAAAACAATTATGTTTTTCATATATGAATCAATATATCTATTATTTATTGATTTATTTAATCAATATTTGCTTGTAAAAAGTATAAATACTAGTGATTACTTTATTAGTAATTTATTAATATTAAATGTAATATGGATATTAATATATTTAATAATTATATATATGTTAAAACCAAAACTAAGAAAAATGGTCTCGCTTATTATAAATACTATAATACTAATAATATCATTAGCCAATTATTTTATGTATTCATATTTTCAATCAGTATTTTCTTGGAAAGACTTATTCCTTTCAGGAGATGGATTATCATTTATAAATTCTATATTTAAATTTATAAATCTAAAATTAATTCTATTCACACTTACATCTATTGATATGATTGTACTTATATTTAAAACAAAAACAAAAAAAATATACAAATTAAAGTCAATACAAAGCATTATTATAATAGTAATGATAATAATATTATTCACATCAAGAAAAGTATATATTGAAAGTCATTTTAACAATACTACTGATGGTTGGGATTCTAGTGAAGTAATAAACAATTATTCCAATTACTATCAAAATTGGATTGAACCAACTGAATTAATGAGATTATGCGGTACATATGAATATTTAATAAAAGATTTCTATAACTCATTCTTAAAGAAAGACAATGCTATCGAAGCTAAGAAAAATGCTCAAAATTATATTAAAAATAACTATAATAAAGAAACAAATGAGTATACAAACCTATTCAAAGACAAAAATTTAATATTCATAATGATGGAAAGCATGGATAATTGGATGGTAAATGAAGAAGTAACTCCTACTATGTATGAAATGATGAATCATGGATTTAATTTTAATAACCATTATTCACCTGCATATGTAACAGGAGAGACTGCTAATACAGAATTTATAGCTAATACAGGAATGTATCCAAGTGTTAATAAATTATCTCCTAATTATGCTTATGTAGATAATACTTATCCATATTCAATTGCTAACTTATTTAAAAAAGAGGGATATATAGTAAATTCATTTCATAGAACAAACGGTTTTATATACAATAGAAGTGCAATGCATATAAGTTTAGGATATGAAAAATATCATAGCTATGTAGACATGGGAATAGCTGAAGAAAATCTAGATTTAGATAGCTATATCATTAATAATGGATATAATAAAATAGTTAATAAAAATAATAAATTTATGAGTTTTGTCATAACATATTCACCACATTCACCATATACATATGAAAAAATAGAATGTCAAACAAACCTATCAGAAATAAAAAAAATATACCCAGATTTAGATAATGAAGAATTATTATGTGCCTATAGTGCTGCTAGAGAAACAGATAATATGTTTAAACTATTATTAGAAAAATTAAAAGAAGATAACTTACTTGAAGATACCATAATTGTAGCATTTTCAGATCATCCTAATAACTTAGTAATACTTGATGACGAAACAGAAAAATTAAATAAAACCAAGTTTTTTATTTATAATAGTAGTATGGATAGTAACCAAATAGAAACAATTACTAGTTCAATAAATATACTACCTACAGTTATAAATCTATTTGGAATAGATAATGAATACTTATATACAGGATATGATGCTTTATCTATAAATGAAGAATATGTAATATTTAGAGATTATACATATTATGATGGAACTGATGTAAAAAATATCAATAAATATTTACAAGATAAATTAGAATATAGTCAAGATATCTTAACGACAGATTATTATGGAAAATAAAATCATTAATAATCAATATAATTGATAAATTTTGTAAAATGTTATATAATATAAATGTAACATTTTTTTAAGGAGTTGTAGTAATGGAAATAAAAGATGTATTATTAATAGTTGTAA
>CAMEJC010000052.1 GCA_945919295.1 uncultured Mycoplasmatota bacterium
AGGGATGATATTTTAAACAACATTTGGGGAGAAAACTATTTTGGAACAGATAGAGTAGTAGATGATTTAATTAGAAGACTTAGAAAGAAAATGCCTTTTCTTGATATTAACACTATATATGGGTATGGTTATCGTTTATTATGAAAAAACCTACTCTTACTGAGCAATTGCTCCTTATATGTGTTTCTATTATATTTATTGTCATAATATCACTTGGAATTGTTCTTCCTAGAACATTATTACCTGTTTATGAAGAAAATTTATATAACTATTTAAATCAATCTTTAAGTTTACTTGAAAAAGTTGATAATAATAAAATTAATAGTGAAATTGCTTATATTTATATTGATAGTGATAATAATGTTTTTGTTTCTAATAATTTATCTTCAGTTATTAATATTAATAGTATTGATAAATTACTTGACAATATTAATGATATAAAAGGTAAATTTGTGTATAAGAATAAGATATATTATTATGCTACTGAAAGTAATAATAATATTAAAAAGATTGCCATTACTGGTAGTAGTTATATTAATTTTATGAGGGCTGAAATTCTTAAGATTATTTTAATAGTGGTAGGTATTACCTTTGTAATTATTTCTTTATTGGTATTAATATGGTCTAATCACTTAGTTAATAGAATTAAAAAATTAAAAGATAAAATCGATAATATAAATAATAATGATTATGATCATAAAATGATTTATGATTATGATGATGAACTATATACCCTTGAGGTTGCTATTGAGAATATGCGAGTATATTTGAAAGAACAGGATGAATACAAGAATCAAATGTATCAAAATATTTCTCATGATTTTAAAACTCCTATCACAGTTATGAAATCCTACATTGAAGCATCGGAAGATGGCGTTGAGACTAAAGAAAAAACTTTAGATATATGTAAAGAACAATTAAATAAATTAGAAGTAAAAGTTCACTCCTTACTATACTTAAATAAATTAAATTATTTCAGTCAGCAGAAGGATAGTATTAAAAGAAGTTGCGATGTTAGTAAAATAATATTAGCATCGGTAGAAAAATTTACTCCTTCAAGATCTGATGTAGAGTTTGTTCTTGATATTGATAAAAAGAATGTTATCTTTAGAGGAAGTGAAGAAATGTGGGAAGCTATTATTGATAATATTCTTAATAACTTTATGAGATATGCTAGGACTAAAATAAAGATAACTGTTAAGAATAATAAAATTATTTTGTATAATGATGGACCTAATATTGATAAAACTGTTTTAAACAATATTTTCACTCCCTACGAAAAAGGTGTTAATGGTGTATTTGGATTAGGTTTATCAATAGTTAAAAAGACTCTTCTTCTTTTGAATTATGATATTAATATTACTAATGAGAAGAATGGTGTTAAATTTATAATCAGTTAAAAGAGCTTATTTTTAAGCTCTTTTTAATAATAAAAAAAGAAGATTACTCTTCTTCAATAGCTCCAGTTGGGCAATTTTCCATAGCAGAAGTACTTTCTTCTTGATATTCTTCAGGTACTGGTTTTTCAATTACTTTTGCTAAGTTATCATCGTCAAAATCAAATACTTTATCACAGATGCTAACACATTGTCCACAACCAATACATTTGTCTTTATTTACTTTTAAATTCATTCTTTACCTTCTTTCTATTTAATTATATCAAAAATGAAAAAAAAATCAACAAAATCTTTTATTTATGTAAAAAATATGTTATTATATATATAGTAGAGGTAATTATATATGGAAAGTAGAATGGAAAAATATTATAGAGATGATTTAAGTACTTTTGAGAGAACTAAGAAAAATGAAAAACTTTATAAAGATGTTTCTAGTCAAATATCTGATTTGGATAATTTGCCAATACCTGATAATGCTAATGAAATTGATGTAAATGGTCTTAAAGATATTATTTCTAGTAGAGATGAATATCGTAAGGCAAAAGAACTTGGTAGAACTTTTGTATCTAATAAACCTCGAATGGAAGAAGAAATAAAAATAAGAGATAAAAATGAGAATAAAATATATGATATAAATGTTCTTTTAGAGAATGCTAAGAATGAAATTAATAGGAGTGCTACTGTTAGTAATGATAAAAAAATCAATGTTAATTTCTTGAATGGACTTGAGGATGCTAATATACCTGACAGTGATGATGCTATAGAAATTGCTAGTTTCGAAACTCCAAAAAAGGAATATAGTAATACTGATTCGTTACCTCTTGATATTTTAGTTGATTTAAAGGGTAATGATAATACTGTTGTTACTGATCCAATTGTTAAAGATGAAGTTACAATGATTAAAAAGATTAAAGATGGTGAAACTTTTTATAGTGGTTCTTTTAATTTTTCTAAGAAGGATTTTGATGAAGATGATGATGAACCATTCTTTGAAGAAAAAACTCATACTGGTGTAAAGGTATTCTTTCTTATATTTGGACTTTTAATTTTTGCTGCTGCTATATATTTGGTTATTACTAAATATGTTTTATAGTGTGAAATGAAAGAAAAATTAAGAAATGATTATAGATATTTGAGAGCAAATATTATTAATAAAGATTTAAAAGATAATATTATCTTTAGTAAAGTTATTAGTAATAAAAAAGTAATTTGCAGTGATACTATATTGATATATGCGTCTAATAATGAAGAAGTATCTACAATTAAATTAATTGAATATTTTTTAAAGATAAAGAAAGTAGGAGTACCTCGAATAGAAAATGATGTTATGAATTTTTATTATATTAAGAGTATAGATGAACTTAAAAAGGGTTATTTTGGTCTATTAGAACCTATTACTAATGATAAAGTAGAAGTTTTTGATAATACTGTATCTATTACTCCGGGTATTTGCTTTTCAAAAGACTTATATCGTATTGGATATGGAAAAGGTTTTTATGACAGGTTTTATGATAAATATAATATATATAGTATTGGTTTATGTTATAGTGATTGTTTAGTTAATTATATACCTAATGATGAATATGATAGAAAGGTTAATGAAATTATTACTGATTGAATGATCTTGTAATTTAATACGAGATTTTTTCATTTTTATTAAAAAATATAAGAAAATATGTTATAATAGTTATGTTATATTTTGGTTATGTCCTCGTAGCTCAGTAGGATAGAGCAATCGCCTCCTAAGCGATAGGTCGGCAGTTCGATTCTGCCCGAGGACGCCATTTTTTTATATTTGTTTTAATTAGAAGTAGGTGAATTTAATGGAAGCAGAAGTACGTGGCTTATCATTAAAAAAGATTTTTTGGATCTTTGTTATAGGAAGTATATTTGGTGCTTTTTATGAAGAAGGATTATATATTGTAAGAAATTTAATACATTTTGGTGTATTTGATTGGCAACCTAGAAGAGGAGTATTTTGGGGACCTTTTAGTCCTGTATACGGAATAGGTGCTGTTGTTATGTGTCTTGTTTTAGTAAATAACAAAGATAGTATACTTAAAACTTTTATTAAGGCATCTTTACTTGGTGGTATTGTTGAATATGTAATTAGTTTTTTACAGGAATTTTTTCTTGGTACAAAATCTTGGGATTATAGTAATTATTTTTTAAATATTAATGGGAGAACTACTATTCCTTATATGCTTTTTTGGGGATTATTAGGAATATTATTTGTTAAATTTATTTATCCTTTTTTATCTTCTAAAATTGATTCACTTACGGTTTCTTTTGGGGATAAGTTTACAATTGTTTTAATTATTTTATTATCGTTAGATATGTTAATTTCGTGGACTGCTCTTATTAGGCAAGCATTAAGACATTATGATGTTCCTGCATTTTCAGTTGTTGGGAAATTTTATGATAAACATTTTGATGATGATTATATTTTGAAAAAATTTCCAAATATGATAAGGAGCGATTAATTATGATTATTTTAAAAATATGTGATATTCTTTTTATTAGTGTAATAATAATTGATATTATATTATTTGTAATTACTACTATAAGAAGTAGAAATAATCATAATTATCCAATTAAAGAGAGTGTTTCTAATCCGAAATTTGCTATTTTAATTCCTGCAAGAGATGAATCTAAAGTTATTGAAGGTTTAATTAAAAGTATTAAGGGGCAAACTTTTAAAATTGATATGAAAGATGTTTATGTTATAGTAGAAGATATTAATGATTATACTTGTGATATTGCTTCTAAATATGGAGCTACGACTATTGTTAGAAAAAATCTTGTACTTAGAAGAAAAGGATATGCTTTGGATGAGGCAGTAAAGTTTATTTTAGATTCTGGTGAAAAGTATGATGCATATTTTATTTTTGATGCTGATAATGTACTAGATAAAGATTATTTTAGAAATATGAAAGAGACGTTTTTAAATGGATATGATATTGGAATAGGTTATAGAAATACGAAGAATGGAAATGATAATGTAGTAGCGGCCTGTTCGACACTTACTTTTTCAATGATAAATACGCTAGGTAATTTACAAAAGAATAAGGATAGTAGAAATGTTACTATTTCGGGGACTGGTTTTTATATTAAAGGAAGTTTTATTGAAAAATGGAAAGGATATCCTTTTCATACTTTGACTGAAGATTATGAATTAACGTTATATTCTTCTCTTAATGAGATGACTTCGTTTTACAATGATAAGGCAATGTTTTATGATGAGCAACCTACTAGTTTTAAAGTTAGTTTGGATCAGAGAACCAGATGGATTAGGGGCTTTTTTGATGCTAGAAAAATATATGTTAAAAAATTATATGAAGCCTTTAAAACTAATGATAGAAATAGTGGATCACAGTTTTCTAATTGGATTGGTGTTAAGCCATATATTTTAATTGCTATTTTTCTTGTTCTAGAATTATTTGCTAAGTTAGTAGCGGGTATATATTATTTTTCTATTAATCATACACTTGCTTATAAATTTTTTGGTCAATTTCTATTTTTCATTATTATTTGTTATATAATTTTATTAATTACCACTATGATAATAATTATTAGAGAGAAGAAGATTGATTTGAGTATGAGTAGTAAGATAAAAGCTATATTTTTTAATCCAATTTTTTTGATTAGTTATGTATATTGTGCGATCATGGCTCTTACTCATAAGAATTTAGATTGGAAAAAAATTAATCATGGGTAATTTCTTTTATGTATAGTTCTTTGTGAACTATATTTTTTATTTGATTGCTATTTTTTTATTTATTTGATATAATGATGTTGTGAGATAATTTTTAATATTTTAAATATTATAATCATATAAAGAAGTAAGGTGGTTTTATGTTTTATACTTGGTTTGCCATTGTAGTTATTTTAGGTCTTTTGGAAGTATTGACTACTAATTTGGTTAGTATTTGGTTTGTTATTAGTGGAATTATTACTATGATTATATCTTTATTTACTGACAATATATGTATTCAAATTATTGTATTTGTCGTAGTGGGGATTATTCTAATGCCCATTAGTAGGAAATTATATAAGAAGATTAAAGTAGTTAATGAAAGAACTAATATTGATCGAATAGTTGGTATGAAGGGGATTGTTACGATGGACATTACTAGAGATAATATTGGTGAAGTGAAAGTTGATGGTAAGAGGTGGTCGGCTTATTCTGATATGGATATTTCTAAGGGTGAAAGTGTTAAAATATTATCTATTAATAGTGTAAAAATAAAAGTTGAAAAATGGGAGGATTGAAGAAATGGAAATTTTTATTGTTATTTTGATTTTAGTGGTACTTTTTGTTATACCTAATATTAAGATTGTACCACAAGCTAAAAGTTATGTTATTGAAAGACTTGGTAGTTATTTAACTACTTGGACTAACGGTCTTCATTTTAAGGTTCCTTTTATTGATAGAATATCTAATAAAGTTACTTTGAAAGAGATTGTTAAAGATTTTGCACCACAACCTGTTATTACTAAGGATAATGTTACTATGCAAATTGATACGGTTGTTTATTTTCAAATAACTGATCCGAAGTTATATACTTATGGTATTGAGGATCCAATTAATGCTATTGAGAATTTAACCGCTACTACACTTAGAAATATTATTGGTGAGTTAGAACTTGACCAAACTTTAACTTCCAGAGATATTATTAATGCTAAGATGAGAAGTATACTAGATGAGGCTACTGATCCTTGGGGTATTAAGGTTAATAGGGTTGAGGTTAAAAACATTCTTCCACCTAGGGATATTCAAGAAGCAATGGAAAAACAAATGAGAGCTGAAAGAGAGAGAAGAGAAAAGATTCTTCAAGCTGAGGGAGAAAAGAAATCTAGTATTTTAATTGCAGAAGGTGAGAAAGAGTCTGCTATACTTAAGGCTGAAGCTCAGAAAGAGGCACAAATTAAGATGGCAGAAGGTGAAGCTGAAGCTTTATTAAAAATTAAACAGGCTGAGGCTGATGGTATTAAATTATTAAAAGATGCTAAAGCAGATAGTTCGGTACTTACTCTTAAGAGTTATGAAGCTCTTGAAAAACTTGCTAATGGTCAATCAACTAAAATAATTGTTCCTTCTGATATGAAGAATATTGCTACTTTTGGTACTGTTATTAATGAAATGATTGATAAAAAAAGTAAATAAATTGTTTTTAGATTCATATTATTATATGGATCTTTTTCTTTTTTATTAATTTTTTGATAGGTTGATTTTACTGATTAAAAGACAAACTTTAAAATCATATTTAACATATGATTGGTTTCTAATGTCAGTTAAATTATCAATCCAATTAGTAAGTTTTGGAAAATATTGTTTTATTATAATTAATACTTCCTCTAATGGATTAACAGCATTTCTTAATTCTCTTCTCATTTTTCTTGTTATTCTTTGTTTCATTTGTTACAACCGCCTTTACTATAAATTAATTATAACAAAATTTTATTGCGAAGAAAATTCATTCTATTTTACTGCATACGATTCATTACACTGTTAAACATTAGTTAAAATTTCACCAATTTATAATATAGATAACAAACAA
>CAMEJC010000053.1 GCA_945919295.1 uncultured Mycoplasmatota bacterium
AGAGTCATAAACTAGAATATTCATATTTTGATTTATACGCCTTTTTGCCACAATATTCACATATAAATTCAATTTTATTACTTTCATATTTTAATTTTCTAGTATTCGTACTACATTCGTTACATTGTCTTTTATTTCTATTTTTAAACTTAGTAAAACTTGTATTAAAAGTATTACCACATTTACATTTTATTGTAAGTTTTTGCTTAGTATCAATATATTCTTCTTTTTTAGTTAATAAAGTACAACCATTACCATTTTCTCCTTCTATAAATGATTTTATATCTTCATAATTATACCTCATTAATTTCACCTCCTTTTATATTATATCATTTTTAATTAATTATTTCAACAACAATTTTAGCCTTCCAGTTTTCACGCTCTTTTATTACTTTATATTTCTATAAAGAGTGCCTTGGCTAATTTTAAGCACCAAATAATTCGGGCATACTGACATCCCTACATTCAAATAATATAGCAGTTTTATCTTCTGGTTGCTCTATACCCTCTAACTGTCCTGCAATATGAACAATATTAGTATTTAATATACCTTGAACAAGACTACCTATTAAGCTAGGTTTTCCTGTTGTTGGATTTATAGTTGTTACCTTATCTATTTTTTCGCTATTATTTACTAAATCATTAAATACACTAGAATAAGTTATCAAACTATCCATAGATATATTTCCTTCAAGGATATTATCATAATCATACTCTATTTCGGTTATATTGGCTGTAAAAACCATATTAACAGTCTTATCTATAATATATAACTTCTCGTATAAAATAGGCTCTATAACGCTACATTCCTCTAATACGGATAGGTCGGAAAACTTAACGCTACCAGTTACTCTTGGCATACTACATTTTTCTAATTCCTCTTGGGCTGCAACCATTAAATCTTCTACATCAACTATATCTGGGTATCTTACAACTTGCATAGCTAAACATTGAGGATTGTTAGCTATTTCTTGGTCTGTCATACCTTTTTTCTTAAAATAACTATAATCTTCTAAATAAGATTTACCAACTTTATCTATTAGGTTTAATTCTACACCATCGTCATCTGTACATCCTAAAGCTAAAACTCTGGTAAATAAAGCACTAGTATCATAATTTATATCTAATTGAGATATATCTCTATCTTTTCTTATTAATTTCTTTCTATCATATGGATTATGTCTTAGAAATATTGTGTTATTTCCATCGCTATCATATTCCATTTCTATAATAGAATTAAAGGCTTCTGCCATAGCCATTAAATTTTCAAATACAGAACTTTCACTCTCTATTGTAATACTTCTACGAGAACCTACATCTGTTCCTTTCCATATATAATTTAAACTATTACCTGTAGCACTAGCCATTATTCCATCAAACATTTCTTGAGGTGATACACCTATTAATTCCATTTCTTCACACATAATAGTCTTAGATATAGTAAAATTGCTTTCACATTCAACTTCTAAAACTCTTACATCTGAACTAGATAAAGAAATATTTTTTATTATAAACCATGCAAATTCATGTCTTATTAAATATTCACAACTTCCAAGTCCTATATGTTCATTATCATATGGTATAGAGAATGAAAGAGTTTCTATCTCATTTATCTTCTTTGTTCTTTTAATTGAATAAGCTGAATTTCTTAAAGAATTACCAGTTAATTCACATATAAAATTTTTATTTATATCATATAATCTAAGTCTAGGATTTTTAAATTTCTCTTTTATTGTAGGCAACTAATTCACTCCCTTTATTTAATTAATTATTCTATAATTTTGCTATTAGCAACTACCTTTACATTTGTAGCGTGTCCCTCTACAACTTTTAAAGTATTGGTTATCTTTGGTTCGATTATTGGCATTGTAAAATATATATCACTCTCATAAGAATCTACTACGAATATTTGGCTACCAGCCAACATATAATAAACATCATCATTTGAGGTATCTATATAATATGTCCTTCCTATAGTTAAGTTTTTCATACTAAAATCTAATTTATTATTCCATTTGAATTTTATAGCAGTAGAACCTGCTGTAAATGATATTAACGGATATGATGGTCTGTTGGCTACAGTTTTAAAATTAACCTCACTTGCTGTACTACTATCGGCTATGGTATAAGTTTCACTTTTGGTAGAATACCAAAGGCTATCACCATAAGCTATAAAAGGTATTGTAACTATAGATTGTTGTATTATGTCATTACCATAAATACTAAAATCCAACATACCATTATAAACTGCATTTATAGCTTTATCATCACCAACATATTGAAATGGTTGTTCACCACTATTAATTATCCATTCTGTTATCTCGGCTTCGTTTAATGTTCTTTCAAAATAACAAGGTACATCAAATTGATATGGTTCATATTCAGTTCCATAATATATTTCACCTTTATTTGGTATAGGTAATGTTATGTGTTTTGGATTTCTACCTATGTTCTTTTTAAATGTATCAGAATCGTTATAGATTATTCCTCCGAATGATGATAATGTTTTTTGCCCAAATCTAAAATCTGAATAGTATTTCAATCTCTTTCACTTCCTTTTTAATAAAGGTAGAAAGAGATATACTCTTTCTACCTTCCTCTTACTTTTCCATATTTCCTTAAATCTTTTAGTATTAATGTTTCTACATCTTGTTCAAAGCGTTTTACATCATATTCTGTTTTAGGTTCTACATTATAAGTGTTATTATTAGTAATATTTATAGCACTTTCCGTAGCTGGTGTTATGCTCTTAGACATAGTGCTTTGAACTAATTCTACATAAGGATTACTTATTAGTGATGGTAACATTTTAACTAGGCTTTGGAAAGCACTAGTTTGTTCTTTTGTAAGAACTTGCTCTTGCCTATCCAACCAAGCTAAACCTTCGCTGTTACCAGTATAACCACCAATATTAAACGCTTTTACTTTGTTCTTATCTATCCAACCTATAGCACTATAAACATCACCTTGTTTCCTAGATAATGCAACCCTTCCGTTGTTATCATTAACTACATATAAAGTATCGTTAGCATTAATACCAGCACCACTCCAAGTACCAGAAGCACTAGAAGTATATGAATCTACATATATAGCACTATTTGGACTTGATACATGAACCCTAGAACCATTGGTTACAGGTTTAGTAGCAGAAGCTGGAGCAGAAGGTGTTGGTTTTGGTTTCGGTGTACTACTTGATGGAGAAGGTACGGTAGTTGGTTTCTTGGATGCTGTAGTAGTTTGTGTAGGTTTGCTACCTAAAGCATTTGCTTCACCTTTTAGATATTTTATAGAATCCAATGCAAATTGTATTTCTTCCATAAAACTTTCTTTAAATGAATCACCTAATAAATTACCTAGTCCCCTAAAGTCCTCCGAATTGCTTTCTAACAATTTCTTGATTTCATTTATATTATTTTCTGCTAATAATTTATCAGCTTGATAATACAGTTCTTTATCTTGTAATTGTTCGTCATAAGCATTTGAAATAGCATCTTGTTGTTTTTCTATATCTTCTATTTGTTTTTCTACTTCCATTTTAGCTATATCTTTTTGTAATTCAGCTATTTCATCCATTAATTCGGCAACCTTCTTTTTACCAGTTGCAGAATCATCTAATTTCCATTTTGCTAACTCTGCTTCTAATTTAGCTTGTTTCTTAACCTTATCACCGTATTCATCGTCCATATCATCTATTTGCTTACGTAATGAAGCTATTCTATCATCTAGTCTAGCTAATTCATCTTCTTTTTCTGTTTCTCTTTGATTTCTTAAAGCATCAACTAATTTATCTCTTAATGTGGTTAGAGTTTCAACAGCAGTAGATTTTACAGAATTATTTAAGTCCATAATTTGTTGCTTAGTAGATTCTATATCATCATTCATTAAAGAAGTGTATTTATCAACGTAATCTGATAATTGTTGAATCCAAGCTTTTTGTTGCTCTTTAAAATCTCCACTTAAAGTATTAACCCATTTCATAGCAGCTTCTAATCTCTCTTGAGAATTAGTTAAGTTACCATAGCTATCAAATGTGAATTTATTCCAAACTAATATCTTCTTAATTTCGTTTCTTTCTTTTTCTTGCTCTTGTTGTAACTTTTGTAATACAACTATTTTTTCTTGCATTAATTGGATTTCTTCTCTCATAAGAGAATATTTTTTATTTGTATTACTTTGGTCGGCTTGAAGTTTACGATTTACTTCTAATAAATCATTATAATCTTCTATTACATCATTAAGCTTAAAGTATCTATCTATCTCTAACTCTAAGTTAGCAACTTCTTTTTCAGCTTTTTCAGAAGCTTCTTCGGTTGCATTAGAAGCCTTTTTAACTGTACTAGTAACAGTTTTAGTCTTAGAAGCAAGGTTTTCGGCACTAGATGATAATTTATCTACACTAGTAGTCAAATTATCTACTGAACTTGTAACGGTGTTAGCATATTTACCATTATAGCCAATATATGAAGCCCCACCTGGAACTACTTCTGGGTTTAATTCACTACCACTAGAACCTCCAAATTCACTACTACCATCACTAGCTGTCATTACGCTACCAACTTCATCACTAGATAGTATTGGTTCTCCTGTGATACCTCCGTTTGATACCTCAGAAGCACTAGAAGGTGTAGACTTAACCGTACTACTATTGACTTGATTAATCATAGATAGGTTACTAGATAAAGCAGAATTTAAACTTGCACTAGCACTAACTAAAGAGTATAATTTATTTATAAGAACATCTAATGCAGAAGAGAAACTATATATTGAACTATGCTTAGAGTTCATAGCAACTGTAAAGGTTGAAGCATCTTGAGAATATAAGCCACTTACAGTATTAACATAGTTAATTACTACGGATTTGCTCATATTAGCAAAATGTTGTTCATCTTTTATCTTAGCATATTGTTGTTCTTGGAAAGCGTTTCTTTCAGCTTGATATTCTGCTTTCTTTTGAGCAGAAGCATCTTGTTCTGTAGAAACTGCATTACTAGCTGTTTCTTGGTCGCTAGACTTTTTAGATTCGTTGTTATCTAAATAAGCCATAGTTTCTTCGTGGTTAGTCATTTGTGATTGTAAAACATTTTGTGTTGACTTATTGGCAGTTACTTCTTGGTCGCTCTTTTTCTTGGTTTCGTTATTTTCAACATATTTTTGAGTTTCTTCTTGGTTAGTAGGTGTAGCACCTTGCTTTTGTGCTTCGGTTTGTTTATTTGTGGTTACTTCTTGGTCGCTCTTTTTCTTTTTCTCATTATTGTCTAAGTAACCCATAGTTTCTTCGTGGTTACTAGCTTGAGCATTGGTTTGATTTGTAGTGCTTCTATTTTGTGCTACTTCTTGGTCACTCTTTTTCTTCTTTTCGTTATTATCCAAGTAACCCATTGTTTCTTCGTGGTTACTAGCTTGAGCATTAGTTTTATTCGTAGTGCTTCTACTTCTCTCTACTTCTTTATCGCTTTCTATTTTCTTTTCATTATTTTTTACATAATGACCTGTTTCGTCATCACTTAAACCCTTCATGCTTTGAACATGGTTTTGAGTATTAGCGAATGTACTAGCGTTGTTAGAAGCCTTAGTTTCAGCTACTTCGTTATCTTTTTTGATTAATCTACCATAAGCATCAACTTGACCTTTTTCAGAAGCTAGGGCAGCATATTCTTGAGACCTATAAGAATCTTCTGCATATAATGACCTATCACTATATTGTCGTGCTAAGTCATCTGTTAGTCCTCCAGCAGCCCTTTGTTCTTCTTGGGCAGCTGTTATTGCAGCATTTTCAGCATCTTCTTGTGCTTTCTTTTTAGCCTTAATAGTATCAATAAGTTTTTGATACATATTATCTTCGTCACCCAATAATGCGATAAGGTCGGCATTACCACTCTTCATTACAGCTGACCAAGTTTCTTCTTGCAATCCACCATATTCTTCTAAATCTTTTAGCATTGTATCTAATAAATCAATTTCGCTTTCATATCCACCCCAAGCACTAGATAAAACTTCTAATGCAGTTTTTGTTTCGTCAGCTTGGGCAGCCAAGTTAAGAAGATTATCTGTCATATCAAGAATACCATCTTGATTCCAATCTAGGTCGGCAGTTTCTGCTAATCTACCAAGTGCTTCGCTTGTTCCATCGGCTTCGCCACTTAATCCACTTAATTCATCGGCAGTACCACTTGCAGAATCGCCCATACCATCTATACCACTAGAAGCATTTTGTGTAGCTTCGTTAATACCAAACATTTCGTCTACAGCTTTTCTTTCATCTTCTGATAATTCAAGATAACTTCTGCCTGTAACATAGTTAATTTCTTCGGCAGCCTTTAATACCTTATTATAACCATCTACAGCTTCGACACCTTCGGCAATCTTATTTTTTGTAGTTGTAAGATTAGCACCAAGTTCTTCGGCAGACTTTTTCATTCCACCGTAAACTACTGTTCCATCTTCGCCAACTTTATTCAATGCTTCTTGCATATTCTTAGCATTTTCAATATAAGTGCTAAGATTTTTGAATGTAGTTTCCATAGTCTTTTGGCTTGGCAAATTATCCATAGCATTTTTAACAGCTAATTGTTTAGCTTCACCGTTAAGAGTTTGCATTTTATCTATTTGTTCATCTAGTGTTAAATTTTCATCACCAAGAATATCTGCATATTCGCTATCTATTCCTATTAACTCTTCTCTAATACCATTTTGTTGTTCTAATAAAGCATTACGTTTTTCAATAGAAGATTCATCACCAACTTTATCTAAATCTTCTATTTGTTTACCAAGAGTAGCATATGAGTTAATTAAATTATCAACATTACTAGCATCTTGCATACTAG
>CAMEJC010000054.1 GCA_945919295.1 uncultured Mycoplasmatota bacterium
GACAAACAAAGAAAGAGATATTAGAATCCGTATTTACACCTATGGAAATATTAAGACAAACACCTTACACAAAGAAAGCAGAATATGCTCATTTGCAAGAAGAACCTAGAGAAGTATACCTATCATCTGCGTTTTGGAAACATCATTGGATATGGCAAACTATCAAAGATGCTGTGGTTGGTACTTATAATGGTACACAATTCTTATTTGCTACTGACTACGCTTTGGCTATAAAACATGGTATACGTTCTGTTGCTCAAATGAAGAAGGAGAAGAAAAGATTTGATAAATTAACTTATGATATGGAGTATTTAAATATTATGGCTGGTGGTAGTGCCGACCAATTCTATACTTATGAGTTAGTAAGTAAAGCACAAACAGTTAAAAAGGCTTGGTTTCCAATGAGTACACAAGACTTTATACAAAAGAAGAGAACATGGTTTGGGGATATTAAGAAAACACCAGGAGAAATAAGAGTAGTATCTATAGATATAGCTATGAGTACATCAACAGATAAAACTAAGAACGACTTATCTGTAATTAAATGTATTAGAGCGATAAAAGAAGGAGAAAAGTATAAAAGGCAAGAAGTTTATACTGAATGTATAGAGGGTACTGATATAGATACTCAAGCTATAAAGGTTAGAAGAATATTTAATGATTTTAGGGCAGATTATATTGTATTCGATGCTCGTACCTTTGGATTGAACTTTGTTGATAGTATGGCAAAGGTACTTTATGATGAAGAAAGAGATGTAGAATATACACCTATTAAATGTTTCAATATAGACAACTTAGCTGCTAGATGTCAAAACCCAGATTCTGCTCCTGTAATGTGGGGCTTTATGGGAAATGCTGAAATCAATAACAACATGCACATAGCTATGTTGGATGCTTTAACTTCAAATAAATACCAAATGTTAATATCTCATTTATCTTGTAAAGAAGAGTATTTAGAAGATAGAGAAGAATATAATAACGCTAACATGGAACAAAAATCTATTTTAGAGTTACCATATTTATATAGTGATTTAACATTAAATGAAATGATTAATTTAAGCAAGAAGTTTATACAAGGCGATAAGATTAAGCTAGTTGAACCACCAGATGGTTTGAAGGATAAATATGTAGCTTCTGCTATGGGAAATTATTTTATTCAAGATTTAGAAAGTAATTTAACAAAAAGAGAAAAGGATATAGGTGATGTTAGACGATTAGTAAGAGTTAGACCACCTGTAATAAAATCAAAAGGAATAATAGGAAGAAATAATTAATTAAAGGAGGTTTCGATAAGCCTTGAGTGATAAAAAAGACGACCAAACTAAACTTACAGAAGAACAAAAAGTCGAATTGATTAAAAGGTTCGCTAAAGCAGTTGGTAAAAGTGTTTCTGATAATTTAATAACTTCTCAAAAGAAAAGTTATTTCGGTAATTCTACTAAGTTTAGTGCTGAAAATGTAAACAGATACTTAGAAAATCCTCAAAACTTTTCAAAAGAATTAAAAGATTTATCTGTTGTATTATATACAGTTTCACCTTTATATGCACAAGTAGTAAATTACTTTCCTAGTATAAGTAGATATATACCAATAATTATACCAAATATAGATAAATTTTCAAATGCTAGTGGTAATATTACCAATGAAGCAAAAATGAAAAAAGAGTATTTAAAGGTATGTAACTATGTAGATAATATGAACTTGGAACATGAGTTTGATAAGATATGTTTTACTTGTAACTTAGAAGATGTTTTCTATGGTTATTGTATAGAAGATTCTGATAGCTTTTTCTTCTTACAATTAGACCCAGAATATTGTCAAATATCAACAATATCAGATGGATGTTTCAATTTCTTATTTGACTTTTCTTACTTCGATAAGATGACTAATATTAAATATATAGAAACAGATTTATTATCAACTTATCCAGCAGAGTTCCAAAAGAAATATAAGATATATAAAAACAAAGGTAACGATTATAAATGGCAAGAATTAGACCCTAGATATACAATATGTATCAAGTGGACGGATTTACCTTTTATATTCCCACCTTGGGCTAATATATACGGAGATTTAGCTGATATACAAGATTACAAAGATAATGAAAAAGCTTCAAGTGAAGCTAGTAATTATAAGTTTATAGGAATGGAATTACCTTTATTAGGTAAAAACGAGAAGGTAGATGATTTTGCAGTATCTACAGATATTGCATTAAGTTTCTATGAAGCATTGATAGATAGCTTACCTGGTGGTATAGGGGCGTTTTTAAGTGCTACACCATTTAAAGCTATAGATTTCGGTTCTAACGCTTCAACAGAATCTACCAAGATAGCTAACGCAGAAGCTTCTCTATTCTTGAATACAGGATTATCACCAGTTAATTTTGGTAGAGTTTCAAATAGTACAGGGTTAACTGCAAGTAACCTTGTTGATAGTGGTAAGCTATATAATTTCTATATTAAATTAGAAAGATGGTTAAACAGAAAACTTAAATTTGAATTTGGTGGCAAGTTTAAGGTACAACTTATACAGGCTACTACTTTTACAGAAAAAGATGTTATAGATAGATATATCAAAACAGCACAATTTGGTGTTCCTGTGAAGTTACAAGTTGCTGCCATGATGGGTGCTACACAATTAAACGAAAGAGGTTTAAGTGTTTTAGAAAGTTTATTAAATCTTAACGAAACTTGGACACCTCTTAATAGTAGTTTCATTAACCCAGGACAATCAGCAGGTGGTACAAGTAATTCTAATAGTAATAGCGAAGGTAGCGAAGGTAGGGGTAGACCATTAAAATCAGAAGAAGATACATCTCAAGCCGATACCGAAGATAACAATAACGAAGAAGATGGTGATGTATAATGTTGATAGAAGTTTATAGCGAAAAAGATAAAAATTACCTATTAGACAAAGGGTATAAATTGGTGTCGTTTATGGTAGAAAATAATAAAGCCATTTTTAGTTGTAAGAACATTAAATATGATGACTTAAAAGATGTTAATTATAAAGTTGTCAAAAAATTATATTATTAAGGTGGTGATTACTTGAATAAGAAGTCTTATTTTAGTGTAAGCACTAAAAACTTTGAAAAGGTAAATAGTGAATTTACTAAATGTTCAATCTCTATAATGGGATATGACGAGATAGCAAATGGTACTGGATTTTCTAAAGAAAATATTCTAAAAGCTTGTCCCACTTTAAATTATGTACCAGTAATCGGTTATTGGAATGATAAAGATGAAGATTTTTCAGACCACGGTATCGAGTATATAATAAGTGATAATGGTATAGAAGAAAACATTAAAACAATACCTTTTGGAGTTGTTATAAAGGATTCATCTAGGTTTGATACTATTATTATGGATAATGGGGAAGAAACAGAATATCTATTTGCTGATTGCTATTTATGGAATAGAAATGAAAAAGCTATAAATAAGATAAAAGAAGGTAAATGTAATCAAAGTATGGAAATATCTATAAATGATTATACAGAAAGAGATAATTATATAGATATTACAGATTTTGAGTTTACAGCTTTGTGCATTTTGGGTGAAAATGTTGCACCAGCTTTTAGAAACGCTAGAATAAAACAAGTTGGAAAATACTCTAAAGATGATTTCAAAGCTATTTATAGCGAAATGATTTCTAAATTTGAAGAAGTTATGAAAGGAGGAAATATAGTGGGTGTTTGTTCTAAATGTGGCAAAGAAGAGAACGAAGAGTTAAGATTTGAAGAAATAGATGGAGAATTGTTATGTCCAGAATGTATCAATGCTCAATTTGAAGATGATGGTTCAGATGACGGTTCAGACAATGGCGAAGATTCAAGTGATGCAGGAGAAAACGCAGAAGAAAGTGTAGAAGAAAACGTAGATAACAACGAAGAACTATTAGCAGATGAAGTGCAACAAGAAGAAAATCAAGATGGCGAAGATGAAAAAGTTGCTGACGATGACAAAGACACAACTAAAGCTAAAAAGAAAATGTCATTAGATAATGAAAACATGATAGTTAAATACGAATTGTCTTTTGATGATATTTCTTATAAAATATACGAAATACTATATAATGCAAATCCAGATTGCTATTATTATTTAGTTAATGTATATGATGATAAATTTATTTATCAAAGAGAATATTATAACGAAGCTGGTTATGTTGCTCAAACATTCAAACAACAATATTCAAAAGTAGAAGGTCAAGACGAAATTTCATTTGTTGGTGACCCAATAGAAGTATTTTCTGAATATTTAACAGCAGATGAAGTTAAAAGACTTTCAGAAATGAGAGCAGGATATGAAAAAGCTTCTAACGACTTAAAAGAATTAGAAATTAAATACAACAATACAATAGCAGAGTTAGAAGATTTAAGAGCATATAAACAAAATATAATTGATACAGAACACAAAGAAGAAGTAGATTTAATGCTACAAGGATATTCTGTATTAGCTAACTTAGAAGGTTACAATGAAATTGTAGAAGATAAATATAACAAAGATATAAACGAAATGGAAAGAAGTCTAAAAGTATTAGCTTTTGATAATGACATTCGTTTAGATAAGAAATCACAAACTAAAAAGAAGTTTGAAAAGGATTCTCAAGCTAAAATACCAGTTGTTGGTACAAAAGCACCAGCACCTTTAACAGCTTGGAGTATCTTAGACAAATATATCAAAGACAATGATTAATTAATAAAAAGAAAAGGAGAAATAAAAATGTACGTAGAAAACGGAAAATATTTAAGATTAGACACTACTGACTTATACGAAGTAAATGTCGGTGGAAGAATCCATTCTGGATTAGTTAGGGCTACTGCTGGTGGAGATAACATCCAAGTAGCTAACGGAACAATAGTTAAAATAGGATTACCAATAGCTGATGTTTCTTTAGAAGTTAAAGAAATGATACCAGCTTCTGATGGTGATGCTATAGAAGAATTAGGTATCGTTATGAAACCAGAAATAGTTTATGACGAATCTTCTGCTAAATACAAACAATTTGGACACTTTAGAAATGAAGCAGGTAAACCAGTACCAGTAATTCCATTCCATGTTGGTGATATTATCACTTTATCTCAAGACTTCTTCCCAGCTGGTGATATAGCTACTTTAGCAGTTGATGATGTATATAAAATCAAAGCTGCAGGTGTTCCAGGTGAAGCTGACCAATTAGAAAAAGGTAATGCTGCAGTTGGTGGAGTTGAGTTCCATGTTATAGGAATCAAAAATTCTCATGTAGCAGTTTATGTTAATAAAGATGGTAAGAGATTCCCAGCACCTTATAAATTAATAGAATTAGCAGTAGTGGCTAAATAGTAGAAAGGAGAACGAATAAGATGAACGTATTATCAACATTAATATATCAAAATTACAAAAATGACATTCCTTCTAACTTTGCGAATGTTACAGCATCTGAAAGAGATGAAGCTATCAGAAAGGAGTTCTTCAATGTTTTAGGTTTAACAGAAGGATATTCAAAGAGAGCATATAGAAATGCTTGGAGAAGTCATAAGAACGAAGTTTACGCTATTACAGAAGAAATAGCTATCCAATTATTAAACAATGGTGATTTAGAAAAAGATTCATTCTTCAACAACTTCGTTGAAGTAAGAAACTTAGCTTTAGGTGATTCTATAGAGTTTATCGTTGAAGCTGAAAACGAAATAGAATTTGCTGAGTTCTCTGGTTCTCATATGAATTTAAGGAGACAAAGAATTGAAAACTACGGTGCATTTGTTCCAGAAATGAGAGAATACGGTATCAGAGTATACACTTATTGGGAACAAGTAGCTGCTGGTAGAATTTCATTCGATGTATTAGTACAAAAAATTGCTTTAGCTATGAATAAGAAATTAGCAGAAATCGCTCAAGCTACTTTTGCAGATGCTTTAAAGAACTTACCAACAGAATTTAAAGTTAATGCTGGTGGTAGCATTAACGAAGCTGCTGTATTAGAAATGTTAGCACATGTTGAAGCTGCAAATGGTGTTAAACCAAAATTAGTTGGTACTGAAGCTGCTTTAAGAAAATTAACTGGTGTAACTGATATAGCTAAATATTCTAGCAACATGAAAGATGCAGTAAACGAAAACGGTTTATTAAGCGTATGGAACGGATATGTACTTATGCCTATCAAACAAGGACATAAATTGGGTACATTTGAATTTACAATGGATAACGAAGTTATTTACGCTTTATGTGGAGACGAAAAACCAGTTAAATTAGCATTAGAAGGTGATGTTATCGTTAAAGAAGTAAGCGATGGATTAACTAATGCTGATATGTCATTAGAACAAGCAGTAAGCTTCAAAGCTGGTTGTGGTATTCAATACAATAAATTATTTGGATTAATTCAATTATCTTAATTGATTGTATAATT
>CAMEJC010000055.1 GCA_945919295.1 uncultured Mycoplasmatota bacterium
TTATTTAATAAAGGAATATTAGAAATTTAACTCCCCAGTAAAAATTGTAGAGCCAAAATAAACAGTACTTTTTTATCGTACTGTTTATTTTTATAATTGTCTTGCTACATACTCATCATAAGTAAGCTTACTATTATATACTTTAGTAGCTAGATCTATACCCAAATATCTAAAATGCCAATCTTCAAATACATAACCAGTTATATATTCTTTACCTCTAGGATATCTTAAAATAAAACCATATTTATAAGAATTATCTATTAGCCATTCATATTCTTCATCATTTTCACTTAAATACTCCCATTTACCATTAATAATATCGACCGCCAAACCAAGTTGATGTTCAGAATAGCCTGCTCTTGCTGAGTACGTTTCAGCCTCATCAAAACCGTCTTTAGCAACATATCTATTATATAATCCAAGCTGATAATCATAAGAACGATAAGTTGAACCAGCATATATTTTATACCCATTCTTTAATGCTTCAGCAGTCATCTCTTCAAATTTAATTGCAGCTTCTTTTCTAAGCCTCTGATTACTTCCAGACGCAAATTTACTATCTATTTTAGTAAGATCATCAGGTTCATAATCTTTACTTAATTTATAATATTTATTTACAATTACATCTATTTTTTTCTCTTCTTCTTTAGATAAAGCAATATCATTAGTATAGTAATCTTTATCTAAATAAGCATTAACAAAAGTAACAGTATCTTCATAATTATAATTATCTTTTATTGTATTTGTATCATATACAGAAGTAAATTTATTGTCATTATTCTCATACTTAATATATCTATC
This sequence comes from uncultured Mycoplasmatota bacterium, assembly GCA_945919295.1. Classification (GTDB taxonomy): domain Bacteria; phylum Bacillota_I; class Bacilli_A; order RF39; family UBA660; genus CAG-302. The sequence continues at coordinate 802 of CAMEJC010000055.1, forward strand.
TAAATTATCAATATTAAAGTATGAAAGAGTTAGATAATTACTAATATTTTTATCATATTCATTTGAAGTAATAACATTTATATTATCTGGTAATTTTTCATAAAATAAATTTATTTCATCACTTTTATATCCCAGGCTTAAAAGATTATTAACTTCATCAATAAAATCTTTATTTTCTACATAAATAATATTTAAATACTCACCAAAATAATCTTTGTTAAATTTATTTTCTAAAATAGCCGTTTCTAAAGTTTTAGAGTATTTTTTGGTCTCTTTAATTTTCTCATATAAATTATCCTCTTTAAATGTTTCAATAACTTCTTTCTGATAGCCATATCTTTTAGGAATTATCAAATAAATAGTCAAAATAGTAACAATAATAAATAGTCCTACTAATAATATTTTCTTTCTATTTAATTTTCTTTTTCTCTTTTTACTCATTTTATCACCACACTAATAATTATATCTCAAAATATAAAAAATAACAATGATCAATAAAAAAGAAAAATATTAATTTACAATATTTATCTAAAATGTTATAATAAAAGGGCAAAGAAGGTTATAGAAGTATGAAAAGAAATGAAGTAGATAGAAGCAAATTATCACCAATGATGAGACATTACGTTGAATTGAAAGATAAACATGAAGATACTATAATTTTATATCGATTAGGAGACTTTTATGAGATGTTTTTTGAAGATGCTGAAGTAGTAGCTCATGCTTTAGAACTCACTTTAACTGGGAAAAGTGCTGGACTAGAAGAAAGAGTACCTATGTGTGGAATACCACATCATGCTTCTGAAGTATATATTGATAAGCTAATCAAAAAAGGATTTAAAGTAGCTATTTGTGAACAGTTAGAGGATCCTAAAACTGCTAAAGGAATCGTTAAAAGAGATATAGTTGAAGTAATATCTTCCGGTACCATTACTAATAGCAATTCATTAAATGAAAAAGAAAACAACTATATTGGTAATCTTTATGATTTTGAATATGGCTTTGTTTTAACATATTGTGATATAACAACTGGTGAAATATACGCTGAAGTATTAGAAAGAAACATTGATGATATTGTCTATAAAATATTATCTCTCGAAATAAAAGAATTAGTAATATCTTCAAATGCTGATAAAATCTTAATATCAAAAATAAAATCTGCAAAAGTACCAATTACCTATAGTGATGAAATATTAAATAATGAATATGAATCTATTTATAATAAAGTTAAAGATACTAGAATCGTAACTTCTATTAAATTATTACTATATTATTTATCAGTAACCCAAAAAAGAAATTTATCCCATTTTCAAGAAGTAATAATAAAAAAAAGAGAATCCTATCTTGAAATGGATATTCATACCAAACGTAATTTAGAACTAACTGAATGCTTAAGAACAAAAGAGAGAACTTACTCACTTCTTTGGCTTTTAGATAATACCAAAACTGCTATGGGATCAAGAAAATTAAAAAATTATATTGAAAATCCACTTATTGATATTAATAAAATAAATGCTAGATACAACATTGTTGAAAAACTACTTGAAGATTTTATAACCGCAGATGAGCTTCGTGATAATTTATATGAAGTTTATGATTTAGAAAGACTATGTGGAAGAATATCATTTGGTTCTGCTAATGCTAAAGACTTACTTCAGTTAAAAGCATCACTAAAAGTACTTCCTTCTATCAAAGAAAAATTAGAAAAAATAAAATTTTATAAAAATATAAATACTCTTGATAATTTATATAATCTACTAGAAAAATCCATTTATGAAGAACCACCAAATTCCTTAAAAGAAGGCTTTCTAATCAAAGAAGGATATTCTAACGAATTAGATGAATTAAAAACTTTAAGTAAAGGTGGAAAAGATTTTATAAGTAGTTTTGAAACTTTAGAAAGAGAGAGAACAGGTATTAAAAATCTAAAAGTTGGCTTTAATAAAGTGTTTGGTTATTATATTGAAGTATCAAAAGGTAATCTATCATTAATAACAGAAGATATGGGCTATATAAGAAAACAAACTCTTGCTAATTGTGAAAGGTTTATTACTCCACTTCTCAAAGAAAAAGAAGATTTAATTCTTTCTGCTGAAGATAAAATAATTAATCTTGAATATAGTCTTTTTACCGAAATAAGGGATAAATGTAAAGAATATATTAAAGAATTACAGAGAATATCTAAAGTTATAAGTGAAATTGATGTTTTAGAATCTTTTGCTTTTGTTAGTGAAAAATATAATTATACAAGACCAAATATTACCAGTACCAATGAAATAAAAATAACATCATCCAGACATCCAGTTGTAGAAAAGGTATTAAAAAGTGGTGAATATGTCCCTAATGATATTATTATGGATAAAAATACAGATATTCTTTTAATAACTGGACCAAATATGGCTGGTAAATCTACTTATATGCGTCAGCTTGGTATTATTTCTATTATGGCTCAAATTGGCTGTTTTGTACCCGCTAAAGAAGCAACACTTCCTATCTTTGATAAAATATTTACGCGAATTGGAGCTTCTGATGACTTAGTAAGCGGAGAATCTACTTTTATGGTTGAAATGATGGAAGCCTCTCGTGCCATACGCTTTGCTACACCAAATAGTTTAATCCTTTTTGATGAACTTGGGCGTGGTACCGCTACTTTTGACGGAATGAGCCTAGCAGAAGCTATTTTAGAATATGTTGCTAATAAAATTAAATGTAAAACCCTTTTTTCTACACATTATCATGAACTTACCGATATGGAAAAAACTCTTCCTAATCTAAAAAACAAACATGTATCCGCAGTTGAAGAAAATGGCGTTCTCACTTTTTTACATAAAGTAAAAGATGGTTCTGTCGACAAAAGCTACGGTATAAATGTTGCCAAACTAGCAGGACTCCCTGACGAAGTAATAGAACGCGCTTCTGCAATATTAAAAGTTTATGAAAACAATGAAAAGAAAAAGGATACCATTATTCAGACAAGTCTTCCTCTCAATTTTGAAGAGAAAAAAAGCATTGCCGAAGAAGAAATTAAAAAAATTGACATCTTAAATATAACTCCAATTGAGGCTATTAACATTTTAAGTAAATTAAAAGAAAAAGTAAAATAATTCTTGTATAATAATAAAAAATAAATTATACTATTATTAGGTGATAAATATGAAAAAATTAAATAAAAAAGGATTTACTCTTGTCGAACTTTTAGTAGTATTAGTAATATTAGCAGTTATCATGTCAATAGCTATTCCAAGTGTAACTTCATCAATTGAAAGAAGTAAAGATAAGCAAAAAAAAGCTAAAATAGAATTAATTGAATCAGCAGCAGAAATATATTTTGATAGATACAAAAACAGTGGTGAAACTTCTGTTAACATTGAGACATTAATCAATAAAGGATTATTAACCAAAGAACAAGCCAAAGATCCCTTTAATGAAGGAAGAACATTATGCGGATATGTAGATAATACTTTTACATTTACAGACACTTCTGATAGTTTAACTAACTGTGTAAATATAGGCTAAACTAATAGTGCTACCTCTTAAAGGCAGCACTTTAAACTTTAAATAGAAAAGGTGATAAAATGAAATTAATTTTAATTAAGTATGGAGAACTTACTACTAAAAGTGGTAATCGTAATATTTTTATCAATATGCTTTATAATAATATTAAAAAAGCTTTAGAAAATTATAATGTTAAAATAACAAAAAATAGAGTTCGTATGTTTGTTGAAACAGAAGATAACATTGATGAAATAGTAAATATTTTAAAAAATATTTTTGGTATTCATAGTATAGTAGTAGCAACAAAAGTAAATACTAATACTGAGGAAATAGAGACTAATGCATTACAAATAGCTAAAAGTACAAGTTTTAAAACATTTAAAGTTGAAACTAGTAGGGCAGATAAAAATTTCCCTATTTCTAGTATGGAATTTAGTAAGAGAATAGGTTCTCTACTTTTAAAAAATATTAAAGATATCAAAGTAGATGTTCATAATCCTGAATATTTATTAGAAATAGAAATAAGAGAAGATTATACATACATCTATCATAAAGAAATCGAAGGAGCAGGTGGATATCCTGTTGGAGTAGCAGGTCGTGGTCTTCTAATGTTATCAGGAGGAATAGATTCCCCTGTTTCAGGCTATTTAGCTATGAAACGAGGAATCAAGATAGAATGTGTCTATTTCGAGTCACCACCACATACAAGTGAAATGGCTAAAAATAAGGTCAAACACTTAGTGGAATGTCTTACAAAATATGAGCCGAGTATAACTCTTCACGTCGTAAAATTTACGGATATTCAAGAGGCAATATACAAAAATATTGACCCTACTTATATGATAACCATAATGCGAAGAATGATGTATCGAATTGCCACAAAACTAATGGAAAAGAATTCTTGTCTATGTCTTGTTAATGGTGAATCAGTTGGACAAGTAGCAAGTCAAACATTAACTAGTATGAAAGTAATAAATTCTGTTACTAATGTTCCTGTTATAAGACCAGTTGCTTGTCTAGATAAATTAGAAATAATAGATATAGCTAGAAAAATTGGCACTTATGACATATCAATATTGCCTTATGAAGATTGTTGTACTATTTTTCTTCCAAAGCATCCAGTTATAAATCCAAATATAGATAAAGCTATTAATTTTGAAGAAACTTTCGACTATGAAAAATTAATAACTGTAGCAGTAGAAAATACTGAAACAATAGAGATAACTAATAAAGAAAAAGAATTTGATATATAGAAAAAATTACCATTAAAATAAAGGTATTAAAAAGGTAATATTTCACAACCTATTACTGTAGGAGGTGAAACTATGAGTAATTCTTCAAATAATAAAATGGTAGTTCCAGGATCTAAACAAGCTATCGAAAGAATGAAATATGAAATAGCTAACGAATTTGGTGTTAATTTAGGACCAGATACAACTTCAAGAGCTAACGGTTCAGTTGGTGGAGAAATCACTAAGAGATTAGTTCAATTAGGACAAAACCAATTAAGCGGATCAAACTATCAAAATAAATAAGTTAGTTAATATAAAAAGTCTCATTTAAATATTGAGACTTTTTTAATAAAATAAAAAAGAGACTGACCCCCTAAGGAACAGTCTCCCAAAAAGAATAAAAAGGGGTTGGCTAGTGTGATACTAGCACCAATTCGCCTAAATCGAACTGGTGATTAATATAATAAGCGAAGTTCCTTGTTTTGTCAATAGTAAAAATGAAAAAAATTTAAAAAAACAACCATTTTGTTTAAAATGTCTAAAAATCGTTAAATCAATCTAAAGTGCACAAATAAGTGCAATTTACTATAAAATGTGTATTTTCAATAGAAAGTGCACATTTTTCAATGTCTTATAACTATTTATTTTTGATAAATTGGACTATTTTTGATAAATATGTTATATTAATATACGACAAGGAAATTTTATTCCACGTCAAAAAGTGTAGATTTGGAGGCATTTTTAAAACTAAGTGCACATATCTACATTAAATTTTATTTTTCAATGTTAGGCAATTTATTTGTCAATTAGATATTTATAATGAACGCTTATAAATATCTTTTTA
>CAMEJC010000056.1 GCA_945919295.1 uncultured Mycoplasmatota bacterium
AAAAAATGCTATTCTTTTTATCCAACTTATGATATATTATATTTAATAGGAGGAATTATGAACGATATTGAAAAAACAATTGAAGAGGATTTTGAAGAAGAAAAAGAAAAGGAGACTAATATAAAACCAAAACTTAATCAAAGTAAAAATAACGATAAGAAAAAAATAATTATTTACATTTTACTTGGTATAATATGTCTTGCTATAATTGGAACCATTATTTATTTAATTGTCGGTAAAAAAGATAATTTAAAAGAAACTCAAAAAGAAGAAACTAAAGAGGAAAATAATGATATAAAAGATGCCCAAAAAAATAATATTGGCTATGTATCTTGTGATGATAATACATCTCTTTTAAATGTTCGAAATTCTACTAATGGAGATATTATAGATGGATTATCCTGCTATAGGGAAGTAACTATCGAAGAAGAGTTAGAAGGAACTGATAATTGTAATAAATGGTATAAAATAAGTTATAAAAAACATGATAGTAGTTATACAGGTTATACTTGTGCTACTTACATTAAAGAAAGCGAAATAGATACTAAAACTAAGAAACTAGTAGATGACTTATATAACAAAGCAAATGACTATTATGAAAATAGTGCTATAAAAGCTTATTGTGGAAATAGTGAAGGAATCACAAAGGAAATAGAGTTTACTGAAGCAAATACAAAAGTAACAGGAGAATATTTAAAGTCCGATTATAAAACATTAAAAGAACTTAAAGAATATATTTTAACATTTATTGATGAAAGCTTAATTAATTCAAAATTAGAACTATCAGATATAAATAATAAAAAATATAATGATAATTATTACGAAATAGATGGAAATTTATATTGCCGTAATTATAGTAATAAAGGGTTACATTCAACTTATACAAATAACTATGATATTGAAGTAACTGAAGAGAGAGAGGACAAAATAACTGCAAACATTGCTTATGAGTATTTAAAAGAAGATAGTGAATGTAATATTGATGACTTATCAGACTGTTCTAACTCTAATTTTAAATACGAAAATGGTAAGATTGTAATCGAAAAGAAAAACAATAATTTTATAATAACTAAAATCGATTTTCATAAATAATAAAAATGTAAAAAATATGTCAAAAGTACTTGATATATTTTTTTTTTATGTTATCATATTAACTCAAGAAAAGGAAGTGATGTATCTTTTATAATTAATACTAAATTATAAAGATACATTTTTATTTTATGGAGGTGCCTTGCCATGGTCGAGACAAATTTACCTATATTATACTTAAGAGAAGTGGTACTTCTTCCTTACAATGAAATAAGGTTAGAGTTTATTAATGACAAAGATAAAAAAGTACTTTCTATTTCAGAAAAAATTCATGATAGTCATCTTTTACTAGTAAATCTTTCCGACCCTCTAGAAGAGTCTCCATCTCTTAACGAACTTCCAAAAATTGGTATATTAGGTAAAATAAAGTCAAAAATAGACCTTCCCAATGGCACTACAAGAGTAATCATTCAAGGAATTGATAGAGTCCAAATATCTAGTTTAATAGAATCATCTGACATCTTATCAGCCTTTGTAATTCCTACTAAAGAATATGATTACAATGAAATAGAAGCATCAGCTCTACGAAGAGTATTATATCGTAAATTAGATGAATATATTGATATTTCACCTTATATGTCAAATACTGTTTTAGGTAGAATAAACGATGTCAAAAATATCAATAAATTATCAGATATTATTGTTTCCGAACTACCACTTGAATATAAAGATATTTTAAAATATGTTGAAATAACTAATCCTATGTATCGAATAAAACTAATTATTGAAGATCTTTCCAAAGAAATAGAAACTGTTAGGTTAGAAAATGAAATTGAAGATAATTTAAAGGTAAAACTAGAAGAAGAACAAAGAGAATACATGTTAAAAGAGAAAATAAGATTAATTAAAGAAGAGTTAGGAGAAGCCGATTTAAAAGAAGAAGATATCAATAAAATTAAAACTAAAATGAATAAGTTAGATCTTCCTGAAAATATTATCAAAAGGTTAAATGAAGAAATAGAAAGATATTCTCTTACTAGTCCATCATCACCTGAAACTACCACTATTAGAACTTATATAGATTGGCTCTTATCATTGCCATGGAATAAAGAATCAAAAGATAATACTGACATCAAAAAAATTGAAGAAGTATTAAATAAGTCACATTTTGGATTAGATTCTGTAAAAAGAAGAATAATTGAATATATAGCGGTGAAGAAGAAAACAAATACATCAAATAGTCCCATTCTCTGTTTAGTAGGACCTCCAGGAGTTGGAAAAACATCACTAGCAAGTTCCATTGCCAAAGCTTTGAATAAAGATTTTGTTAAAGTATCACTAGGAGGGATAAATGATGAAGCCGAAATATTAGGTCATCGTCGAACATATATTGGAGCTTCTCCTGGTAAAATAATTCAGCAAATGAAAAAATCAGGATCAATAAATCCTGTCTTCCTAATTGATGAAGTTGATAAATTAACTAAAGATTATAAAGGCGATCCAGCTTCTGCTTTACTTGAAGTTCTAGATCGTGAGCAAAATTCTCATTTTTGTGACAATTATATTGAAGAAGAATTTGATTTATCAAAAGTATTATTTATATTAACAGCTAATAACATATCAGAAATACCATCACCATTATTAGATAGACTAGAAATAATAGAGTTATCTAGTTATACTATTTATGAAAAAATAAGTATTGCTAAATATCATTTAATTCCTAATCTTCTTGAAGACTATAAAATAAAAAATGTAAAATTTACTGATACCGCCATTGAAAAAATAATAACTTCATATACCAAAGAGGCTGGAGCTAGAGATTTATATCGGCAAATAGATTCAGTTATTAGAAAAGTTATTATTTCTAAAGATAAAAGTACCAAAGTAGTAATAGATACTGGTGATATCGAATCATATTTAGGAGCAACCAAATATACCTTAATAACTAATGATGAAAATAATAAAACAGGCATAGTTAATGGACTTGCTTATACACCTTATGGCGGAACTATTTTAAAAGTAACTTGTACACTATATCCTGGTAAAGGTAATATAACTCTAACTGGTGCTCTAGGAGATGTCATAAAAGAAAGTATTTATATAGCATTAAGTTATATCAAAGCCAATAATGCCAAATTCAAAATAGATTACAAAATCTTTGAAGAAGTAGATTTCCATTTTCATATTGAAGAAGGTGGTATTCCCAAAGATGGACCATCCGCCGGAATTACTATCGTAACTGCGATTCTTAGTCTTTTAAAAAATAAAATTATCAGTAATAAAATATCGATGACTGGTGAAATAACCTTAAGAGGAAAAATACTTCCTGTCGGGGGATTAAAAGAAAAATTAATATCTGCAGTTACTAATGGAATTGATACTGTTTATTTACCACTGGCTTCTTCTAAGGAATTTACTGAACTACCAAGTGAAGTAAAAGATAAATTAAATATCGTCTTAGTAGAAGACTATGAAGATATTTATAAAAGTTTATTTAAATAAAAATTACAGACATTAATCTGTAATTTTATTTATTCTATAAAAATTAATTGAAGGTCTATTAAACAATCTAAAATTAATTCTCGATTCACCAATTCCACTAGATACATATAATGGAGTATCATTAACTATATAGTAGTTTTCATAATATTTATTACTACCATAAGGTAAAAACATTTCTTTTATAAAAGGAATATTAATTTGACCATTATGAGAGTGTCCCGCCAAAACTAAATTAACATTATATTTACTTGTAATTGTATCAATATAATCAGGCTCATGCACTAAAATTATTTTGTAATCAATATCTTCATTATCTTCAAAATATTCCATAGTCTTATCAATATCCGCCTTATCATAACTGTAAGTATCGACTCCTCCAATAAATAGTCTATCATTATTGTCTCCATAAATAATATCATAACTATTCTTTAGTAAAACAAAACTACTATTATTATAAATATCATTTAAAATATCATCATCTCTAACATAATCGTGATTACCAATAATAGCATACTTACCATATTTACTATTAATATTATTAAGTAACAGAGTTAAATTCTCAATATCTTCATCACTGACATCAAAATCTTTATCAATTAAATCACCAGTAAAAATAACAATATCAGGATTAATCAAATTAATTTCATCTACTATTTCCTTAGTTCTATCCTTATTAATGATTCTTTTATAATGTAAATCACTAAAGTGAACAATTTTTATCCCATCAAAGCTATTACTAATATCAGCAGTTTCAATCTTATATTCTTTAGTAATAAGACCATTAGTACCTTCATATCTAGCATATATTACCAAAAGTAAAATAATAAGTAACAATATAAGTAAAAATCTTATTATCTTTTTCATATAATCGCTCCCATCAAATAAATAACTATTGCCATAAAATTATGCATAGCATGCATCGTAATTGTCGAAAATATATTATCTGTTTTGTAATAGAGAAGGGCAAATGAAATACCAAGTGCCCCATAAGGTATTAAATAAATTAAATCACTAATGCCCTCGATATAATTAATAATATGTAACATTCCAAAAAGAGCACCACTAATTATAACATATAACCATTTATTAGAAATAGCATCTTTAATACTTTTCCTAAAGGCAAGTTCTTCAGCTATAGGAGCATATATTACTGTATCAAAAATCATAAACAATGGTAAAATATCAATATAATTTCTAACAGCTTCTTCATTGCCGGCAATCGTCTTATTAAGTACAAAGGTTATAAATAAATTACTAACATACATAATCGCAAACCCTATTGCCCAATACTTAAGTGAAATATCAATATTTTTATTAAAATTTCCAAAGAAACTCTTAGCATCATTGATTAAAGTTTTTCTGTATATCCATACAAAAATACCAAGTAAAATAAAATTAGAACAAGTAAAGTATAAAACATATTTTTTATCCGAAATACTATCAGGATTTATATTAAAAAAAGCAAAGAATATTGAAGAAAATAACAATAGTAAAAAAATAATCCCAATACTTTTAAATATCTTCTTAATTCTATCCATTATCTATCACATCCTCTTATATTATACCAATAAATTAAAAATTAATCTACATAAAGATTTTAATTTAAATAATAATTGTCAAATATAACTAAATTAGTAGAAAAAGCAACTAAAAAATGATATAATAGGAGCATATAAAGTCAGATGAGAAAGTAGGTATAGTAAATGAAAGAATTAAATAAACAGAGAAAAGACTATTTAACATGGGATGAATTTTTTATGGGTGTGGCACTACTTGCCGCTAAAAGAAGTAAAGATCCCAATACTCAAGTAGGAGCTTGTATTGTAAGTAGTGATAATCGTATCTTATCAGTTGGATATAATGGAACTCCAAATGGATATGATGATGTATATTTTCCATGGGATCGTGAAGGAGATGAATTAGAAACAAAATATTTATATGTCGTCCATGCTGAAAGAAATGCTATACTAAATTATCGTGGTAACAATAAAGATTTAGTAGGAGCTAAAATATATGTTGATTTATTTCCATGTAATGAATGTGCTAAAGAAATTATCCAAGTAGGTATCAAAGAAGTATATTATTTAGAAGATAAATATGCTACTACCAATAGTGTTATAGCTTCAAAGAAAATGTTTGATGCCTGCGGAGTATCTTATAAATGCTTAAAAAAAGAAAAAAAGTAAAGATACCGAAAGTTAGGTATCTTTTTCTATTACGAAATTTATTGGAATTCCAACAAAATTCGTAATAAGATAGTTGACATAATTCAAAAAAATATGAAGCCTTTTTTATAGCATCTAAAGGAAATAACAAATATTATATTCAGTCTGCTTTTTCTATTGAAAATATCGATA
>CAMEJC010000057.1 GCA_945919295.1 uncultured Mycoplasmatota bacterium
AACATATTTTTGCTCTAATAAATTACTAGATATATACTTTCTCATAGTTACAAAAACATCCATAATAGCAATACTTACTTGTGTAGCAACTTTAGACTTTAATATAGTAGCAAGCATAGCAACACCTTGTTCGGTAAAAACACGAGAATTTTTATATCTACCACCGCGGGTTTCTAATTTTTGGTCAAAATTTTTGACCAAAAATTCTTTTAATTCATCATCATTAAGTTTCCAAGAAAATCTTTCTGGAAATTTTTCTAAATTATTTTTGACAGCTTGATTTATTTCTTTTGTACCATTTTTACACCCATACAATTTAGCTAAATCAAAATCTAGCATTACTTGTTTTCCTCTTATTTCATATATCATATTTTCTATTTTAATGTCTTCTTTAACTATTAATTCATTCATATATTACCCCCTATAAAATATTTAATATACTGCATAGTATTTCTTTATCATCTATCTTATTTATAGCAAAACATTTCTTACCTAAATCTTTAAATGATGCTCCACAGTGGTATAATATTTTATTATCGATTATAATAAATCTATCATGAAAACTATTATTTATCAATTAAAATTGTATCAGAATTATTTAATATTTGCATCTGTGATATTGCTATTTTATTTAGTCGTTCTAGTCTTATTGATTGACTTAAACCATCATTAATAAACACTGAATTCAAATTTTCTAAATTAGCTAAACATATTAATTCATTTATTGATGCATAATCCCTAATATTTCCCTCTAATTCAGGATTACCTATTCTCCACTCTTTAGCTGTTTGACCAAACAGCGCCATATTTAATACATCTGCTTCTTCTGCATAAATATAATTAATTTGCTCTTTAGTTAGTTCTACGGGTATTAGGTTGTGCTTTATAGCATCAGTATGAATTTTATAATTAATTTTAGATAACTCTCGTTTAGCATTCCAACCTAGTTGTTTTTGTTCTTCTTTCTTTAATCTTTCAAACTCTTTAATTAATAACAATTTAAATTTTGGACTAATCCACATTCCAAATTCAAAAGCAATATCCTTATGCGCATATGTTCCACCATATCTACCTGCTTTTGATATGATTCCAATAGCATTTGTTTTTTTTACCCATTCTTTAACGCTTAATTTATAACTATTTAAACCTGCTTGACTTTTAATTATGGCGAATTCGCCATAATTAAAATCAGGATTATGTAATTCTTCCCAAATGCCCAAAAATTCAATAGTATTTCTATTTCTTAACCAATCAGTAACAAAGAAATTACCATCTTTAGATTTAAGCATATCTGTTATTGATATATAATCTTCATCTTCTAATTTTATATAATTAATTATTTTATTATCTACTTTTAATTCCATTTTATTTTCCTACTTTAATAAAAATATCATAGTGTGTTATTTATCTTGTCATAAAGATAATAATGACATTTATTTGTAGATATTTCACTATCTAGCATTACTTGTTTTCCTCTTATTTCATAAATCATATTTTCTATTTTAGTTTCTTTAACTATTAATTCATTCATATATTACCCCTTAAAGAATTTATTTTTTTTACTTTAATTCTTAATACAAGCACTTTACCATATATATAATTAATAATGATATTCTACTTCTTATCATATATATATACAATTTTTTATCTAAAATTTTGTAACTTTCTAGAAAATTTATTAAAATTTGACATAAATTAGTGTCAAAAAAAGATAACACACAAAATGTTATCTTTTCATATTAATTTAAATTACTTTCCAATATTTCCTTAAATTTAACACAATCATCAATACTATAATTACTAATCAAACTAATAGTTACAGCATCATCAACACTTATATTAGAACCACTAGCATGAATTTTTAAAGCCTTAAGCATCTTAGAAATCTTCTTATAATCATCAATAGTATAATCATTATCACTATTAGTTATAATATCTTCTTTTATAGTATCAATATTCTTATTATTTTTAACTTCTTCAATTGTATCATCTTTATTCAAATCATCTAAAGAAACAGTATTAATAATAAGTCTATCTTCTACTAATCTCTTCTTTTCAAATGATTTATCCTGTTCTTCTATAGTATTATCCTCAATATTTTTAACTATATCCTGAAAACTAGTATCATTTTTAGATTTATTTTCTATTTGATAATTATATTTATTTTCATATATTTCCTGTGGATTAACAATACTATATTCTAAATCATTACAAGTATTATCATTTTGATAGTAGACAACTTCAATATTACCATTTAAAATATCTTCAAAAGTAGTACCATAATCTTCTTTAATATCTTCAATTACTAAAGTATCAGGAGTAACATCACTATTCTCATTTAAATCTACAGTATCAATTACTACTTCATCTTTAGATACATTAATACTATCATTATTAACATTAATATCTTCATTTATATCATTAAATACTTCCAATGTACTTGATACATTATTATCTACTACTACATGTTTTTTAATGACTATTCTATCGCATATACAATTAGTAGTATAAACAATAATTAAAGATAATACCCATAATATAAACAAATTCATACTAATTTCCAAAATAGCAACTAAATTATTATTAGTATATAGAGAAGAGACAGAGAAAATGTCTATCTTATTCTTAGCTATTATATTCAAAACAATAATAAGTAAAATATTATTACAAACAAACATAATACTATTAATAATTTTATATATTTTCTTTAACATCGTATTCAATATACTAGTTATAAAAGTAATAAAACAAATTACCAATACTCCTATATAAACATATATTGAAGGAAAATAAATATTACCAAAAAATATCGTTGTAAAATTATCAAAAGTATTAGCAAGTACTTTATAATTACTAATAATACTAATAGCAAATAACAATATAAAAGTACTAAGCATCATTAAAGCATATTTCTTTCCATTTATTCTCCTTATTGCATAAAGAAAAGTAAGTATCAAAAGCAAAATTACAAATATCAAGATAAATTTAAAATCTAATAACATATCAAGTAATATTCTAAGTTTTTCAATTATCGATAGATAAGTCATTTTCTCACCCCCTCTTTCTTATTTTTTCATTATCAACTAATTAATTCTGCTATATAAATAGTCTGATGATAATCATCATCCTTAGTACAAGTAATCAAAGTAAGAGTAGTCTTATTTTTATTTCTAAATATTCTTACCTTCCCTGTCTTCTCCTCATTATATATATTCGTAATCTCATATACATAATCCTTATTATTATAGTGAATAGTAATATCATCACCAATAACTAATTTATATAAGTTAGCAAAATAACTATTATTATAATTACCAGAGTGTCCCGCTATTATAAGATTACCTTTATCAGTATCAGGATAATTAGATTCTGGTAAAACATATAAATTAAATTTAACATTATTTAAATTAGAATTCTTATTATAAAACCCTTTATATAAATCTATTTTAGGAATATCAATAATTCCCAAATATTCTTCATAGGTATAATCATTATTATTTTCTTTTACTTCTTCTATTTCTTTTTGAGTATCTTCCACCGTCTCGGTATTATCAATCACTTCATGATTAACTTCCGATAATGCTAAATTCATTTCACTAAATACAACATCCCTTTTTTCTTTAATATAATCAGAAAGCAAAACGAGAGTACCACCTACTATAAGTATTACTCCCGCTGCAACTTGGTATTTAAAATTAAACTTCTTCATTCTTTTTATAATTTCTATAAATTACCATAGAACCAAGTCCTATAATAATTAATCCAATTAAAGATGTTGTAATTGTTTTAAATGATGAAGTACTAGGAACTTCAACTATAGTTTCTGGTTTATTAAGCATTACTACCATACCATCGACAGTTCCATCTTCTTTAACTGTAAACTCTACAGTTTCAGTTGAAGTCTCATATCCTTCTGGTGCTAAAACCTCAGTAAGATAATATTTGCCAGGCTTTAACCCTTCAATAGAATGTGGTTCTTCTCCAGAAACCCAAGCTTCAATCAATTCTCCCTTTTCATTCTTTAGCTCAAGATGAGCGCCTGGAAGTTCTTCACCAGTTGTTGCATCTTGTTTACTAATGTATACTGTATTAGGCTTTTTAGGAACATTTTCCATTACAACTTTAGTTGTCGTTCCATCATTCTTTACTTCAAACGTAATAGTTTGTGTACTAAGTTCATAACCTTCTGGAGCAACTTCCTCAGTAAGATAATATTTACCAGGTTTTAAGCCTTCGATAATATGTACTTCTTCCGAAGATACCCAATTATCTACTACATTACCATTGCTATCTTTAACCGTAAGTTTAGCACCAGGTAATTCTTCACCAGTTGTTGCATCAATCTTACTAATTTCTACTTTAGTAGTTACAGTTATACTACCTGTTAAATCTATGTTTTTAGTAGCATTCTCTGCTAAAAACATAGCCATAGCTTGATATTCTCTACCATCAGAAGCTTTATTAGGAGCTTTATACAAATATGCATGGTTTACGCTTTTAGTACCAGTAATAGTAGCACTAACAGAAACAGTATCATTAACACTACTTACAGGAACTTTAACTCTAAATCCATCAGATGTATCTTCCTTAACAATACCAGTAGGTCCATTAACAGAAACTTTATAATTACCATTAGAACTTACCTTTACATCACTAGATACGTAATACTTACCATCATTACTCAAAGCAAATGTTAAGGTATTGGTATTAGTAGATAACATCAAACCACCTACAGCAGTTTGTTTTTTAGCTTCATCAACTAAATTTCTAATTTTTTTAGCAGTAGCATTAGAAGATGCAGCATTATTTACTTGTGATTGCAAATATCTAACGCTAGAATCTCTAGTAGGATCTCCTCCTCCTCTTTGCTCTAAATCATATATCCAGTAAGCAACTTGTGTTACATAATAATCTAAATAATTATTATTTTCTTCAACTGTAGGTCCCTTACTTAAAATATAAATCTTACCTGGATCAGTAATTTCTTCAGTCAAATTATATTGTACTCCCTGAGGAGTCTTATAAGGATAATCATTACAATATGCATACGTTTTAGTACCAGTTACATACTTAATATGAAAACTTTCACCCGGACTAAAAGGTAAACTTTGATTAGTCTTATCTTGCCAATTAACACGAGTAAAATTTAAACTAGAACTAGCAGCATTTGTTTGAACAATAAATCCAAATAATACAAAAAATGCGAATAAAATCTTATTAGTTTTCTTCAAAATATTTCTTAATTTCATAACAACAAAACCTCCCTTTGAAATTCGGTTATATATACTAACACTTTTTTTTATATTTGTCAAGTGTAATGAATCGTATTGTTAATCCTTTTTTAAAATTTC
>CAMEJC010000058.1 GCA_945919295.1 uncultured Mycoplasmatota bacterium
ATTACTGTTAACATTTCTGACACAAACAACACTCCTTTAAATTAATTTTATCCATCTTTAGTTTATCATCTTACCTCTTTAGAATATGTATTATAATCCTAACTGTATCTTTAATCTTTTGTCTACCTCATTCATCATCTCTTCTGAATCTATATGCCCTATCTTTCTGATAATTTGCATTTTAGATACAACTGTAAGTTGCTCTAATAATAACGTACTAACCTTCTTCAATCCCCAATTAGCATCCATTTCAATATGCACAGGCAATCTAGTTTTGGTTTGTGAAGTAAACGGTGCTACTTGTATTACTGATGAGTAACAATTATTTTGGTCATTACTTAAACACAATGAATACCTAATTCCACATTGCAAACTTCCCATTCTATTGCTACCAAAGTTTACTAAAAGTATATCTCCTCTTTTTATATCTTCATTATACATACCAATTCCTCCCTTCTTATTGTCCATCTTTTGTTTATCACTTTACCTCCATCACTATATTATATTAATTCAAAATAAATTTTATTACTATTTTTATCCTTGCCTAAAAATTTCACATCATAAAATACATCTGCTACATTAGATACCCTAAATATAGTATCTTTTTTTACAACTTTCTGACCGTTCATACAATCACTAATCACTTCTTCTAATTCTGAGCCATAAATTTTATCATTAGTATTAACCTCTGCATTCAACTTCTTTAACTCTACCCTATTCATATATACTACAACACTCTTCTTCTTTTCTACTCTTTTATTCTCAGCTATTCTCTTCTTTAATCTTTGTACCTCTGTCATAATATCCTCCCCCCCTATTTTATTATTCTTCATAAACTGATATTTGAGTAAGTATTAAAAATACTGCCGTCATCAAAAATTTAACACCTAATATTATTCTTACTATTCCCATATAAACACCTACCATTTCACTTTAAAAAATATATTTGTCACTTTCAATGTCCTTATAGTAGTAACATAGAATAATTTACCTTGAGCCTTTAAGTTATCTATATATCCCCAAGTATCTTCCCTTTTTACTATTATCCCCATATTATTTAAGCTATATATAATTATCTTTCCTCTTTCCTTCTCCTCTGATACAAAGATAACCTCACCATTATTTTGTTTGAAAACCCATAACTTCATAAATAAACCTCCTAATATTAATTTTATAGCCTCTAGCACCTCCTAGATTTGTCTTTTGTATTTCAATTGATAAGTTTATCGCCTGTTTTTTAAACCGTTTAAATCGCCTTCTAGACCGTCTATAAAGTCTTCTCTAATATATCTCTCGCCATTTACTCTAATGTATCTAGCATCTTTATACACCATTTCATATTCTGTATATACTTCTGAATCAACTATAACCTTATTTAAATCTTTATATCCTATTAGGTATTCACCTTTATTGTTATAATATTTATACATATTTAATCCTCCTTATTTTAATGCTCATTCCAAATATTTTTAATACATAAGTTGTTATTGTCTCATTCCCTTCTTTAATAACGTATTTCTTTCTTTTCATTTAAGCTATCACCTTCTTAATTTCTGCTAATCTATTTTCAATTTCTTTTTGAGTAGTGCCGTTTAGTATTGCAAGTATCTTAATTGCGTATTTATTAAATATCTCTACTGCAAATTTATCGGCTAGGTATTCATATTTTATTTTTCTGTAGGATACCATCTGCTCTTCTTTACTCCTAAACATTTTTAGTATTTCATTTGTACTATAATCTATACTAGCTCTTTTAAGCCAATCTCTAATTGATACTTCTTCTATTGTCTGTTGTATATGCCCTATCTCATGAAGTAGAGTTAGTGCATCTATTGTGTTTTGATAATCAAATTTAGTCCATATTAAATTAAACCCAAATTCTTTTGCTAAGTATTCACAAAAGAATTGTGCGAAATCATAATCATTAAAATTTTCACTAACTTTTAAAGTATAATCATAATTTGTAATTCTAACATGCCAAGTATCTTTATGGTCGTCTATAATATGAATAGGTTTTTTATCTATATAATCATATTCCTTCTTAATTAATTCTAAAATCTTTTCTATTCTACTCTTTGTTATCATAAACATCTCTCCTTAAATTTATTCATATAATCTTTTATATTATATTATATGTACTACCTAGAGGTTTAGAACCTCCAAGTTTAAATTTATTTTATAATTTTTATAGTATCATTCATAGTCTTAACTTCTTCTTCGGTTAATTCTCTAAACTCTGCACAACATTTAGGGCAAGTATAATATTTATTAAATCTTTTATCGTATACTACATTAGTTCCATTACAACAAGTGGGCTTGATATTCATACTATTTCCTTTTGGATATTTTTCCTCTTTATAATTAACCTTAACGTTCTTATCTATGATGTATAAATATCTATGTTTTTGGCTTCTAGGCAACCATACACCTTGCTTATCCTTAGTAGTACCACATCTCTTAACTTTGCCTTCGCAACCCACTACATAAAAGTCAGTTTTCTTATCTGTTAATCCATAGTATTTAAAATTACAAGCCTGATATATTGCTCCATTATGAAGTCCATTATCTGCTAAACTAACTATAGCTTTTACTTGAGGATAATCTTTTTTAATTTGTCTTATTGCATTTCCTAATAGGTATGAGGTAGCATTACATCCATTGAGAATTGGGTTCATAACTAGTCTAGTTAATTCTAAATATTCATTAGAATGAGTATTATCCACACCGAACCATCCCTTTAATGCAACATTTCCTCCGACCATACCAAATATAGCACATCCTAACATTTCATCTTTACCTTTAATGAATATGCCGTAAGAGATATTAAACATAAAATCTTTCTCGCCTAAGTAATGAAATTTCTTTACCATCTCTCTAGCATCTTTCTTGTTAACTTCTTTAATTTCAAATAAATCTCTAGCCTTTATCTCTCTATTTTTAAATTGATTAATTCTTTCTAACATCATATTAAAATACTCCCTTCAATTTATTTTATAATTTTTTCTAATATCATTAGCACTACACCTAACCCTAACAAGAACCACAACATATCTAAGTATTTTTTCTCTTTAACTTTCATAAATCTATTTTTCCTAAGCCACTTAACTTCTTCCTCTAATACTACTAGGTATCCTTCATTATCTTCATCATAGCACTCATATTCCTCGCCTAGATTTAAAATTTTTTCCATACCTTCATTATCCACACATATTAATTTTTTCATATATTTATCACCTCCTAACTATATCTTACTATACTTGGGATTGATTGTCAATAATTTTTTTAATTTATTTTATCGCTTTTAAATAAAGTATCATATAAATATAATCTGCCATCTCGAACATTCAAAGGGTAAATTGTATATTGCTTACACACTATATTATTTTTTTCCAATATATCGTATTTAAATAAACTTAAACATATATAATTTTTATAACCGATTTTCTGACTGCTACTGAAAGTATATTTATTTCCTTGTGCATCAATACCATCATAAATAAAATTTTCCCTTGTATCGTTAAATGGATTTCTAACATTTAATATTTTAACCGCTATATCCTTGCCCTTATTATACCTCTTCATAAATTTTTACCTCCTAATCTTTTATATTATAATATATGAGCCATGCTATAAAAAGATGACTGTTTAAAAGATATTTTTTTCTCTTTCTAGTAGGTGAAGAAATGTCTTATACATATCCTTTGCATAATTATTCATTAGTTTTTTCCTATTAGCGGATACCTTATCTATTATTTCTTCTATTGTGTCTCCCCATTCTAGAGTAACCATAGCACCGCCACTATATAGTTTAGCAATTATTTTTCCTTTATCAGAATAAGATATTTTTACCTTGCACCTCATCTTTACCTCCTATTTTTCATTGCTATTAGGGGATGCGTTGGTTATCAACGCACCGACATTGACCATACTATATATTGTGTTTTGTTTATTATTAAATACACTACATATGGTACCGTACTATGTGAGACTACACACCGTGTTCCGTGAGAGTACACACCGTGTTCCGTGAGAGTATTAAATTATAAGTCACTATCGTTTTTTCTTGCAGAAAGTTTTTTTTAAAAACTTGATGCTAAAAACTATTTATAAACTATTTATATACTATTTAGAAGCACTATTCATTTTGAACAGAGCGACTATTCATTTTGAACAGAGCGACTATTCATTTTGAACAATTACTAAAAATTCACCATTATTTCCTTTTAGAATTATGAGTTCTGCTAACTCTAATTAGTCGTTTTTTTGTTATCGCTTTATTATCTTTTTTAATATAAATATCTTCATAATCTATCAATCCATTATTATATAGACAATCTAAGATATCATTTATCTTTTCATAGTCCCTACTATTAGTAGCTGATTTCATTCCTAAACAATTCTTAATTAATTCTTCTGAGGTGAATATATAATTATCTCCTTTCCATTCCCATTTGTTTAATAAATAAACATAAGTAGCAATGACACTTGTAGTAGCCGTGTTGACTAAAAATCTTAATGTATCTATAGGTATTATTTTATATAATTCTTTCTCATTATAAGTCAATGTATAAACTTCCATATTATCGCCATAAGTATCTTTCATAACATCTTCTCCTATAAAGCCACATGCCATAAGATAATCAATATTTCTTTTTAAAGTTAATCTTTTGAATTTGCCATCAAACATTCTTTCCATTTCACTAAAATTAACATCATCTTTTTTTACATATAAAGTATTAGCATTAGGATTAAAGGTTGCAATGCTCTGAAGATATCCATATAAGATATCATTTATCTTTTTACACATAAACTTCTTTTCTAAAGGTATTCTCCTTTTCTTATTTAATTCTTTGTTTTCTTCATCTGACTTACTCATATCTTACCTCCTTCAATTTATTTACTATAACTTCATAGCATTTATCTAGAGTAATATGTATTGGAGAATAATTTTATTTATTCTCCTATTATAAATTTGTTATTATAACCTCATAATTATTGTTTTCAGCTATTTTATTATTCTTATATCTCTCTATAGCATCAACAAATGCTGTAGTTACTTCCATATCACAAGTTGTTTTAGATAAGTATTCCTTTCCAATTCTTTTGCACTCAGCCTTATACCTATAATCGTGATTGCAATCGTCATTATATTTCTTATTAG
>CAMEJC010000059.1 GCA_945919295.1 uncultured Mycoplasmatota bacterium
TAAAATAGTATAAAAGAATTTAACTAGGTTAACATATTACTGGTGATAATATGTACTACTTAAATTCTTTTTTATTATATTCACTTTTAGGTTTTATTATGGAAAGTACTCTTTTTAAAAACACATCTCCATTAAAGACAAGTGGTGTACTAAATGGACCAATCACTCTAGTATATGGATTAGGAGGAATAGCAATAATCTTAATTAATAAATATATAATAAGTAAAATAAAAACAAATAAAACAATAAAAATAATTATATCTTTTATTATTTATGCTATAGCTTTAGCTATAGTAGAATTTATATCAGGTTACCTTTGTAAATTAATATTTGGCGTCGAAATGTGGAACTATGAAAATAAAAAATATCATATTGGAAAATATACATGTTTAGAGTATATTCCAATATGGGGTACCATTGCTATAATTATAACTTATATTTTAAAACCATTTATTGATAAAATATTAAAATTAATTCCCAAAGAAGCGACATATTTATTTTTGTTAATACTTTCGCTTGACACGATAATCACATTAATAACAAAATAAAAGACTATAATTTAAAATCCTCATAGTCTTCATCATTCATATCTTTTCTATCAAAGAAAAGCTTTTCTTTATATTTACAAAAAGTAGCAACAATATTCGAAGGGAATTTTTTTAGTAATTTATTATAGATTGTAATATTATCATTATAATAATCAATTGAATTATCAACGTTAAGATCGATATCGTTAATCTGCTTTCCTATTTTTTTAATCTCATCACTCTTATTAATATCGGGATATTCTTCACGCAAACCATTAAATTCATTAGAAGCTCTAACTAATATTCGATATAGTTCAAAATTACCAATTTTTCTACTGCGAAGTTTTACAATTTCTCCAAAGATTTCTTTTTCATTGTCTTTACCCATATTACTTTTAATAATCGGAATAGCTCTATTTATTAAATCGTATTTACTTCTTAAATTATTATCAATAATAGATTCCACTTCATTAATTCTTATTATATAATCCTGAAATTTATTATAAACAATAGCATAAAAAATAGCTATAGTACAAATAATTATAATTATAACTAAAATAATTATCATAAGACTTTCCATATATTTCACATCCTAAATAAATTATATCAAAAGTAATTATATTTTTCAAGAATAATCGTCTAATAAAAAAAATAATACACTATGTATTATTTTTTTAAGTAAAATCTTTAATAAAATTAATAGGCTCTTCAAAAGTAACAAAATCAAGATAAATCATAAGTATCAAGTACCATTCGCCAGTAGTAGGATTAGATACAATAATATGATCTCTACCAGCTTGCTCGATAATACCTTCAAATACTCTATCTTGCCATTCTATAGAACCAGGAACAGTTACATGAAATTTAGCCTTTTTTCCTTTATTTAATCTAAGAATATTTTCGATATAAGATTGTTCCATAGTCATTGGTGTAAAAGTAGTTTGATTTTGTTCATAGCTAGGAACCGATTGCTGATTAGGTACTGTATTATTATTAAGACCTACACCTGGAAAAACAGGATTTTGATAATAACCATTATTCATAATATCATCCTTTCAATTAAATATATGAAAGTATTTTGACACTATAACTAAAAAAAATGTCAAATATTTACCGCTCTGTTTACATTAAAAAAAAATAAACTTATAATGATAATGAGGTGAAATTATGAAAGTCAAAGTCTGTCTATCAAATAGGCATGTTCATCTGACTAGAGATGATGTAAATATTTTATTTGGAGAAGGTTATAATTTAACTCCTAGAAATTATTTAGGACAACCAGGGCAATTTGCTACTGAAGAAACAGTTGTTTTAAAAACAGATAAAAATATTAAAGA
This sequence comes from uncultured Mycoplasmatota bacterium, assembly GCA_945919295.1. GTDB lineage: Bacteria > Bacillota_I > Bacilli_A > RF39 > UBA660 > CAG-302. The sequence goes on from CAMEJC010000059.1 coordinate 1,865, forward strand.
AAACGTTAGAATAGTTGGACCAATTCGTAATTACACTCAAGTTGAACTATTAGAAGAAGATAAAGATTATTTTGGAATAAATCCTCCTGTTAGAAATTCTAGCGATTTAGCCAATTCAGAGACCATAACCATAATAGGACCAAAAGGAGAAATAACCAAAAAAAATATATGTATAATTGCTAATAGGCACATCCATATTAATACTGGAGATAAAGATAACTTTAATGAAGATGAAATAGTATCAGTAGAAGTAAACGGAACTATTTTAGATAATGTTCATATCAAAATAGCGGATAACTATGCACTAGAATTTCATATTAATAAAGATGATGCCCAAAACAATAACATCGAAAATGGGAGCATTGGAGTGATAAAGGAGGATTAAAATGTTCCGAGAAACTACCAAAATAATAAAAAGATCAAAAAAAGAAGTAATTTATAAAATAGTTACTTCTCTTTTTATACAAGGTTTAGCACTAATCATTCCCGTATTTTGGAGTAATACCATAAATGAAGTGACAGATGGTAATTATAAAATAGGATATTATTTAGTTATTATAACTGCGCTTCTTTCTTTTTTCTATTATATTTGGTCTTATTTAAATCAAAAAGTTTGGTTTACATTTTATAATAAATTATATACCGAATATACTTCACTAACCATATCTGAAACAAAAAATATTAATAATATAAACCTAGGAGAATATACCAATATTTTAAATAATGATATTGATATAATATGTAATTTTCTGGTTAATCTAATAACAAGAATTTTCCAAGTAATAGAATTTTTTATTATCTATGCCTATTTCTTAAGTTTTAATTTTCTAATATTTTCAATTACTGTTATAGTATCTATTATAATGTTAATAATCTACTTTAAATCAGGTAAAACAGTTCAAAATCTCAATATTAAAAGAAAATCAACATTAGATAACAAAACAATAATGCTTCATAAATTATATTCATCAATTACCAATGAAAAAAATAATGTAAATAGTATAATGAATCTATTTAATAAAGATAACAAATCATATTTAAAAGCTAATTATCAATATAATGTAATAATACAAGGAATAATTTATTTAGTATTAGGAATAATAGAACTATCTAGATATGGTATTATATTTTATTCTGTTTATTTAGTAAGTATAAGTTCCATAGAAATAGGTACTATTCTACTTATCTATAGTTACTATGCTAAAATATTAACAAATTTTGAAGTATTAGGAACAATAACTGCTGATTACCAAAGTTTTATAGTATCACTCAAGAGGTTAAATAAAATAACATCACTTTCTGAAAATATTGCTAAATAAAAATCATTATGTTACAATAATATCGTGATTTAAATGAAGAAAATAATAATAAAGTTAATAAAAAAATACCAGCAAATACCATTCAAAAGCCACGATAGTTGTAAATTCATTCCAACATGTTCTAACTATATGATCGAAGCATTAGAAGTACATGGTTTAATTAAAGGATTATATTTAGGAATAAAAAGATTAATTAAATGTAATCCTCTTACAAAAAAAGAATATAAATACGATCCAGTACCAAAAAAGACCACTTAGGTCTTTTATTTATTATTCAAATCTAGCCTTTTGATTTTAGGATTATTCTTTTCATATCTAGCAGGATTAATCCTAAAAACTTCATTTTGCTTTCCATCAAACATACATTTATTACTATTCCTAACAACTTCCAAAATTCCTTTATCTTTAAGAGAACCAATCATTTCATTATATATCTGTCTTACTGGTTTAAAATCATTAAATCTCCTATAAGTAGTAGCGAAGTTCAAAACATTAATCTCATCCTTCATACTAAGAATGTATATAAGAGATTGATAATCAATAGACTCCAATTTCATAGGAGTAGACTCCCTAATCTGATGCATGATAAGTTCCTTCTCAAGTTCCCTTTTAACATTCACCATCATATATTTAACAAAAAAAGTCATATCAAAAAAGTTCTTTGTATCAACAATAGCCTTATCATAATTAGAAGCCTCAAATGTAATAGCTCTATTAAAAATAATATAAGGGTATATATCATTCTTAAGTAAATACCACATAGCCATAGTTCTACTAGTCCGACCATTAACATCAAAATAAGGATGAATATATACAAAGTAAAAATGCATTATTTGTGACTTAATAAAATAATCAGTCTCTGATTTATCAATCATATTATCATCATTAACATAATCAAAATAAATATTCATATAATCAGATATCAAATCATAAGGCAACCCCTGATCAGGTTCAACATCAAGTCTTCCGTTCTTCAAAATATAAACCTTATCCTCTCTATATAAATTGCCCATTCTAATCAAATCACATTTCTCAAGTAATCCATCACTTAAAATACTATAAAGTTCTTTCAAATGATTCTCATCTATAACCCTATGGGTAAGTATATATTTATAGCCATTATAAAGATTAATAATTCTTTTTCTCTGCTTTTCATCCTTAATACTAGAAGCATTACCAATAACCTTCTCAATAAGTAATAAATCATCAGTAATACCTTCAACAGTATTATTAGATTTAATTTCCTGAGAAAACATCACTTTTTTAGCAAATTTTCTATTATTCATATAAGTTTCATCTTCTAAAAACATTTCTAATTCGTCTTTAATATCATAAAACTTATCATAATTAATTTTCAAACGTTTCCCATTTTTAAGTGGTAATTCTAAATATTCAAACGCCATTATTCCACCTCGGTTAAATATTATACCATTCCTGTCATTTAAAGTAAATAAAAAACAGTATACACTGTTTACATCAATTACAATTATTTCATCTTATAATAAAATTTTATTATCAAATCCATTTATCATAAAATAATAACTAACAATCAATATAAAAACTCCAAATAATTTGGAGTTTATCAACAATATGGCAGGGGATGAGAGAATCGAACTCCCAACAAAAGTTTTGGAG
>CAMEJC010000060.1 GCA_945919295.1 uncultured Mycoplasmatota bacterium
TATTGACAACTTAACCGGGTGTATCAGCAACTTCGCACATCTAAGCCAGTCACACTTTATTAATTATACTAAATTATTCTATTAAATGCAAGTAAAATAATGACTTTTTTTAACTTTTTTTCTTAATTTTTCTTATTTTCCAAGTTTTATTTCAAAATAAATTTCTTTATAAACAAAAAAAGAAAGAAAGATTTATCTCTCTTTTATATAATTATATCCATCATAAGCTATCATATTTTTACTAAAAATAATCTTATTTTGAATAATATTATTAATATTATCAACATATTCAGTAGTAATATCTCCAGTATATTTATTAGCTAAACTATTATATCTTCCCCTATCAGTAATCCATGATAAATTATCAAGTATTACCATCCCCTCACTATTTGAAAATAAATCAGTACCAGCAAGCAATCTAGAATCATAGTTAATACCAAATAAATTATATACAGTAGGAAGTACATCTATTGGCATACCAACCTTATCTACCTTTATACTTTTCATATTACTATTATATATAACTAACGAATTATGATTAATTTCAAATAAACCATCTCTTTTATAATTGGATAACTCATTAATCTCATCCAAAGAAAGACCATAAGGATAATGATCCGCTAATAGAACTATTACTGTATCATCTAATTTTCCACTCTCTTCTAGTTTGTTAATTAAAATTTCAAGAGCCCTATCTAATTCAATTTGAGTAGCAAGATAAGCTTTAGCTTTATCACTATAAGATAAACTTTCTACTTCTTTCCAATTCTTGCTTACAATACTATTGCCTTCCCTAGTATAATCCAAATGTCCTGAAACAGTCATATAATAAGTCATAAAAGGTTTATCACTATTAATATAATCAGAAACACTAGCATTAATCATTTCAATATCACTCTCAGGCCACATATTACAATTAATATTAAGTCCCATTTCACAAGCCTTAAAATTATCAAATCCAAGTGCCTTTAAATACTTATATCTATCTTGAAAATAACCACTATGAGCATGATAAGCATAAGTGTTATAATCTTTTTCTTTAAATACAGTAGCTAGTCCATATGGAAAACTATTTTGACCATTTCTCCATGTCTTAAGAGTAGAATAATTAGGATATAATCCAGTAAGAGATTGAAATTCACCACCTATAGTACTAAGGTAATAAGGTACATAAAAATTATTAAAAACAAAACCATTATGAGTAAGTTTATATAAAGTTGGAGTTAAATCCTCTCTTACCCCTATTTCACTAAAAGATTCTGCTACTATAAATATAAGATTTTTATTTTCAAATAAACCAGTATATTTATTTTGTGAAGTACCAGGATTATCTTCAATATATTTTTTTATATCACTATTTAAATTATTATTAGATAAATCTAAATCCAAAATATTTTTATTATATATAAAGACTTCCTCTTTATCTTCATTATTTTCATAATTAACAGTAATAATTTTATCTTCAAAACCAAATATATTCCTATATATATCTATACCAGTACTAGCAAGAACACCCATTTTTTGAATACTAAGAGAAATATTATCAACATTATAATACAAGTCATATAAAGACAAATTATCACTATTCTTTGTACTATTTATATATAACCTATGTGAAAGAAACGATAAAGGTATTAATATAATATAACTAAATAAATATAATTTATTTCCCTTAATATCAAAATCTAACTTTTTTCTAAAAATAATAAGTAATATAAAAGGAATAAAAAATAGTATCAAATAATGAAGATTATTAATTATCACTTTAAAAGTCTCTCCAGCAAAACCCATAGCTTGATCAGATAATTTAAACATAGATAATGAGAAAAAAGTCTGAAGAAAAGACTTAAATATCGTCTCTAAAGAAAACCAAAAGCATAAAACAAAATATATTATATAAGAAAATATTCTATTTACCTTTTCACTCCATACAGTCATTAATAAAGTTATAACAAAAGAAGAAAATAAAGAATAAATAAACACACTAAAAACTTCTTCTCTTGTATATGTATCAAAAGAAATTGTAGCAAAAACAACTTCAAAAAATATTAATGTCAAAAAATTAATTATATTAAGTTTAATTATCTTACTCATATAATCACCTTTTCCTAAATAAATATATTTATTTTTTTTATATTTATTTTTTTTTATAATTATTATAAAATTCTTCTTTCAATTCCAAAAATCTATCTTCTTTAATAGCTTCTCTTATATCTTCCATTATTCTAATTAAAAATCTTAAATTATGAATAGAAAGTAATCTTTGTCCTAAAGTTTCATCCGCTACAAGTAAATGTCTAATGTAAGCTTTAGTATAATTTTTGCAGCATTTACAATCACAAGTACTATCTACTGGAGAAAAATCTTCTTTATACTTAGCATTTCTTAAATTAATTTTACCATATTTAGTAAAAGCATGTCCATGCCTAGCAAGACGAGTCGGAAGAACACAATCAAACATATCTATTCCTCTTTCAACACCCTCAAATAGATCAGTAGGTTCTCCTACCCCCATTAAATATCTTGGTTTATCTTCTGGTAAATATTTAATACCATATTCGATCATCTTATACATAGTAGGCTTATCTTCTCCCACTGAAGTACCTCCAATTGAATAACCATCAAAATCAAGTTTAACAGTTTCTTTGCACGACCATTCTCTCAAGTCTTCAAATTCTCCACCTTGGACAATACCAAATAAGCTTTGATTAGGATTATTAAAAACAGCCTTTCCTCTCTTAGCCCATCTAATAGTCCTCTCAACAGAATTTTTCATATATTCATAAGTAACTGGATATGGTGGACATTCATCAAAACTCATCGCTATATCACTATCTAACTTATTTTGAATTTCAATGCTTTTCTCAGGAGTTAAAAATAATCTTTCACCATTAATATGACTTTTAAAGACAACTCCCTCTTCGCTTATATCTTTTGGATTAGCTAAACTAAAGACTTGAAAGCCACCACAATCAGTAAGAATAGGACCATCATAATTCATAAATTTATGTAATCCTCCTGCTTTAGCAACAACGTCTTCTCCTGGTCTAAGCCACAAATGATAAGTATTAGATAGTATCACTCCCGAACCAATTTCTTTAATTTCTTCTGGATCTAAAGTCTTTACTGTTGCCTGCGTACCAACTGGCATAAACATCGGTGTTTCAAATGTACCATAATTAGTTTCGAGTGTCCCATATCTTGCTTTAGTATCTTTATCTTTATGTAATAAAGTATATTTTACTTTCATAATAAATAGTCCTCCGTTTTCTTTAATAATTATAACAAACTATTATTTTCATGTAAATATATATATTAATTATTTTCACAAATATCATGGAAGCATTAATATATCCTCACTTATCTATCTTTAATTAATTCATCAAATAACTTACTAACTAAAAAGAAGCAAAAAATTATTCATTTTAAACTTCTTTTTATTATACTTTTTACTTTATTCTAGTTTTTGGATTACTATTACTATTAAGTATAACCTCATAATCACCATATATATTTAACATATTTGGTAAACCATATTGATTAATAATAGAACGATATTGATTAAGTAAAGCTAATTTTTCAGATGAAGTAGCAATTCTTTTATCCATTTTGTCCTCAGTTGTAACAAGAATTTGCGTAGGAATAACTACTTCTTGGCAATTAAAGAAATCACTAACATTAAAAGGAGCCATTAAAGTTTCAACAGCATACTTTTCTTCTACTTCACCACTATTAATATCTGTATTTTTTAATATTCCCATCATAAAATATGGTGCCGTGGGTTCATTGCTTTGAACATATAATAGTTTTTCACTATTACCATTAAAAATGACATTATTTTTTTCAGTATATATTTTTTTATCAAAATTTATAACCCCAAAATTAAACCTATTAAAGTCTGATAATTTATCAAATATTGAACATTTTATCATAATTCGATAATAATTTAAAATCTTACCATTATTATCATAATCATACTTAAGAACATCATTAATATTTTTAATTATTGCTTCAAGTAAATCAAAAGATCTAGCATTGCCACTTATATTTAATACTTCTTCTCTAAAAGAAAGCATATAATCACTTGATAAATTTTTATAATCAATTCCCAACATATGGGATAAATTCATACTTAATATTTCAAATAAAATTTGTTCACCATTTGATAAAATAATATCATATTGCTTGTTCAAATAAAACTTTTTAAAATCATCATAAGAATTCACCAATAATTCAGCAGCCTGTTCAGCATAATCCATTCCCGGATATGGTACTTTTTTAGCCCATGCCGAAACATAACTTAATTCTTTCTTTGTAATCATGAATTTTCTTCCCCCTTTTCAGCAATGACACATATTGTAACATAAGAATTCATTTTTGTCAAAAAAAAGATACTCTATGTTAATCCTTTTTTAAAATTTCACCATATCATTAATTAAATTTTCACCAAACTT
>CAMEJC010000061.1 GCA_945919295.1 uncultured Mycoplasmatota bacterium
CTTTTTGCTTTGTCTATTTGGTTAGTTAATTTGCTCCTTTGAGTATCTAGTTCTTTTAACTTAGTTAATTCTTCACCATATTTATTTGTTGCTTCTGTTATCTTCTGATTTAATTTACTCTTCTCATTCCCTAATTCAGACAACTTGCCTTTACTTTTTTCGATAGCTTGATTTTGCTTATCTATTTGTTGTTTGTAAGCTTCGACTTTATTCTTAGCACCATCTATGCTTTTGGATATTGAAGCATACTTTTGTCCTAGAGCTTCAAGTTTATTGGAACTTGTTACAACATTGTTAGAAGCTTGTTTAATTTCATTCTCAAACACCTTCATTTGTTGGTTCATTGCTTTAATATTAGCGTTAAAATTATCATTTTTAATACTGAATACAAATGAAATATTCTTTTCTGCCATACTTTTTCTCCTTTCTTATTCTAATTATTTTTAAATGCGCCACTTAATAAATTGCCTATTCTTACTCCATTTTCAGCTGTAGCCACATTCTCTTTCTTGACTGCTTCTGCTGTCTTTTTATCTCCATTATTTCTTGCCTTTGTAATATCAATATAGGCTCTTATAATTTCATTCTTATAAAATGCTTCATGGTAGTCCATTAATGTCTTATATTCCCTTATAGTTAATTCTTCAAATTCTTGTTTGCTCATTCTTAATTGATACAAACAATTATAATAAGCTTCATTATAGAAATTAATCCAGTTCTTAGCTTTTTCTAATTCTGTTAGTTCCTTATCTTCTCTTTTAACTTCTTTGTTTTCGTCTTTATCATCTTTTGGAAATTCACTTTTTGTTTCTTCCAATAAAATTACTGTAATCATATACGCAAATGCTTCTTGTTCTATTTTATCCATTATATCAGCTATATCTTCAATATCTATCTCAGCATTTGCTCCTGCAATTATAATTTGAGATATTAACTCTCTCTTTCTTTCTTCCTCAGTTTCTTTTGCTATTAATTCGTTTAATACATCAAACGGATTTCTTTTAGTTAATTCATATAGATTATTTAGCAATTTAAAATTTATTGTATACTTGTAAACTTTGTCATTTACTTGAATGTCAAAACTTATTGATTTTCCTAACATTCTTTAATTACCTCCAATATTTAATCTTAATCATTCTTTTTAGTGTACTTCTCGATTTTTTCTAATTTCTCTTGGAATATTCTATTATACTCTTCACTTTTCTCGAAGAAATTTTCCATGTCTTGCTCTAACTTCTCTTGATTATTTGCTACATTTTTTAATGCAATTTCATTCATTATTTTCATATTGTTAACCTCATGTTCTACTTTATCTAATCTTTTATTAGCTAGAACTTCATAATAAGCAAGAACTATTATTGATAGGATAATTAAACTAATTACAAAAACATACATTATACTCACCTTCTTCCATTAATTAATCTGTTTGTATTGTAGTTGCTCTATAATATTTTTTAAATTTTAAACGTATTATTAATCTAGTATTTAGGCTATGTATTATTAAAAAAATAGGAATAAACGACTAAAAGTCATCTATTCCTATTCCTATTAATCATTTATTATTTTCTAATTGTTACCCTTAATTCTTCGGCTTTGTCGTTATAAATCTTAATGTTGTTAGAATTTACAACCTCGAAGCATTCATATACTGCTTGGTTATTAGCATCTAATATAGCAATATTAAAAGCAGTAGTGTCTAAGTTATGATTTACAACAGCAAAATATAAACCACTACCATCAGCTGTAAACTCTTCTGCTGTTACTGTCTTTGTTACTGTATTTTCTGTGTGGTATTCAGCACATAATCTCTTTACAGTAGCTTCGTCAATAGTTCCTCCAGTTGAGCTACCACCTCCAGAACCTTCACCACCAGTTGATGTTACTAAAGGGAATACTCTGCTCATGTCGACTTGCATATTTGCAACGCCCATGCTATTAGCTTTAAGTCCACCTATAACGTAGAATTTTTGTTCACTTTCTACATATACTAATAATCCCACAGCAGGTAATGGAATACTTTCAATATCAGCTTTTGTTGTTACTCTACATCTAGCGTCTGTAGGGGCGTTTTTTATAGAAGGTCTGATACTTCCAGAAGTTATAACTGCGTTTCCACCTTGTGTAAAATCTGTCATTTTTCCTACCTCCTTTTATTATTCAACTCTTAATTTAAATCTTCCTGCTGCCAAACACACTTCACCATAAAGCTTGTAAGTAACTCCATCTATTTCTAGCTCAACATTTCCGTTTGCTCCTGCTTCTTCTGTACTAAAGCTTACTGAGCCACCGAAGCCATTGTTTTTCTTCCCTACTCTAGCAGAATCTTTTGGTATAGCAATTATCATATAGTCATTATCTTCGCAATTTTCTTCTCTATCTGTAACTCTAGTACATGGAACTTTTTCTACATGTGCAGCTGTTTTAACCATTTCTGCTGTAATTGCACTATATTGGACTAATCTTTCGCTACCAATTTCAGCTAATGTTATTCTACCGATATACATTTCACCAGCTGTAGATGCTTCTCCAACACCTGCAATTGCTTTTTTGTCTAAGTTACCAGCTAAGTCTAATCTTGGGTCGTTTTCTGGTAAAATTGAGTAATATATACCATCTTGTGGAATAATTGCTTCAAATGATAATTCTTTAGTATTGTAAGATATACTATCGTTCTTTGTGTTACCTTGTGATTGAGGTAATGTCATTTTTGCATTCCATAAAACATGAACCATATTATCAACATAGTTATGTTCCATAATTATGAGAGCCACCTCTGGTCTCTTAGCCTTATCTGAGTAGTTTACTGTTTGTCCAACTTTTTCTCCTAAACCGAATAATTCCATGAATACATCAGTTGGAATATCTGGAACTCCTATGCTACCACTTACTGTAGTAGTGTAGTCTATAACTACCTTCCTGTCTCCCAATTTTGTTATCTTATAGGCTCTTTATCCTATAATTCTTATGGTTTCCCATAAGTTCAGAGTACATTTTCACCCTCGTTTAACGTTAGGTTTACAATTAGCCACATTGTAAATATACTTCTATAAAGTATAGTGTCGGACACTCTTGAGGTTATTATATTCTATATTGTTTAATATAGTTTCAAACCCTACTCGTTACGGTACTATTAATTTTTAAATTAATAGTTACCTCGGTATTATCATGCCTTATAAATAAGGTTTAGACTCTCTTACCAGCTTATTCTTACGAATTGCTTGACCGATTTTGCCCGATAATAATATTAGTTATCTCTAACTAACACGCCAAAGATTTAGCCCATAAAGCTGAACTTGATTCTGATGGTTGAATACTAAATGATATTAAATCATTAATTTCCTTAATTGCACCATAATTGTTTTCGTCTGGATTAAATACAGCATAATAAACCTTACCTAAACCAGTACCGACATTTTTTGAACTCATTGTTTTACTCCTTCTTTCATTTTATTTTAATTTTTTTGTTTTTAATTTGATTTTATTTTAATTTTCTATTTAATATTTTCTTTTAATAAACTTTCTCCCAATCTGTAAGATTATTGAATGTATCATCTTTAGCATTATAATAATCGTAGCTAGATATATGCGTGAAGCCATTTTGCTCCATTACTTCCTCAACTGCTTCTTGAAGGTCTACAAAATTATTCTTCGAGATTGCAACTACTTGAACTTGGTATATTTCAATACCTTTAGTGTCTCCAAAATAATTTCGCTCTACGTCTACAATTTCGTATTCTATCCACATATCGCAATCTATGCTTTCTGGCTTCTTAAGCATATAGAAGTTATCTCCTATAAGGTCGGTTATTTTAGTATTATTGAATATATCGTTAAGATAATATCTAAAATTTGGTTTCTCCATAATTAAACACCAACCTTTCTACCTACTAAATCTAGGATTTCATCTGCTAGGCTAGTTAATTTCTCTGAGATAGCTTTTCTTATTTTCCCAACATTGCCATCTCCTGCGTGGATTGAGTTCCATTCTTGGAATATATATTGCCAATGCTCTTTATTTTCTATTTGAACTTTACTACCTCTTATACTAGCTTTCCAAGTTCTTGCAGTTGCTCCACTTTCTACAGGCGTATTATCTCTTACTACTGGTAGAATTTCTTTCTTAACTAAGGTTAATATTTCTCTTTCTAGTCCTTCATCTATTAACAAATCATTTAATACTTTTAATGCTTCGTCAAAATTCCGAGATTCTATTCCGTTCATTTATCCTCCACCTCCACTTTTATTTTTAGGCATAATAAAAAGGCTTCGGATTAATAAAGCCTTTTTACTAGCTAATTCTTTTGCATTTTATATAAACAAAGTCTGTATCTGTGTAGCTATCATCTATCGCTATAATGTTGTATTCTCTACCTTCAAACTCAATTATAAAGCTTTTAGTATCTCCATTTAGTTCTTTTATCTTCTTGCATCTTCTAACACAAAA
>CAMEJC010000062.1 GCA_945919295.1 uncultured Mycoplasmatota bacterium
ATACACTTTTAGCATTCAATTGCACTCAATTGTGCACTTTAGATTGATTCAACGATAAAATTTGTTGTGTTACAATTGATGTGAAACATTTCTGTACAAAAAAAGTATATGAATTTAAAAAAGTTCTTGCAAAATATGTAGATATTTGTTATCATGGTATTTGTATGGTAGGTGATAGATATGTTTATGATCAAAATCAAGGATAGTATGTATATAAATTTATTACCAGTTCTTGTTAACAAAAAGTTAACAGGGGGGGGCTTGAATATTTACATATAGATTTTAAAGATATCTTACTATTAATAATGCTTAAAGATTATGAATTAACTAATAGAAATATTAGGTTTTTTTCATAATCTTTTTTTCGTGAAAGGAGTAAAGAAATGGAAAAAAAGTTTAAGAAAGGGAAAGGGGTTATTTTATTAATTTTTGGTTTATTTATTATTATGTTTGGTATTAATAGTGTTTCTGCTCAAACTATTATGACGTGTCCTAGCGGTAAATATCCTGTTTCTGGAACTGACAAATGCTGTGCGAAGTTTCATGGAGTGAAATCCACTTCTATTAGCTATAATAACGAATGTGAATATCCTCAAAGTAGTGTCAGTTCTAAATATGCACATAAAGGTGGAACATATAATGGAGTTACTTGTCCATTAATTGGTAAATATTGTTATGGCGGTTATCCTAGCAATATGATAAAAACAACTTATACTACTACTATTGCTGTACTTGATCATAATGGAGATGTATATTATAATGTAACTTGTGTAAGTGCACAATGTCAAAAAGAAATATCTTATGCTAAATGTCCTTCGGGAACATATTATAGTGGATTAAAAAAAATATCGGGAAGTGTAAGCGTTTTTGGTAAAAGTTTATATACTACCTCCTCTTCTGTTAGCAATTATACTGGAACGGTTCAAGTGGTTTGTACTCCTAATAAAGTTTATTACGGATCTACTGGTGGAGCTGGTACTGTAACATCACCTATAGAGACTACTGATACTGAAACTAATACATGTCCTAAAAGTGGTAATACCACTAAAATTACTAATGTTAATAATTATAAAATTACTTATAATTTAGATGGTGGTCATTTTCTTGATGGCAGTACTTCAAGAACTGAAATTGTCAAAGATAATTCATCAGTAGGGGCATTAAGATTAAATCCTTTAAAGAATGGATATAAATTTGTTAGTTGGCAAGATGAAAGCGGTAAAGATTTTGACTTTAATTCTAAAATTAGTAAGGATATTACTTTGAAGGCTACATATGAAAAAATAGAAGATGAACTTAAAGATGCTTATAGTTGCCCGAATGGTTATACACTTGATCCTTCTAGTACTAAATGTTATAAAATGTTAAACTTTAACTCGACAAGTAATGCAAGCCTTAGTGGTATATTTTATGTACCTAATCAAAGTACTGCTGATCCTATTTCAGGTACGGCATATAATTATACTACATATGCTTATGCCGATGGTGATAGGATGTGTTATGGATATAATGCTCCAAATGATGGCGATCCTGGTTCTATTGCTTTGATGGGAGATAAAGAGCCAAGTGCTACTGGTAAAGATAATGCTACTTATTATTTTAAAGATGGTAGCGGTTACACTGAATATGAGGATCAGGATTGGTGGAAATCTGAAGATACTTGTAACTTTGGTTCAAATTGTAGTTTGGATGCATGTACTAAAATATCTGGTTCTTGTAAGGTCACTTATTCTGCTATTATATTTCATGTTGTCGATGCTACTTTTGAAAAAAAATTAGATACTACTGAAGTTGTTCAATTACAGGATGAAACTAATGATGAAAATGATGATAAAGTATTACAGGAAATTATTGATAATCCTAAAACTGGTACTATCTTGATGGTGATTGCTTGGGTTGTTGGATTTACTGCTTTAGGGTATTCTATATATTATTTTAGAAAAAATAGGGTAAATAATATTGATTAAGTTTAAATGATTTCTATTTATCAATAGAGGTCATTTTTTGATGTTGAAAAAGAAACTTATTATCCTTACTTTGAAAGTTTTAGAGATAAAATTGTTAAAAAGTCTTATATTTCTTAAAAGAAAAAAAGCCACTTAAGCGACTTTTTCCCAGTTAGGGCGGTGTACTTACAGTACACTTAATTTATAAAAATCGGTACCTAACTATCGACCTGACAAAGATTTCTCTTCCGGTAATACAATAATACTACAATCTTAAAAAAGTTAATAAGTATTATTGCATTATTAGTATATGTATTTGGTAAAAAAGTATTCTGATTTTATTTGATATTATTTTTTTTATTTTGCTTAGTTAATAGTGCTAAAATAAAATTGTGGGAATTTATATCTTCTTTTATATCTTTTAAAATATTTAAACATATTGTATAGATGGGATATAAATAATATGATTATTAAACTTTACATAAAATTTTGGGAAAAGTTGCACAATGAAAGTATTTGTGGTATACTTTTTAAGATGTGATAAATTATGGAACTAACGGAAAAAGGCTATAAAAAGAGACTAATTGATGACAAAATAGAGGAGTATTTAAAGATATTTGGTGCTATTGAAATTAAATTAGGTTCAAATGAAATTGAAGATGCTAAAAAGAGTTTAAATCAATTTTCTGATGAAGTTAGAATAAAGTCAAAGTTTAAATGTATTATATGTGGTTTATGGGATGCTGTCGTAAAGGACTCAGAAACTGGCATTTATATTATTCCTATTACTGCTCTAAAGAATTAGTTATTTTTAAATTGGATGTTTTAGATTATGGAGTTGGTGTTATGCAAAGATATTTCGCTAAAGATTATAAAGATAAATTAATACTTGAAGATAGCGATATTCATCATATCAAAAATGTTATGAGAATGAAAATTAATGATGAAATAGAAATTGTTTATGATAAGAAATTATATATATGTAATATAGATAATTTGGAACCTTTTTCTTTATCTATTACTGACACCATTTTAGAAGAAAATAAACTTAGTTTAGATGTAACTGTAGCTATTGGTCTTGTTAAAGAACAGAAGATGGATTTGATACTCCAAAAACTTACTGAACTTGGAGTAAATACAATAATACCACTTAATATGGAACGTAGTATTGTTAAATTAGATGCTAAAAAATTAGAGAAGAAAAAAGTGAGATGGGAAACGATTTGCAAAGAGGCTAGTGAGCAATCTAAGAGAACTGATATTCCGATTATTGGTGATATTATGAGTTTAAAAGAACTAGTAAAATTAGATTATGATATGAAATTAATTGCTTCGACAAAAGAAAAAAATAAAATGTTAAATTACTATTTACAAAGTGTAAATAAATGTGCTAAAATTATAGTGGTAATAGGTCCTGAAGGTGGGATTAGTGATAGTGAAGAATTATTTTTAAATGATAATAATTTTAATTCTGTTTCTTTTGGTAATTTAATATTTAGAGTAGAGACTGCTGCTATATATGTGGCTGCAATACTTAACTATTACAGTAGTACGAGGTGAAAGTTATGAATTTAATGGATTCATTTAATAATTTTTATAATAATTTATCTTTTAATGGTTTGTTTTTCTTTTGGATAGTTGTTTTTCTTTTTGTTCTTTTGACTATTTTATTAATAGTTTTGGCTGTTAAAAATAATAAACTTTCTAAACTTTTAAAAGAAAGACAAGATAATATTATTAATCAAAATGCAGATAATTTAGAAAATGTTGAAAAGGAAGAAATTTCAGTAGTAGTGGAAAATAAACAAGAAGAAAATACAGTTCAAGAAGAAGTAAAAAGAGAGACACAAGAAGATACTAAAAAGGATAATATTATAAAAGAAGAAGTAGTTAATAAGGATGAATCTGGACCATATAAAAAGAATGTTCTTAGAGAAATGACTGCTAGAATGCAGACTTCTCCTATTCATATTGAACGAAATGATAGTTATGTTGAAAAGAATAATTTTGATGTGACTGATAATGACTTATCAATTGATATTCCTGATACTTTTCTTAGAGAAGATACTAGATCACCACTTGAGATGATGGAAGATTCTTATGAAATTAATGATAATATGAAATTTGCTAGTGAAATAGTAGAAAGAATGGAAGAGGAAATAAAACCATCTAATATAGAACTTACTGATTATGAAAAAAAACAAGAAGAGGAAGCTATTATCAGTTATGATGAGTTATCTAAAGTGAAAGATAAAATATATAATATAACTGAAGATGAAGAAACTGATGAATTTATTGATGAACTTAAATCTTTTAGATTGGATTTACAGTAGAAATTTTTATAGTAAGATGATTTTGAAATATTGGTTCTTCAATTTTGAGTGGGGACCAAAATGATTAACTTTCCACGAATGAGTGG
>CAMEJC010000063.1 GCA_945919295.1 uncultured Mycoplasmatota bacterium
ACTAGATGGTGCTCCGGTTCCTCCATTGGCATTATAAGTTATTGTATATGTGTTTATTTTCCAATTAACCCCTAAAACTACTGTACAATCACCATTTGAAGCATCACAGAAATCTGAAGCACTATATACACTTGTCTGACTAAATGTCTTACCACTGGTTGTACATCCACCTAAACATTTCCATTCTTCACTTGATACGGCAGTATAGCCTGTTTTTGTTATCTTTAAATATTTGGAATTGTTATAATTTATTAAACCATCACTTCCAGTTTCACTACCATAATTAATGCTAAAGAAGTCAGATGAATATGTACTACCATTGGCATTAGTTCTAGATATTAAACCATTACTATCTGTTTTCCATTTATATATATTTCCTGATGCTGTTGTAGTTTCTCCCGTTACAGTACCTCCATTTGTATTAAAGCGAATATAAACTTTATTTATTCTTAAGATTGGATAATATGTTCCATTACTTTTTATTGATTTTTCTGTATTAACATTCCATGTACTTGTCTGCGCCGAACTACTTGTATTCCAACCTACTGCTGTATAATTTGCTCTTTCGATTGTCGGTGATTTTATTTTACAAGTACCTTTCTTTTCGGCAGTACAAGTATACTCTAAGTCAGTTGTTTGTCCTCCTATTTTATCTGCGGTTCCTTTACTGAATTTGACTTTATAGACAGAAAATTCTTTAGTACTTTCCAAATTGTTATCACTTCGATCAGTTATTCTAGCGGTTACTGTTCCAATACCACTATTTTGATAAGTTAATGTTACAGAACTATCATTTGTTTTATACCATGTATCTTTAGTAATACTAGTAGTATTTTCTTCACAATTAAAGTTATTGTCACATTTCTGAACCTCATTAGTACTAGTACCATCTAAAGTACTTTTAAAATAATGTCCTGCTCCTTGTTTTATATTATCATCTTTATATGTTATTGTTACATTATTGTTAACAGTTATTGTAGGTTCTGTTAAGTCTTTAGTAATATAACTACTAGGGTTAGAGCATATATAAGATTCTTTCTCTGTCATCGTACATACCTTAACATAATAGGTATTATTATTTTTTAATTCTCCATTATCTGATTTTATTTTACAAGTAGTACCATATACTTCCCCTTTTATATTCAAATTACTCGAGGTAGTACCATAATAACATTCATTTCCCGTTATTTTAGGAGTAACCTTATTTCCGTTTTCATCTATACTTTCATCACTAAATTTAGCAGGTACAAAAGGTATATCTATTTCATCTGTATAACTTTTAACTTCTTTTAATATAGGTCTTGTTTTTACTTGCTCATTTACTATACTACCAGTACATATATTTAAAACTTTATTATATGTATCATTTCCTTCAAGTATTTCTTCTTTTTCTACTGTTTCTGTTAATTTATTTTTGGTTACTACTACATAATTAAACTTATCATCATCATTTTCTATATAGTTTTTTATTTCTTTTTCTTTTAATAAACCTTTATTAATTAATTCTTGAATTGTAACACAAAAATATTTATAATCTTCATTAGTAATATTTTTCCAATCTGAAGAAGAAGCTTCTTCTGAATATATTCTAGCAGAAGATTTAATACTATCCATACTAATATCTTTAGCTTTTTCTTTAGAATTTTGTACAACTTTGATTATACCAAAAGTAGATAATCCTATTACTAAGCCAATTATGGCAATTGTGGCTAGTAGTTCTATCAAAGTAAATCCTTTCTTATTTAATTTTTTCATTATTTACTCCTTATACTTTATATAATCAATATAACATAAAAAAACAATTATATCAATAGCATTTTTATTAATAATTCATACAATATTGTAGGTGACTGTCGATGTTTAATAATTTTTTTAATTTTTTTAGATTATGTGCAGGATTTAAATTATTCTTATTTCTTGTTGTACTAATTCTTATGATAATTACTTTTTATCAAATGTTAATTACTTTATTCGCTCCTTGTTTTGGCAATGTTTTTATTCTTCTTTTAGAATACTTGACTTTGATATGCTGTGGTTTTTGGCTTATTTTTGGATGCAGATGATAATTAGTTTTCACTCATAATTAAAAATAGAGAATAATTATTTATTCTCTATATCAAAAATAATATCACGAAGTTCCATAGCTCTCTCAAAATTCAAATTAGAGGCTGCTTGTTTCATCTCTTTTGTTAAAGAATCGATTAGATCCATTTTCTCTTTCTTACTTAACTTTTCTTCTCTTTCTATTTTCTTTTCGGTTTCATTGGAAATTACTTCTGGTATTTCTTTAATAATGGTTTTAGGTGTAATATTAAATTTTTCATTATATTTTTCTTGAATACTTCTTCTTCTTTCTGTTTCATAAATTGCTTCTTTCATACTATCAGAAACAGTATCGGCATACATGATTACTCTTCCAGATGCATTACGAGCTGCTCTACCAATTGTTTGTATTAGACTTCTTGTGCTTCTTAAAAATCCTTGTTTATCAGCATCCATAATGGCAATTAAACTCACTTCAGGAATATCTATTCCTTCTCTTAAAAGATTAATACCTACGATAACATCATACTTACCTATTCGAAGTTCTCTAATTATTTTGAGTCTTTCTAATGTTTTTACTTCATTATGTAAGTATGCTACTTTGATATTAAGGCTTTTTAGATAGTTGGTTAATTCTTCAGCCATTCTAATAGTAAGTGTTGTAATTAATGTTCGTTCATTCTTTTCATTTTGTTTTTCTATTTCTTCAATTAAGTTATCAATTTGATTTTTTGTCGGTCTTACTTCGATCTTAGGATCTAATAATCCTGTCGGACGAATTATTTGTTCTACTATTTGACCATTAGTTTTAGAAATTTCATAGTCTCCTGGAGTTGCAGAAACATAAATTACTTTATTTATTTTTTCTTCGAATTCTTCAAATTTTAAAGGTCTATTATCTAAGGCACTAGGTAGTCTAAAGCCATAATCTACTAAATTCATTTTTCTTGCTCTATCACCATTATACATGGCTTTAACTTGAGGAATAGTAACGTGTGATTCATCAATTACTAGAAGAAAATCTTTAGGAAAGAAATCAATTAAGGTATTAGGTGCTTCTCCTTCATCTTTTAAAGCAATGTGACGAGAATAATTTTCAATACCACGACAGAATCCTGTTTCAGAAAGCATTTCCATATCGTAATTTACACGTTCTTCAATTCTTTGAGCTTCGATTAATTTATTATTTTCTTTAAAATATTTTACGCGTTCTTCTTTTTCTTTTTGGATTCTTTCGATACTTATTTTTACTCTCTCTTCATCAGTTACAAAATGTGATGCCGCAAAAATGGAAACGGTTTTTTTATCTTTTAAGATATGACCAGTTATAGTATCGAATTCACTTATTCTATCTACTTCATCACCAAACCATTCGATAAGAAAACCATTTTTTCTTTCATAACTCGGTATTATTTCGAGTGCATCTCCCCGTACTCTAAAAGTTCCTCTTTTTAAATCAATATCATTACGTTCATATAACATTTCGACTAATTTTTTTAGTACTATATCACGATCAATGGTATCTCCGACATTTAGAGTAAGCATTTTCTTTTTATATTCTTCTATTTCTCCTATACCATATATACAAGATACTGAAGCCACCACTATGACATCTTTTCTCGATATTAATGCACTGGTAGCACTATGTCTTAATTCATCAATTTCATCATTAATGGATGAATCTTTTTCAATATAAGTATCGGTAGAGGGAACATAAGCTTCGGGCTGATAGTAATCATAATATGATACAAAGTATTCTACTCGGTTCTCTGGAAATAACTCTTTAAGTTCCGAATAAAGTTGCCCGGCAAGTGTCTTATTATGAGCTAAAACTAGTGTTGGTTTATTAACTTCTTTAATAACATTTGCTATTGTAAAAGTTTTACCAGTACCTGTAGCACCAAGTAATACTTGGTGTTTTTTGTCTTTCTTCAATCCTTGAACCAATTCTTCAATAGCTTTAGGTTGATCTCCACTTGGTTTATATTTACTAACCATTTTAAACATAATATCACCTTATTAATTATATCAAAAATAAAATTTAAAAACAACCTATTATCAAGATAATAATTATATACAAATCTATTACATCCAAAGTTTTTATTTATTA
>CAMEJC010000064.1 GCA_945919295.1 uncultured Mycoplasmatota bacterium
GCTATAAATTATAAGTTGTTGATAAAATAATTTATTTTAAGTCTGAATAGTTACAGTTAAATACATTATTACAATTATTTTTAATAAAAAACAGTTGACAAAGATACCAAAATATATTATAGTTAAATAGACATTTGCGTAAGTTATATTATTTCATCTAAGATAGAACTACATAAGATGTAGTTTTTTGTCGTTGAATATAAGGAGGTATATATGAAGATAACAAGAGAAGAATTTGAAAAAGAAAAAAATTATCTAAATAAAACAATAAGTTTAATTAGAAAAAAGATTTCTAGTCTAGGACAAGAACTATATGATGAGGATTCTAAAATACTAGAATTTAAAAAATTCATTTGGGATTCACATGCTGAAATGGATCCTAGCGAAATGAAAAGTATGATGGCAGAGTCTGATTTACAAGTATCTATCATGCAAAGTAAAGGTAACTATCTTCAAAGATTATTTAGGGTTCAAAATAAGCCATACTTTGGTATGATTAAGTTTAAAGAAAATAATGAAGAAGAAGAAATATATATAGGAATTACTCATGTTGAAGATAAATTAAATTATTATGTCCACGATTGGAGAAGTCCAATATGTAGTATGTTTTATGATTATGAAACAGGACCAGCTTCCTATAAAGCACCTGCGGGTATTATTAAAGGTGAAATAACTAGAAAGAGACAATATATAATAGAAAATGGTGAATTAAAAAATATTTTTGATAATGATTTAAATATATCAGATAGTCTTCTTCAAGAAGTACTCGCCGAAGAATCAACTGATAAAATGAAAAATATAGTAAATACCATTCAAGAAGAGCAAAATAAAGTAATTAGAAATACTGATGATAAAAATTTAATTGTCGAAGGAATTGCAGGATCAGGTAAAACTAGTGTAGCATTACATCGAATTGCTTTCTTATTATATCGAATACCTAATTTAAATTCTAATAATGTTGTTGTATTTACTCCAAATAAAGTATTTTCAGAGTATATTTCAAATGTTTTACCAGAATTAGGAGAAGAAAATACTTACAGTATGACATTTTATGATTTGCTATGTCAAAATATAAACGAGTATAAAAATATCGAAAGCTTTACTGATTTCATATCGCGATATTATAAAAATAAAGTAAATAACTATGATTTAGTAAAATATAAACAATCAGATGAAATCATCGAAGATATTAATGCTTATATCAAAGATATTGTAGATAACATTTCATTTACTAATAAATTAGAGTATGATAATTTCATCGAAGTTGAAGTAGAAGAATTAAATCAAATGTTAACCCACAAATATGATAATTTCCCATTATTTGAAAGAATAAAAGAAATATCTAAGAGGATAGCAAGTAATAACTATAATGGTAGTATAAAAAACGCTTCAAGTATTGAAAAAAGATTAAAAGAAAACTTAAATATTAAACTTGATCTAAAGAAAATATATCAAGACTTTTATAGCAGTAGCTATAGTAAATATAAGTCTATTATTGATGATAAATATTTATATTATGAAGATGCTTGTTTATTCTTATATTTAAAAAGTCTCCTAGTAGGATTTAATACCAATCATGTTATTAAAGAAGTAGTAATCGATGAAGCTCAAGATTATAATAAATTACAATATTTAATTATTAAAAAGACTTTTAAAACTGCTAATTACACAATACTAGGAGATACTAATCAAACCATCAATCCATATTATAAATATGATTCTCTTGAACAGTTAAAAGATATTTTTGATTCTTCAAGATATATAACACTAACTAAAACTTATCGTTCTACTGATAAGATTATCGATTATACCAATAAAATACTTGGTCTTAATCATATAACCGCTATTAGAAATCAAAAATCAAGTGATATTATCTTTCGTAATGATGTAAAGAAGGAAGATTTCATAAAAGATATAAATAATCTTAAGAACACATCTAAATCAATAGCTATTATCACCAAAGATGATACATCGGCAGAAAAAATTTATAATTTACTAAAAGATAATACTAATGTCTTTTTAATAGACGGGTATAGTCATATAAAGAGAGATCTAGTTATCGTTCCATCATATATAGCCAAAGGGTTAGAATTTGATTCAGTAATAATTTATACTGATAAAGAAAGTAATTATCAGGAAAAAGATAAATATCTATATTATGTAGCTTGTACGAGAGCACAGCATAATTTGTTAATTTATAAAGGAGAATAGCAATTATTCTCTTTTTTCTATCCCTTATTTTATAAGGATTTATAATTTTACGTTTGACAAACATATCTATTTATGCTAGGATAATAAATGTCCGCAAAAAAATGAGGTGTATGAAGTGAAAAAGCATAAAATGGAAATTGCAGCACTGACTCTTTTACTAGGAGTTCTATGTTATGCATTTTACGATTGCAATATTAAGGGGAGCGAACAAGATATTGTTTTAAGTAATGAACTTCTTTCAATGAGAGAAATAAAAAATAAAGAGGATATAACAAAGGAAATGCTATCAATTCCAACAGAAGAATTAAAAAAAGAAAACGAAGAGTCCAAAGAAGCAAGCGATCAGCAGAAAGAAGAAGATATTACTAAAGAAGCAAATGATACTTATAGTATAAACTTAAGTGCAGTAGAAAATACTATTCCGTATAATGAAATTATTTCTAATCAAATCGTTAATTATGCTATGCAGTTTGTCGGAGGTCCATATGTATATGGAGGAAATTCTTTAACAAATGGAACTGATTGTTCAGGATTTACTAAACTTGTTTATGCTAATTATGGAATAAATTTACCACGAAGTGCTCCAGAGCAAGCATATTCTGGTGTAAGTGTCGGTTTAGATAACATCATGCCTGGAGATTTAGTATTATCAGGATATGATGGAGTAATATGCCATGTAGCTATTTATATTGGTAATGAACAGTTAGTACATGCTCTCAATTCTAATGTTGGAATAGTAGTAACTAGTCTTTACATTATGCCAATATTAGATGTTAGAAGAGTAGCCTAATTTGACAAAATATTAGAAATTTGCTATAATATAAATCGTCTTTTTCAAAAAGGCGGAAAGAAGTGAAAAAATGAAACCAAGTAAGCTCTTAAGAGCAGCGATGGCTTCTTTATTAACTTTAGGAATAAGTACAAGCATTATTTATTATAACAAAATTATTGAAAGAGAAGAATTAGTATATACGAATCAATTATATGATCCAGTAATATATAAGGGGGAACTTGTCAGTAGTGGACTTACAGATGATACAATCGTTAAAGATAATAATGAAAAATCTACAGAAGACGCTACGACAGTAGAAGAAACTATTCCTGAAAGAGTAGTAGTATATGAAAATATGACAATGGAAGAACTTACCGATAAATTAAATAGAACATTATCTTCTGATTTATCAGGTAAAGGTGAATATTTTGCTAAATATGCAATTGAGTTAGGAGTAGATCCTTATCTAGCAGTAGCTATTGCTATGCATGAAACAGGATGTACTTGGGATTGCTCGTATTTAGCCAAACAGTGTAACAATGTTGGAGGTCAAAAAGGTGAAGGATGTGGAGAATATAAAGCTTACGACACACTTGAAGAAGGAATCTATGGTTTTATTTTAAATATTAAAAATAAATATGTAGATTATGGCCTATTAACTGCAGAACAAATGAATCCTAAATATGCAGAAGATCCAACATGGTCATCTAAAGTTAATAATTATATTGAAAAAATAAAAAATAACTAGGAAGTATTAAATTACTTCCTTTTTAAGTACTAAGATATATATTATTTAACATATTTTATGTCAAATTTTAATAAATTTTA
The DNA here is from genome assembly GCA_945919295.1 of uncultured Mycoplasmatota bacterium. Classification (GTDB taxonomy): domain Bacteria; phylum Bacillota_I; class Bacilli_A; order RF39; family UBA660; genus CAG-302. Next base: position 3,812 of record CAMEJC010000064.1, read on the forward strand.
TAAAAAGTTACAAAATTT
>CAMEJC010000065.1 GCA_945919295.1 uncultured Mycoplasmatota bacterium
CCACAGAGTTTCAGAGGTTCTATATTAGGCACAGCAAGTAAGGCATTTGATTACTTTACCTCTCTAGGAGAAGATTTTCAATCTTTAATTATGGCTCATACACATAAAGTTGGTATGGCTGTTATAAATGAAAAGTATATTTATGAAGAAGGTACTTGTGCCGACTTATCAAGAATGGATTATATGAATATGAAGTTACCTAAGACAACTCAAACAAATGGATATATGTATATTGTACAAGATAAAGATGGAAATTTAATTTATGAAAAAACAAAATTAATAAAATTTTAAAAATAATTAATTAAAAGTGTTGACAAGTTATCTCTTATATTATATAATATAAATATAGAAAGAGATAACCTTACATAGACCTAAGCAAAGTCGTTAAAAGGCAATATGAAGTATGAGGTGATAAAATGGGAAAACAAGTTATAGATACAGTATATCTCGAAGCTGTAGCAAATGATGCTATTAAGAACAGAAAGATATGGTTTAATGAACAAGTTGACGAACAAAGTGTTACTAAATGTATATATATGTTAGATAAAATTAAAAATAACGATATGATATTAGGAGAAAAGAAACCTATTACAATAGTAATGAATAGCCCTGGAGGATATGTATATCAAGGATTAATGTTAATATCACATATCGAAGGTATGATAAAAGAAGGGTATGAGATAATTACATTAACAGGTGGTATGAGTGCTAGTATGAGTTTCTTAATAGGATTATGTGGAAGTAAAAGAAAGGCTTATAAACATTCTACATTCCTTTGTCATCAACCATCAACTGGAACTATGGGTGAAGCAGTACAAATTAAAAGAACATCTGATGAAATAGATAGATTATGGGATATAAGTAAAAAGATAATTAAAGAACATACTAAGATGTCAGACGAATTATTAGATAGTATTTATAATGGTTGTATTGATTACATCATGGATTCTGAGAAAGCATTAGAATTAGGCGTAATTGATGAAATAGTATAATAGGAAGGTGTGTTATTATGGAAAATATTGAAAAAGTAGTAAAATTAGCTTTAGAAGGTATTGCAGAATTAGATAAGGCTGAGGATAAAAAAGGATATGTTAGAGACTTATTAGATGTTTTATATAGCGAAGGAAAATTAGATAACTTTATACAACATATTTATGACAATGGTATTAAAGAATTAATTGAACCAATTGAGGTACTAATGTCAGAAAAAACAGAACCACACAAAGAAGAGAATGACGAAGAAGATGAAGTGGATAACGAAGAATTTGAAGAATTAAAACTACAAGAAAAACGTATAGAAGTAAACGCTAAACAAGCTGGTTTTGAAGAAGAAATAGTAAGGATGCAAAACCAATTTGAAGATTACGAAGTTAGCGAAAGAACTAAGAATAGCGAAATATTTGATTTTGCTAAAACAAGAACAGAAACTTTAATTTATACATTTAAAGAATTAATTAACAATGGTTGTACTTATGATAATGCTTTAGCAGTTGCTAAAGATATATTAGATGGATATGATAATTTAACAAAGATAAAGTTAGGAGCAGTACAATCATCACAAAATAGTATATAGGTAAATTTTAGGAGTACGTTTTTATAAACGTACTCTTATTTTTATAAGGAGTGATTATTGTGGCTTTACCAGGAGCAGTAAAAAAGCAAAAAGATAAAAAGAAAGAAGAGGTAAGCGAAAAGAAAGAAGAGTTTAGTGTTTCTGCTAAAAATGCTATGTCTAAAAAAGAAATAGAGAAAAATCCAAAATTAGCAGAAAAGAATGGTAGATTCCAATGTATTCTACAATGTACTGGAAACTGTAAAAGAACCAAAGGATTAAGGGCTGTAAAATACTTTTCTGAGATTGAACATCATTTGTTTGGCTATATACCAATATGTAAAGATTGTATGAATAAATTTGTTTTAGATAAAAATGGAGATGTGGTATTAGAAAAAGTAGATTTATTGCTAAGAATTATAGATATGTGTTTTTGGGAAGATATATATGAAAAAGCCTTAAAAAGCTATTACGAAACATCGGGAGAAAAAGATTATGGCTTTATGGGTTTATATATAAGATATTTATATATGAGTAGTAAAGAGCATGAATTATTTGGATATATAAATGGACAATATCCTATAATAGAAGAAATGTTTGAAGATAATACTTTAGATGAGGAAGAAACACAAGCGTTAGAAGAAATAAAAGATTTTTGGGGAGCAGGATTTACTACAGACGAATACAGAGTATTAGAAAAGAAATATGCTGAATGGTTAAATAGTACAGATGCTGATAAATTATCAACTAGAAAGATGATAAAGCTAATATGTATGAAAGAATTAGAGATAGAAAGAATAAGGGCTAAAGGTGGGACAACAGGGAAAGCAGAAAAGGAATTAATGGATTTAATGAATACAGCTAACCTTACACCTAAAACCATGAGTGCTTTAAATGAAAGCGAAAGTACAAAGGTATTCGGAGTTTGGTTGAGAGATATAGAAAAGTATAGACCAGCTGAATATTTCCAAGATAAGAGTATATATAAAGATTATGATAATATACAAAGTTATTTTGAAAGGTTTGTTCTTAGACCATTGAAAAATCTTTTATGTGGTACAAGAGAGTTTGATAAAGAGTTCCAAGAGATAGAATTTGAAGATGCTAAACCTAAGAAGAAGAGAACAAAGAAAATAGAAGATGAATATGACGAAGATAACGAAGATAATGGTGGTGAACCACAATGGTAATGAGAAAAGGCACAAAAGTTAGAGGTAGAGTGGATGCTGGGTATATGAGAAAGCGTGGCGTAAAATCCTCAAAAACCTCTATGAAAGTTATGAAATCTGATGAATTAACACAAGATTTTGAAGAGAAGATAATTGATTGGTGTACTTTTTATAGAAGAAATATTCATAGATTTATAGAACATTACTTCGGAATAGATTTACATTTGTATCAAAAGTTCATGGTATATTTGATGAATTTATGCCCAGTAGTTGTTCTTATATGTTCAAGAGCGATAGCTAAATCGTTCATAACAGCACTTTATGCTTGTGCTGTATGTGTCCTCTACCCAAATAGTAAGGTAGTTGCGACAGCGAAAATAAAGAAAACAGCCAATTTATTAGTAAAAGAGAAAATACAAAAAGAATTAATGAATATGAGTCCTAATTTGTGTAGAGAGATAAAAACGATTAAAAGTAATCAGAATGACACAGAAGTAATATTTCACAATGGTTCGTCATTTGTGACAACTGCTTGTAATGATGAGGCAAGAGGAGCAAGAAGTACAGTTTTAATAGTTGATTGAGAAATTGGTCACATTATATAGAAATATATAAAAGAAAATTCGGTGAATTTGGTTCAGAACTGGTGACAGTTTATGAGTAAGGAAACCTAAATAATTAATTAAAGTTGATTTAATATATAAAGTGTGCTATAATATAATAAAGAGGTGATATAATTATGAATGAATGGTCTTTAGAAGAAATAGAAATAATTAAAAATAACTATTTAAATATGACAGATGAAGAAATTAGCGAGAAACTATTACCAAATAG
>CAMEJC010000066.1 GCA_945919295.1 uncultured Mycoplasmatota bacterium
AACAGTAAACAAATACTTATTCTGTTTAACTCATAATAATGATATTTCTGAAGAATTAACACAAGAAACTTTTTATAAAGCAGTAAAGAAAATTGATACCTACAAAGGTGATTGTAAGATGTCAGTATGGCTATGCCAGATTGCTAAAAATTTATGGTATGATTACTGTAAAAAAAATAAAAGAGTTATAAGTGTTGATGAAGAACTATTGGAATCATACTCAACTGATACAACAGAAGAAAAAGTTATTTTAAATGATGAAAAAATATCTTTATTTAGAAAGCTACAAAAATTAGATGAAAAAACGAGAGAAGTAATTTATTTAAGAATAACTGGTGAACTTAGTTTTAAAGAAATAGGTATTATTTTGAATAAAACAGAAAACTGGGCTAGAGTAACATTTTATCGAGGAAAAAATCAATTAAAGGAGGTTGATTAATATGAAAGGGAAAAGAGATTGTAAAATTATTCAAGATTTATTGCCAAATTATATTGAAAAACTAACTAATGAAGAAACTAATCATTTTATTGAAGAACATTTAAAAGAATGTACAGAATGTCAACATATATTTGAAAATATGCAAAAAGAGTTAAAGGTAAATACAGAAAAAAGAGATGAAAGAGAAGTAAGATATATGAAAAAGTTTAGTAGCAAAATGAGATTACTAAAATTTATTATATTAGCTTTAATAATAATATATGTAATAATAGTAGGAAGAAGAACTTTTATAATGACTTCACTTTCAGAAAAAGCTAAAGAAAATCAAGCATACAATAATTACTATGCTAAACTATATTCATATCAAGGAGATACTTTAACTATAACAGAAAGTTATAATAAAGGGGAAGATTATTTAACAACAATGACAAGGTTTGTAAATGGCAATCAAATTCAAAAAATAACTTATTACAAGAAAGGAACTGAACAATTATTTTTAACAGAATTTGAAGGAAAGAAATATATGCAAAATTCAGAAACAATGCTTGATAGACATATTTTACCTGTAACTTATGTATCAGAAGGAGTTTTAGCAAACCTTCAATATGCCTTAATAACAGGAATTGACTCTACTTATTGTAATGGAAAAGAGTGTTATGTTATTAAAGGAGATAGTTATGAAAGATATATAGATAAAGAAACAGGATTAGCAGTTAGAGAAATAGAAAAATCTAATAAAGAAATAACTAGACAAACTGATATAGTAGTTGATTATAAATATGAATTTAATACTGTAAAGGATAGTGATATTGTAAAACCAGATATAACAGATTATATTACTAATAAATAATAGTTAAAAGAAGAATAGAAATAAAAATCTATTCTTCTTTTATATAGAGAGGAGAAATTTATTTGAAAGAGTTATTTATTGAAAAGGTCATTGATGAATCGGTCAACTTTTTAGATAATAACCAAAGAATAAAATTAAAAGAAATACTTGCAGAAATATGCTTGAATTATCAAATTGAAATAATAAAACAATCTAAAATACAAGAAATACAAATAAATAATACAGATATATTAAATAAGTTTATATCATCTAAAGAAATTGAAGGCTGTTCTACTAGAACTTTAAATTACTATAAAGATAATATAAGCAAAATGTTAGATACAATAAATCTTCCAATAGATGAAATAACTACTGAAGTGTTAAGGAATTACTTGGCTAATTATAAAAACAATTCAAAAGCAGGTATGGTAACAATAGACAATATAAGAAGAACATTATCAAGTTTTTTTGCTTGGTTAGAAAACGAAGATTACATTGTAAAAAGTCCTGTTAGAAGAATCCATAAGGTAAAAGCAATAAAAAAGTAAAAGAAACATTAACAGATGAAGATTTAGAAAAATTAAGAGATACTTGTTCAAATGTAAGAGATTTAGCAATATTAGAACTATTAATTTCAACAGGTATGAGAGTTGGAGAGTTAACTAGATTAAATATAGCTGATATGAATTTTGTAGAAAGAAGTTGCATTGTTCTAGGCAAAGGTAATAGTGAAAGAGAAGTCTATTTTAGTGCAAAAAGTAAAATGTATATAAAAAAATATCTTGCAACAAGAACTGATGCCAATGAAGCATTATTTGTATCACTAATAAAACCATATAATAGATTAGGAATATCTGGTGTTGAAATTGCTATTAGAAATATAGGAAGAGAAGCGAATATAAATAAAGTACATCCACATAAATTTAGAAGAACAATGGCTACTATGGCTATTGATAAAGGTATGCCAGTTGAACAAGTTCAAAAGCTATTAGGACATATAAAAATAGATACTACAATGGAATATGCAATGGTAAGCCAAAACAATGTAAAAAATTCACATAGAAAATTTATTACATAAATTTATGAAAAATATTGACAATGATAGCGGCTTTATTATAAAATACAAACAACAGTTCCACAATGGCAAACGAAGAAAATATAAATAATAAAGGATGTGTTCTTATGGATGAAAAAAAGAATGAAATTATTTTATTTGAAAATCAAGGAGTAAAATTAGAAGTTAATTTAAAAGATGAAACAGTATGGCTTACACAAGAGCAAATGTCAAAGCTATTTGAAAAAGCTAAATCTACTATTAATGAACATATAAAGAATATATATAAAGAAGGAGAATTAGTAGAAACAGAAACAATGACTAAATTCGGAAATTCCGAATTTGCTGATAAACCTACTAATTATTATAATTTGGATATGATTATATCTGTTGGATATCGAGTAAAATCGCAAAATGGTATTTTATTTAGAAAATGGGCTACTAGAATATTAAAAGATTATATGTTAAAAGGATATGCAGTAAATCAAAGAAGATTAGAATATTTAGAAAAAACAATACAGCTTATTGATATTGCAAATAGAATAGATGAAAGACTGGAAGGAAATGATGCTAAAGAAATATTAAAAGTAATTGGAGATTATTCAAAAGCACTTGATTTACTTGATGACTATGACCACAGGACACTAAAGAAAATAGATGGAAACATAGATAAAAGAAAAATTGAATATAGTGAATGTGTAGGAGTTATAAATAAGTTAAGATTTAATGAAGAAAGTACACTATTTGCAGTAGAAAGAGATAGAGGTTTAGAGTCAATTATAGGTAATATTTATCAAAGTTTTGGCGGACAAGATATTTATAAAAGCATAGAAGAAAAAGGAGCAAATTTCTTATATTTAATAGTAAAGAACCATGTATTTGCAGATGGAAATAAAAGAATTGCAGCAACATTGTTTATATACTTCTTAAATTTTTATGGAATATTATATAAAGATGGAAAGCAAACAATAGATAATAATACTTTAGCAGCATTAACACTATTAATAGCAGAATCTAATCCAAAAGAAAAAGATGTAATTATAGATTTAGTAATGAATTTTTTGAATAATGATTGAGATTTAATCTCAGCGACAACTTACAAATTGTAGGGCAGATAATAAGTTGAAATTATCTGTCTTTTGTTATATAATCGTAACGAGAATTAATAATTTGTTGTTATCATTGGAGGAAAGAATTTATGTTTGAAAAAGAAAAAATGT
>CAMEJC010000067.1 GCA_945919295.1 uncultured Mycoplasmatota bacterium
TTATTTTCTTATTTTAACCATATTTTTTTCTTTAATAAAAGTTGTTTGATAAAATTCTGATAATGCTTTATACATATATAGTGTATCTTCTGAACCGATTAATTCATTTGCTGAATGCATTGCTAATTGAGGCAAACCAATGTCTAATGAGTCTACTGCAACATGTCTCTGATTGATACCTCCTATTGTTGAACCACATTTCATATCTGATCGACAAGCATAATCTTGGTATGGCACAGTAGCACTTTCACAAATTCCTTTAAATAAAGATGAAGTTAACGCATCAGTTGTATAGTTTATGTGATGTTTAATTACAATTCCTTTATTTAAATATACTTTATTAGTGTGGTCATTTTTCCATGGTGCATTTGGGTGTAATGCATGAGCGCTATCAGCACTTACTACTATACTATTATTTATTGCTGGTAATAGGTCTATATCTGCTGCCTTTGCAATTCTTGTCAATGTATCTATAAGAAATGTCGAATCAGCACCTTGCTTTGTTAAGCTTCCTGTTTCTTCATTATTAAATGTACAAAATATGTTAAAGGAATTATTATTTTTTGTATTAATAAAACTATGTAATGCTGGTAATAGATTTGCTAGATCATCTAATCTTGGAGCTGAGATAAATTCTTCATTCAACCCAATCTTCCTTGATTTATCTCTATTATATAAATATAAGTCATAATCACATATCTTATCAAATGACTTGCCTGTTTCAGTTAATGCTGATTTAATTATATCTTCTAATTTTAAATTACTACTTAATGACATAATAGGAAGCATATCTATTTGATGATTTAATTCATTTTTGCTATTTACTTCCCTATTAATATGGATGGCTTGACTAGGAATAATCATTAAATCTTTATCAATATTTACTATATGACTTTTATATATCCCTTTATCTAACACTATTACTCTTCCTGCAAGTGATAATGGTCTATCTAGCCAACTATAATTTAACATTCCACCATAACCACTAATATTTAATTTTAAATAGTTATTATCATATATTTCTGGATTAGGTTTTATTTGAAAACTTGGTGAATCATCATGAACAGCGGTTATATTAAAACCTGTCTCTAAGTTCTTATTTGACATTTTAAAAGCTATTAGTGATGAATCATTTCTGGATACAAAATATTTGCCATCTACTTTTAAATTATCCCAAGTATATTCTTCGTATAATTCTTCAAATCCATTTTCAATTAATATCTTCTTTATATTTTCGGCGCAACAATAAGCATTTGGTGTTTTATCAATAAATTCTAAAAGTTTATCATTTAAATCTTGCATAACAAAACCTCCTTTTTTAATATAAATATACCATATTATTAAATCCCAGTCAATTACTTTTTATATAGTTGTTCGCTCTTTAGTATGTAATAGAAAGCAATTTTTTATAAATAGAAAACTAACATTTCTGTTAGTTATTTATTATTACCCAAATTTTTTTATTTGATTTTTCCATCGATATGATATTTCTATGAAAGAAATATGACAACTGCAAAGCTGAAGATAAAGTTAATAACAAAATATTAACTAACTATATTATAATATAATTACCATTTAATAAAACTATTTTTTCTTTAAATATAATACTTTATGCAATTCTTCTATATCTTCTGCCATCACATTAAAACCTGTTTCGATTATATCAGTATTTATTAAATCTATATTAATTATCTTTAATAAATCTAATGAATATTGACTACTTCCTGCTGAAAGGAATTTAATATATTTCTCTTTTGACAATGTTTTTTTATTAACTAAAGAATCTACAACTACACTTGCCATTAATAAACCAGTTGCATATTTATATGGATAATAACTCCATCTATATAAGTGTCCAAGCCTAGACCATTCTACATTTGCTATTTCATCATAAATAATATCATCTCCATAATATTTTTTTATAATACTGCTATATCTTTCACACAAAACTTCTGATGTTAATTCTGATTTCATTTTAATATAATACAAATCTTTTTCAAACTCAGTATACATTGCTTGTTTAAATACTGAAGAAAAGTAATTTTCTATTTCTTTACTTAAATAAAATATTTTTTCTTCTTCAGTATTAGCGTTCATATATAAATATCTATTTAATAATATTTCATTTACTATAGAGGCTGTTTCACCAACGAAAATTGTACTATCCTCATATATAAAGGGTTGTTCTTTTTTTGATAAATAGTAATTAACAATATGTCCTATTTCATGAATTAAATTTTTTAAATCAATATAAGAACTCCTAAAATTCATGAAAGAATATGTATTCCACGAAAAAGTTATTGATTGATGTTTGTTTTTATCTAATTCTGCATCAATATGACCATCAAATAATAATTTTACTACTTCAATATATTCTACGCCTAAAGGTTTTAATGCATTTAAAATTATTTCTTTTGCTTCATCTAATGAATATTTTATTTTTAAATTACTATCTAACGGAACATTAAAATCATATAAATGAGGTTCTTCAATTTTAAGAACATCAGATTTTATTATTAAATACCTTTGAATAAGCCCTAAGTTATTATTTACTGATTTGATTAATTTTCTTATAATTATGGAATCAATATTTTCTTCAAACAATATTTTTTCTAAAACAGAATTATATTTTTCTAAAATAGAATTTTCTATTCTACATCCATATATTGAATTTAATATACTTGCAAAATTATTTTTTTCTTTTTGAAAAGCACCATTTACAATAAAATAAGCTTGTTTTCTTGTTTCTCTATTTCTAGAAGAAATGAATTTTGCATAATTAGATGATGTTATTTTAACTTCTTCACCATCAACATTAATACTTCCATATTCAACATCTCTAAGCAAATTATTATATATGTTTAGCTTTTCATTTATGTTATCGTTATTTTCTTTTATCTTTTGATTTATTTCATCTGATTGTATATGCTCTTGAAGCCTAAATAAATTATGTAGTGATAATTTGTAAATTTCTAATTTAGGATTTTCTAAAATAAAGCTAGAAATTTTTTTCAATCCTAAGTTTAATATTTTTCTATCAATAAATTTTAATGTAGTATTTACCTCGTTATTAAAATTTTCTGCAGTTCTTTTTAATTCTATGCATTCATCATTATTAACGTTTTTATAATACATTAGAGACCCGTATATTAAAACATTATTACTTAATTCTTTTATTTCCCATTTCTTATCTAATATTCTTAATAGTAAAGTAGAATCTAATTCGGAATTTTCGTATTTTTTAATTTCTTTTATTAATTTTTTTATGTGTGATATTTCGTTATAAAATGCTTGATTATCACTAAATATATCCTGTAAATTCCATTCCAATTTACTCATTCTCAATGCCTCCTTCAAATAAGTTATCTTTATTATAATAATGGCTCTACAATTTTTACTGGGGAGTTAAATTTCTAATATTCCTTTATTAAATAA
>CAMEJC010000068.1 GCA_945919295.1 uncultured Mycoplasmatota bacterium
TTCAATACAATAAATTATTTGGATTAATTCAATTATCTTAATTGATTGTATAATTAATCAAAAGCCTATCAATAAAGATAGGCTTTATACATAGACCTAAACAAGTCATTAAACTGTTTTAAAAATGATATGAGGTGATATTATGGAAGGAGAAAAGTATTTTAAAACTCATAGTAAAGTATTAGCATATAGCATACTTTATGTTACAGGAAGAAACTTTTATAAATTCAATGAAGAAGATGGGAGAATAATATATAGTTTCCAAGCTGACGAAGAGTTTTATAGAAAATTAAAATTATTAGACGACATAAGATTTGATAAAAACAATTAGATTAGTATGAGGTGAGAATAATGGAAGAAAACAAAAATATCGAAAAGGAAGTTGCACCTAAGAAAACTGCAACAAAAAAGCCTACTGCAAAGAAAAAGGCTGAACCAAAAGACGATAGTAGAGTAGACCAATTAGAACAACAAATGGCTATGATGTCTAATATGATGCAAGAAATGATGAAAATGATGCAGGTTCAACAAACACAAATACAAGAAAATAAAACAGAGCAAAAGATAACAAGTGAACCAGTCCAAATGAGTAAAGAAGAATCTACTAGAAAGGTTACTAAAGCAGAATTACTTACAGGTGAAACTGCTAACGAATTAGTAGAAGTCATTTCTATAGAAACTAACGTTGTTTATACATCTCCAAAAACAAATATTGTATACAAATGGTTGAAACCAGGAGATGTAGAAGTAATGCAGATAAAAGAAGTTATTACTATGGATAATGTTAGTGGTAGATTGCTAAGAACACCGTGGTTAAGAGTTGTAGATGAAAGATTAGTAGAAGCATTAGGATTAGAACATGTATACGAAGCTGTTGATTTAATCGAAAATGTAGAAAAATTATCAAATATGAGCAGAGAAGAATTAGAAGAAGTATTTAATAAAATCCCTAAAAAATATCTAAGGACATATAGAGATTTATTATATAAAAAGGTAAAGAACAGAGAAATCAAAGACAGATTTTTAATACAAGATTTAAGTGAAATTTTAGATGTGGATTTAAATTATTAATTAAAGGAGGGAAGGTAACATGACTTCGTTCAATGAAGTTTATGGATATTTCCTAAACTCAATTACTGATTACACATATTTAGAGTTACAACCAAATGATTTAGAGAATGAATTATTAATGTTATTACAAAAAGCATTAGGTAAACTTAGAAGAATTAAGTTTGATATTAACTTAGACAATAAAACTTTTAAAGATGTTCTAACAAGCAGAGAAATTAATATAATAGCTTTGGCTATGGTGATTGAATATATACGCCCAAAAATAGTTTCAGTTGAAGTAATGAAGCCAAAATTAAATATAAAGGATTGGCAAACGTTTAGTGATAGCCAACATTTAAAAGAATTGCAATCAATTTTAACTGAAACAGAAAAAGAGTTTAGCTATGAATTACAATTATATTCCTTAGATAAATATATGGATAATAAGGATAAAAATAGTTAATGGATTATATAGAAACTTGGAAAAGAAAAATGGGCGTAAATGGTGGTTCTGTTACTAAGGCTTTAAAAAAGAATAGCGACTATTTTTATAATAAAGAGTTTAAAGAAAGCAATGCTTATAGAAATGCTAGAGCAAATAATTTAGATTTATCTGAAACCGAAATAGATATTAGGCTTATGAATAACGATGCTTCGCCAGATGATAAAAAGATATATTTTAGACCTGGGGTTAATCCTATAGTTGGTACTTATATAACTTGTAAGTTAAACGAAGATGATGAATATTCCGAATGGGTAACATATATATTACTAGAACACGAATACAATTCAGAATCGGAGTATATGAACGCAGAAAAATGTAACCAAACATTAGTGCTTAATGATTTTGTTAGTTTTCCGTGTGTTGCTAGAGGTGAAAGTTACGGAGTTAAACTTATTTCCAACATTGAATTTGAAAACGAAGTTGATGCAAAAGTTAAGGTAACAATTCAAAGAAACGAAATTACAGAAAAATATATAAGACCAGGACTTAGAATGTGCTTTGGTCATTCTATTTATGGTATATACAAAATAGGTGATGTTACTACTTATAAAGATAACCTATTTGTAGCTACTTGTAAAAAGGACAAGTATATGGAAGGTTATGATAACATTGCTAGTGGTGTTATGTGTCAACCAGAGTTCGATAAAATTGATGAAGGTATAGAGTACGATTATATGATAATAGGTGAAGATAAAATTATTCCAAAAGAATATTATGTCTATAGATATTCAACAAATTCTCCTAATAGTTTAACTTGGGTATGTAAGAGTGATACTGCTACTTTTATAGATAATGGTGTCAATGTAAAAATCAGTTGTGAGAATGTAGGAGAGATTATTACGTTAGAATTATATGATAATGGTAATAAGGTTGCTACAAAAAATATTGTAGTAAGGAAGTGATTATTATGAATGAGTTTTTAAACGAAAAACATTTGAGCGACTCAAGTGAAAAGTTAAAAAAGTGTAGTATGCTTATAGATTACGTATACACTAAATTACTAGAAAGTCAAGAAATAAAAAGATTAGTATATTATAATACTCAAAATCCATTAGATGAAAAGGGTATTGATTTTAATAATGAAATAATAGACCAACCAGATTTAACAAAAGAAGATGTAAAAGATTTAATCACTATGTCGCCATTTAATGCAGAGATGGTGGAAAAATTAACACAAGCTATATATATTAATATTCCTTTTGGTTCATTTTATAATTATGGTCAAGGTAATGTATTGAAGTTTGACATAGATATATTATCGCCAGAAGAATTTGCTTTAACTGTAAACGGATTAAGGTATTTTGAAATAGGTTGTTATATCGCTAATATGTTAGATGGTATATATATTACAGACGATAGATATGTTGAATATTTAGGTAATTTAAAATTTGATTTAGAAAGTTTGAACACTTTTAGGTTAAGTAAAACAAATACTAAGATATGGCTACATTTGGTATTTGAAGTAAAACTATTTCCTATGGATAGGACTTAATATGGAATTATATAAGGGATATACTACAAAAGATTTATTGTTAGATAAACCTTGTAATTTAGCTGGTATTTGTACTATTTATCCTATAAAGGTAGTCGAACAAGATGAATTTTATAAGTATGCTAAATATTTGATTTTAGGAAGAGAACATTTACATTTACCTAATGAAATAACTTTGCTAGATGGAATAATATTAATATACACAAAAGCATACGAAGAAGTCTTAAAAGATAAAGAAAAGGCTTTTGATAGAACTAAAGAAGAATTAAGTAGATTATTTACTATGATATGTCATAAAGATATAATTTGTGATATAGATGAAATGGGTTTATACTTTCACGAT
>CAMEJC010000069.1 GCA_945919295.1 uncultured Mycoplasmatota bacterium
TATATTATATCAAATTATCCAATATTTGTCAACACTTTTAATCAAAAAATGTAAATTTTATTTTATCTTCCGCTGATTTTCTAGCCTCTTGTACTTCCCATTCAAATAGTTTCTCGTATAAAAAATCCAACCTTTTATCTTTTACATATCTCCTTTTCTTGGAAAGCAGTTTCTTTTTATAGTCGTGATAATCTATAACCACAATATTATCGTTACCTCCTATTCCCATATAATATATCCTTGAGTTACATATCTCCCCATAGCCAAGGCTTTGTCGTGGGAATTTACAAATATATCAACTCTAATAGTATTGCTATCTAAAGCTATTATATATCCACCTCTATCTTGGGCTATGTATTCATAACCGTCAATAACTATCTTAGTTCCTAAAGGTATAAAATCGGGAACAGCTACTGTAACTCCTTCTATTGCCCTTAATCCACTAGCAGTTATTCCATCAGTTTTACCACAACATATTTCGCAAGGGCAATAATAACTAACTTCCATAGTATACCATTCTATATTCTGATATACATTTGGTTCATCTATAGTTTCATTATTTAGTTCTTCTGTAATTTCAATTTGTGGTTCTTCTATATAGTGATTAGCTTCATATATAGCCTTTTCTTCTTCTAGTTTTCTCTCTCGTTCTTTAATTGCTAATAATGCTTTCTTTCTTTCAAAAGCTCTTTCAGCCTCTATCTTTCTTCGTACTTCTAATTCTTCTAACTTAGTATCGGTTTCTTCTAAAAAATCATTAGCGGTCATACTTATTTCTTCAAATCTACTATTTAACTTTATATTCATAGGTAAATTTGGCAAAGAAATAAATATGAAGCCATCAAATATTATAGATATTAAAGCTATTAACCAAACTAGTTTTCTAAAAGTATATTTATTTAACTTCATAAATAATTTCTCTCGCCATATTGCTTAACTATATACTATACTTCTTTTAGCACTTCGTATATTGGTTCTAGTAATTCTATCTTTTTCTTATAAGTATTCATTTCATTTTCCAATTTATTAACTTGACCTTCGTCAACATTCCCACCATTTCTAAATGCTTTGCCATATAAAGTATTTATTTGATTATCTATATAATTAATTTCATTTTTATACTCTGTTATTTTTAATGATATCCTATTCATTAAATCGTTATCTCCAACTGTTGATTGTGGTTTTACTTCTATTTCACTTAGTTTTCTTTCTAATATTGATATTCTGTTTGATAAATCGCTCATAGCATCTTCTCCTTCTTCATTAAAAATAGTCTTAATCTCATTCTTTACCGCTTCGTTCTCTCTTATTGCTCTCGCTATAGTTACTGTATCTACTATGCCAGTATCCTCTTCCCAATCGCTTTCTTTAAAAAAACCCATGATTTCATACCACCTTTTATAATTATTTAATTAATTTTATTAATTTACAATTCTTCTTCCTTCGTTGAAGTTGTATATAGGTGTAACTCTAGTTACATCTCCCGGTTGTGGAGCATTTATATAATTTCCACCACCTACGTATATCCCTACATGAGCATAACCATTAGTAAAAACTAAATCGCCCAACTGTAGTTCATCGTAGCCTACACTAACTCCTTCGTACCTTTGAGTATAAGTAGTTCTAGTTATCTCTACTCCTATTGCGTTTCTGTATACATAGCTAGTAAAACCGCTACAATCCCATCCGCTAGGAGTAGTTCCTCCCCAAACATATGGAACACCTATATAGCCCATAGCATAGTTAACTATAGTTCCTCCTAAAGTATCAGAGCCGCTGATACTTTTTATCTTTTCGCTACATTCATCTAATAGTGAGTTTATCTCCTCTATTACAATAGGACTCTTCATTTGATAATCCCTTAAATTAGTTAATTGCTGACTTACTTCGTATAACTGCATAGCCGTAGAATTACTGTCATTTATTACACTTATATGCCATCCTATCAATTCTCTTTCTGATACTGCTAAATACTTTTCGTCAAACTCTTTTTGCTTTACTTTCAAGTCCTCTACTAATTCATTTTGAGATTTTAACAATTCTTCTAATCTTTCTTTGTTCTTTATAGCATCACTATTTGCCTTATCTTCTACTGATTGTAAATACATTAAATCATTTTTGCTTTTGTTTAATTCTTCCTCTTTTCTTTTGATTTCCTCTATCATGTTCTTATCGTTTTTTAAAACCATTACTACTCCGTCTATTTTATCTAGTAAATCTTTAGCATCGCTACTTAATATATAACTAGCTAAACTTAGGTATATGTTTTCTTTATAAGATTCTCTCACTCTTTTATCCATATTAGTTTTGATTTCTAAAATATCACTCTCTAATATACTAATAGAATCTGATATTTTTTGAATTTCAGTTTCTATTTCTTTTATCTTATCCTCGTTTATCTTTATCTCCTCTAAACATTTCTCTATATCACTATTATATGATATAGCTTTATTTTGTTCCTCAATTATTTCTTCTGACATTCTATCATATTCTTTTCTGTTGTATTCCACTTCTTCATCTCCGAATGCGATTGTGTTTAAAATAAACATTAGCGAGAGAGTCAATATACAAATTCTTTTAAACTTATTCATTGTTCCTCCTCCTTATATAAAAGGTGGTATTTAAACTCCCTGCTATTTATTTCTTACAATATAATTATACCATTTTTACTTTTAAATGTCAATACTTTTTTTAAATTTATTTTAATTAATCTTCGTATCCACAATTAGGGCATTTAGTATAAACCACATCTTCATAACTAGGTATGCCCCAATATTCTCCCCTATCTTCTCTTTCGGTTCTATATTCCATATCTGAGCCACATTCGGGACATTTTCCATTATCGCCACAGATACAAATCCATTCAAACATAATATCATCAGCTTTTAATTTAGCTATCTGATATAACATCTTAATATCTTCGGCAGTTTCTTCCCAATCTCCTTCGTTATATTCTAATAAAGAATCTATAATTTTATTCATACTTACCTCCTATACTTCTACACATTGAGTTATAGTTTTGAATTCCCATTCTATATTAAAAGGACAGTCAAAAGTTAATATAGAAAAATAATTATCAGAATCGTTAGCTTTATTTAGGGTTTCTTTTACTAGCAAAGAATCGGTAGGCTCTGTTATTATTCCATAAGGTTGAGTTCCTCCTTCATCTTTATTATCTTTTATAGCCCAATAAACATCGCCCACCTTATCGTAAAATATTGAATCATAATCAGTACCTACAATTTGTATTCTTTTTAATTCAAATCTCATATCAACACTCCTTTATCAGTTCTCTATTTTGGTTATATATAGGCAA
>CAMEJC010000070.1 GCA_945919295.1 uncultured Mycoplasmatota bacterium
GAATAGAATGAAAGAAGGAGTTGATGAAGATGAATGAAATGATTAAGAAAGGAGTAATTGCAGGTGTATTAGCTACTACAATTACTGGTACTGGAATATGTTTATACGGAATGAATAGAGACACTAGTGATATCAGAAAGACTACTATAGTAAATCAAGAAAACAAGGTTAGAATAGACTATAAACAAATTATACTTGATGAATTAATAGAACAAAAGCAGATTATAATAGCATCTAATAAAATGAGAATACCTTTTGTACAAACAGAGAAACATTGGTGGGGCGATAAATCGCAGGAGATTGAATTTTCAGCTATAGGTAGATTTGTAGTAGACTTAGATAAACTTAATAGTCAAGATATAATGGTAGATGAAACAAGTAAAACTATTACTATTTACATGACTAAACCTACCAAGATGGTAGAGTTATTAGAAGATGAGACTAAATTTGGAGAAACTAAAAAAGGTTTATTAGTTTGGGGCGATATTGAATATACTTTAGAAGAAGTTGAGCAAATAAAGTACGAGGTTAAGTGTGATGCTTTAGTAGAGATGGATAAATTAATGGAACAAGCTAAAGAATGTGCAAAGAATAGTATTGAAAGTATTATAAAGATAGTTATAAAAGATGATTATCAAGTAAATGTGAGGTGGGTAGAATGATTAGGAATAAGCCTTGGTTTAAACGAATGATAACTAGTTTATTACTAGCATCGGTATTAGTGAGTGGGGCTATATCACTAAAGCCCTTCGCCACTATGAATGATAGATACACGGTTAGCCAAGAGTGTATAGTGCAGAACGAACAGACGGCTAGTAAGGGTAGGATATTAATAATTCATACACATACTCAAGAGGATTATACAGATAGTAACGTGGTAGAAATGGGCAAGGATTTGGCAGATAAATTAAATAAGAAGGGCTATATAGCAGAGAATATAGACATAGACTTTGTCAGAGGAGATTATAACAATGCATATAACTACAGTAGAGAATACTTACAGAGCATAGATTTAAGCCAATACAAATTGGTAATAGACTATCATAGGGATGCAGTACCTTATCCTAATACAGTAATACACAACGGCAATGAAGTGGCAAAAGGTATGTTCGTATTCTCTAAGAATAGTAAACACTTTACTGATTCAGAATATCATTCAAATAAAATACTTGGATACATGGATAATTTTAACAGAGGATTGACTAGGGATAGTTGGTATTATGATTATGGTATCAATGATTTTAATTCTGACTTAGGAGATAATATAGTATTGTGGGAAAGTGGAAATAACTCAAATAATAAATTAGAAATTATGAGATTAAATACCTACTTTGCATCAGCTATAGACCAATACTTGAGTAATAAATAAAATAAATTTAAAAAGAAAGTATTGACAAATATTAGTAAAGAGCATATAATATAAGTATAAAAATTAAAGGAGGTAGCAATATGAAATATATGGGGAGTAAATCTAGAATTAAAACCGATATATTGAAAATTTTGCAAAAGTTAATAGACGATAATAATATAAAAACTTATATAGAACCTTTTTGTGGAGGTTGTAATGTAATAGATGAAATTAAATGTGATAATAGAATTGCTAATGATAATAATGAATTTTTAATAGAGATGTTAAAAAAACTGACTGAAGATGTTAATTTAATAAATGAAGATATATTTAATGAAGTACCTAAAGAATTATATGATGAATGTAGAAATAGATTCAACAATTATAATTTTGATGAAGAATATCCTAAGTGGTATATAGGTGCGATAGGATTTTTAGCTAGTTATAATGGAAGATTTTATGATGGAGGTTATGCTAAAACTGTGATATCTAAAACTGGTAAAGTAAGGAATTATTATCAAGAAGCTAAAAATAATTTAATAAATCAATTACCTAAGTTAGTAGGTATAAAATGGTATAATGGTGATTATACAATTTTTAATGATGTAACAGATGCACTTATATATTGTGACCCACCTTATGAGAATACAAAACAATATGGCACTAGCAAGAATTTTAATCATGATAAGTTTTGGGAATGGATTAAAAAAATGAGTAAAAATAATATAGTTGTAGTAAGTAGCGAAATTGCACCTAACGATTTTAAATGTATTTGGGAGCAAGAAATAATTAGAACTCAAGATAATAGACAAAGATTTAAAAGTATAGAAAGGATGTTTATGTATGAAGAATAATGATTTGCTTAAAGATGTATTATATTATATAGGTATAAGAGAAGATAAAATAAACGAAATTTATAATGATATATCCGAATGCTTATCTCATGAGGAGATAAATAGTATGTCTTGCGATAATATTAAAAGAATAATTATAGATATAATGTTGGAAAATATCGAATTATATTTTAACAATATAAACGAATAGACCCTTGACCTTCCTTCATATATATATTACCATATATTTGAAGGAAGGAGTACATAAAAATAATTACTAAAATAAATTTAAAAAACTATTGACAAATAGGAAATGATTGGTTATAATATAATCAAGATAAATAAAGAGGTGTTAAATATGAAAAAACTTTATAAAGAATTTAGCACCAAAGAAAAGAAGTTATTAAATGATATACTAAAGAATAGAAATAATAAACCTATAACCATAGTAGACCATGCGAAGAATAGAATGCTAGAAAAGGGAATAGATAAAAGAGATATAAGTAACTGTTTGAAGGCTTTTGATGTAATAGAACTACATCAGAAAGGTTGGGATACTAGAGTATTATTAAGAGGAAGGGCTAAAGACGAATTAGGAAGAAATACTTGTATGAGTTTAAGTTTAGTAACATTTAGAATTATAACAGTTTATAAGAACTATGCAAACGATAACCATAGAACACTTGTAGAAGAAAACTATGAGGATATAGAGGTAGAAGACTTATTAAAAAGGTTATTATAAAATAAATTTAAAGGAGA
>CAMEJC010000071.1 GCA_945919295.1 uncultured Mycoplasmatota bacterium
TTCCTCATCAAAAATTAATAATTTAGTGCGGCTGTCACTACCAACTACTTCTAAAAACAATCTATTCTCATTATCATAATGTAAAATATAATTAGAAGGACCACTAATTTCAAATTTGTCAGTAGTTACTTCTCTAAGTTTTAAAGTTATTGCATGATTGAAATAAGTTGGAAAATAACTATAATTTATTTCAATATTTCTAAATGGTATACCGTTTTCTTTAATATACTTGTCTATTTCTTTAATAAAATTCATTAAAATCCCCTCTTTCGAGTTGAGGTAGTGTGCAAAGTCTATTGCACTACTTACCTTTCTCCCTTTATTTTTTCAATGTTTTTCTAGTATTTTAATCGATGACTCCCTTTTTTGAGTGATTTTTTTACTAGAAATTGCATTTTATATCTATTAAAAAATGACAAATTCCTCTATAATTAAATTAGCTAAACAATTATAGAAACGAGGTATTTGTCATGTCTAAAATTATATCACTAATTATAACTTTTTTAAATAGAATTAATAAAATTATTTGGAAAATTATTATTTTTCTTTCCAAATTCATCAAAGTTGATGATGTTACTATTGATAATAAACCAACTGATGAAAAATATAAACTATTCAAAGTTGATGAACAAGCTATTATCGAACCATTTGTTAAACTTGAACATAAAGATTACAAACAGCTTATCAAAGAAAATAATATTAAACCTGTTACTCGTCGTAATGGTAAAGATATTACTATCAATATAAAATGCCCTTGCTGTGGTGCTCCAAAAGAATACCTCTATAATAATAATGGAAAACAAACACAGTTTGAATGTAAGATTTGTTCACATATTTTTACCAATAATCCTTCAAAACAAATTGATGTTATTTTAAAATGCCCTCACTGCAGACATACACTTACCAAAAGAGCAACAAGAGAAGATTTTGATGTATATGTTTGTAAGAATTCTAAATGTCCTTACTATCTCAATAATTTGGCAACTTTAACTTTAACTGACAAGAAGAAATTTGAAGATAATCCCTCTCTTTTTAAACTTCATTATGTCTATAGGAAGTTCAATATAGAACTTCTAGAACTTACTAAAGATTATCGTGAATTTATTAAAACACCTGTAGATATTTCTAAGATCTATTCTTCTCAATATGTACTTGGACTTTGCCTTACTTATCATGTTAATTATGGATTATCATATAGGCAAACAGCATCAATTTTAAAAGATATACATGAAATTAATATATCTTATAAAACTGTAGAAAATTATTGCAAATCAGTCTCAGCAACTATTCAAGCCCTCTTAGAATTTTATCCTTATGAGTTATCTGACACGATTGCTGCGGATGAAACATATATCAAGGTTTTAGGAAAAACAGCATATATTTTCTTTTACTTTGATGCAATAAAGAAAATAGTCACATCATACAGAGTCTTTGAAAAACGTGATTCACTTTCTTCAATAAAAGCAGCCTATTCAACACTATCGAAATATGATAAGTTACCAGAATCTTTAAAAGTAATTTCTGATGGTAATCCAATATATAATGTTGCTGTTCAGTATTGGACTCAAAATGGACTACCATTTCAATTATTCCAAGTAATTGGACTTACAAATCAAGATGAGACTTCA
Source organism: uncultured Mycoplasmatota bacterium (assembly GCA_945919295.1). Taxonomy (GTDB): domain Bacteria; phylum Bacillota_I; class Bacilli_A; order RF39; family UBA660; genus CAG-302. The sequence continues at coordinate 1,629 of CAMEJC010000071.1, forward strand.
AAAGAATATCGCAGTCAAAAGCAGATCATCGAAAGATTCAATAGAACATTAAAACATTACTATCGACCCAAGGGAGGATTTACTTCAATTGATAATGCCAACAATTATATGGTCTTATTTGCTACTTATAATAATTTTTTAAGAGTAAATAAATCATTAGATTGGAAAACACCAGTAGAATTACCACAACTTGAAGGTATTGATAATATGCCAAATAAATGGATAGAGCTATTAAAAATTGCTAGACAATATGCCGATCCTTATACAGAATAGTTTTTAAAAAATACTATTAAAAACTTCTTTTTAGCATGCAATAATTTTTTATAACTATCCAATTTTTAATTATTAATCCTATTTTCAAAGAACAATAATATCTATTTTTTAATAGATATATATCTAGTGCAAGTTTTCCATAAAACTTTTCACACTATCAAACTCCCTTATTCGCTTTTTTGCTTTAGTAGTAACTGCTTTAGTAATCCACTCCTCTCTTGGACCAAATGATCAGTCATCACTTATTATTCTTACTCTATCATTATTCTTAAGTATATAGTCTACATCTTTATATTCATCATTTACTATTGCACCTATCATGGTATTACCTATATCACAATCTAAATTAAAAGCATAATCTATTATTGTAGATCCTTTTGGCAATTCTATTTTATTTCCATTCATAGTATAAACATATACTTTATCAGAAAATAATTCATTTTTTATTTGATTCACAAAATCTTGATTATCTGCAAAAACTGAATTAATTTCTATAAGTGAATTAAAGAACTGATATTTCTTTTTTAAATCTTCTTGCATTACTCTTCTTGCTTCTCCTTTATTTATATCAAAATAAGCTGTTAATCCGAAAGATGCTATCTTATCCATTTCAAATGTTCTTATTTGTGTCTGAACAAGTCTTCCTTCTGGACCAAATACTGTAGTATGTAAACTACTATACATATTTGTTTTTGGACTACATATATAATCCTTAAACTTACTATTGATAGGATGATATAGGCTATGAACTAATCCTAAACTCTGATAGCAATTTTTTATTCCTTCTACCATTATTTTAAGAGAAAACAAATCATGAATATCGGATAGTCTTTCCCCCTCACTTAGTCTTTTATATATACCATAGATATTTTTAGTTCTAATCTTTATTTCATTAG
>CAMEJC010000072.1 GCA_945919295.1 uncultured Mycoplasmatota bacterium
ATAATCAATTCATTTATCAAATTTATTGTTTACCAACACTATTTGACAAAGAACCGACTTTTTTATATATTATCTATTGGAAACTTTTTAGTTAAATCTAAAACTTCTTCATCAAGTTCTTTTAATACTTCTTCATTATCACTATTTTTAAGTGCTTTATAAATAATATTAGCAAGTTTTTTAAATTCTTCTTCTTTAAATCCTCTAGTTGTCATGGCAGCACTTCCAAGTCTTATACCACTTGTAACAAATGGTTTTTCACTATCATAAGGAATAGTATTTTTATTAACTGTTATATGAATACTATCTAATACTTTTTCTGCTTTTTTACCAGTTATACCAAAACTTTCTTTAACATTTAAAAGCATTAAATGATTATCAGTTCCATTTGATACTACTTTACAACCAAGATTTATAAATTCATCACACATAGTTTTACAATTTTTTATAACTTGTTCTTGATAAGTTCTAAATTCTATTTGTAACGCTTCATAAAAACATTGTGCTTTTGCCCCAATAACATGCATTAAAGGACCACCTTGAATTCCAGGAAATACTGTTTTATCTATTTTTTTTGCAAGTTCTTCATCGTTAGTTAAAATCATACCACCACGAGGTCCACGAAGTGTTTTATGAGTTGTCGTTGTAACAACATCTGCATAAGGAAATGGACTTGGATGAAGTTTAGCTGCAATAAGCCCAGCAATATGAGCCATATCTACCATTAAATAGGCTCCACATTTATCACAAATTTCTCTAAATTTTTTAAAATCAATAATTCTTGGATAGGCACTATAACCTGCGATAATCATTTTAGGTTTATAAGTTAGTGCTAACTTTTCCACTTCATCATAATCAATTGTTTCTGTTTCTTTATTAACATTATAAGAAACAATATTATAATCTTGTCCTGAAAAACTAAGACTATGACCATGTGTTAAATGTCCTCCATGAGAAAGATTCATACCCATAACAGTATCACCTTTTTCAAGTAATGCTCTATAAATTGCCATATTAGCACTACTTCCAGAATGTGGTTGAACATTAGCATATTTACATTCAAATAATTTACAAGCATATTCTCTTGCTTTTTCTTCAAACATATCTATATACTGACATCCCCCATAATATCTATATTTTGGATATCCTTCAGCGTACTTATTAGTTAAAATACTTCCTTGAAGACTTCTAACATATTTTGATGCATAGTTTTCACTTGCAATAAGTTCTATATTATCTTGTTGTCTTTTTGTTTCCATTTCTAATGCTTTTTCTAATTCTTTATCCATTTCTACCTCCAAAATTAAATTATTATTTATGTTTAATGTCCTTATGACCTTTTATACCATATTTATTAGTTAGTGGATCTTTAAACAAGAAATTTTCAACTGGCATAATTGTTGCAGTTATATAAATTCCAAATACTATAGTTAAAAGAACAATTGAAATATAATTTGTTAAATAAGAAACATTATTCATATTTAAAACTAAATAACTAAAGTATTGTCCTAAAAATATAGCAATATAAAATGTTATTATATCAACAAACAGAATTGGTTTTTTAGTAAATATTTGATAAGTGTAAAAAATAATAGGAATAATTAATATTATAGAAAGTACTCCAACAAGTTTAGCAAAAAAATAATTACCTAAATTACCATAAAGATATAAATCTACTAAAGACCAAACAAAATAAGGAGTTAAAGCTATTTTAATATGTTCCCAAGTACTTTCATTTACAGCACTAAATAAGGCAACATACTTATTATGATTACTAAATTCATAAGTAAAATGAAGAAGTGTTCCAACAATACTAATAAAGATAAAACCTATTAAAAATATATAAAACATAATAATCATCCTTTCTAAGATATTTTTTCTATTAATCTTTTTAAATCATTATTAAAGGTAAATCTATAATGACCTGTTACACTCATTTCTGTTTTTTCTAATCTATCCTCTTCTTTTTCTTCTTGTGATGGATCTCTATTTTGAATTAAATAAGGAATCCCATTTTCATTTCTTTTATCGGATATAATTGCAATATGTGCTCCATAGTCAAAAACTACTATATCACCTGGCATAAACTCTTCAATATTATAAATATTTGTTGTAAGACTTTCGGTATACCTTTCTAGAAATACTTCTTGATTTCCTACTCTTCTAAAGTCAATATTATCATCTCTATAATCTATATCATAATAAGAAGTTTCATCTTTTCCATCTTTTGTTATATCATAAACCATCATGTCTTTAAGATAATATCCTGCTTCAAGTAAAGCTCTCCAGATAACATCAGTACAAACACCTTCATCATCCGGAGGATATCCACCATCATAATACTTACTAACATAAGTAGGATTATTATCTCTTTCTTTTTGAGCTCCAAGTAAGATATCGCTATAATCATCTATGCCATCATCATCAAAATCATACTCACTTTTTATGACATTAATACCAAAATCCTCTGCGTAAAAGTACTCTTCATGATTAAATACTGGAGTAAAATTATTATTTATTATTACATAGTAACTAACACCTTCGAATAATAGATAAATAAAACCAACAAAAATACAAATTCCAAAAAAACCTTTAACACTTCTTTTTAATTTTTTCTTTCTTTTTTTCATTAATCCTCCATTATTTCCTAAATATAGGATACCATATCTAATTTTTAAAAACAAGGAAAAATAATTAACAATAAAAGATAAAATGTTACAGTTCAGACTAGAGAGTAAATGAAAAATACTTATCTAGTCTTTTTATTA
>CAMEJC010000073.1 GCA_945919295.1 uncultured Mycoplasmatota bacterium
AATAGAAAATAGTGTAGTAATTTCTATCCACCAACACTATTTATTATACAACCAATATAAGAAGTAAAAAAATGCTTCTTTTTTTTTATTAATTGCATATGTTTTATTGGTGATAATATGAATGAAATAGATCCTAGTAAGTATATCGATATTATAAATAAAAAGAATGGTAATAAAAAAGATAAAGATAGTGTCATTAAGAAATATTTAAGGGGACTTGCTATTAGAGTGTTTATTGTTTTAATTTTATTTTTATCTTTAGCTATTGTATGTAAAAAAAATAATAATTTAAAAGATAAAATATATAATTATATATATACGGAAGATATTTCTTTTACAAAGTTTAAAAATATTTATAATAAATATTTAGGAGGTATTTTACCTTTAAAGAAAGAAGTTAATACTGAAAAAGTATTTAATGAAAAATTAAAATATAGTGATGTTTCGATTTATTATGATGGTGTTAAGCTTTCAGTAAGTGAGGGCTATTTAGTTCCAGCTTTGAAAGAAGGAATGGTTGTTTTTATTGGAAATAAAGATAATTATGGAAATACTGTTATTATTGAGGACTTGGAAGGCACTTATATTTGGTATGGAAATATTAATAATACTTCTTTAAAATTATATGATTATGTTGAAGAAGGAAGCTTTATTGGAGAAGTTAACAACAACTTATATATGGTCTTTAGTAAGGATGACAAGTATTTAAATTATGAAGAATATATTAAGTAAGATAGAATTTCATTATACTTTTTTGATTATGGCTTTAGGTTTAGTACTTACTGGTCATTTTTCTAATTTAATTGTTTTTACTTCGTTAATTATTGTCCATGAAATAGGACACTTTTTAGTGGCACTTTTTTGGGGTTATAAAATTGATAGAATAATTATTTACCCATATGGAGGTTTAACAAAATTAAATACATTTGTCAATACGAATATATATAAGGATTTACTCGTAGCTGTATCAGGAGTTATAATGCAGTGTATTTATTTTATGATTATCTTTTTTTTATTTAATAAAGGAGTAATTAGAGAATACATATATAATTTATTTTTACTTTATCATAAGAGTATGCTTTTATTTAATTTGCTTCCAATTGTACCATTAGATGGTTCCAAGATTATTAATCTTCTTTTATGTAAATATTTTAATTTTAATTTATCAAATAATCTTACGGTTTTTATTTCTTTTTTAACGATTATATTACTTTTGATAAGTAAATTGTATGAAAGTAATTATAGTTTTCTTCTTGTAATAGGAGTCTTGCTTCAGAATATATATAATTTTTATAATGAGATTACATATATTTATAATAGATTTTTATTAGAGAGGTATCTTTATAATATTAACTATAATAAGAAAAAGATAATTAGAGATAAAAATAAAATGTATAAGAATAGAATACATTTATTTAAAGTTAAAGGAAAATTAATCTCTGAAAAAGAATATCTTGATGATTTTTTTGGTAAAAAGTTTTAATTTATTTGACTATTAGTTTTTTTTGTGATAAACTATTATTGTTTTGAAGACCCCTAAGTTGATTTTTCAACCACATTGAAAAGGTATAAGTTCGAATAGACACCTTAAGAGTGAGTCTTAAAAATATATGTAAGGAGGTAAGTAAAATGAAAGCAATTATTGAAACTGGTGGAAAACAATATTATGTAGCTGAAGGCTCTGTTATTTATGTTGAAAAACTAGAAGGTAATGAAGGAGATAAAATTGTTTTTGATAAAGTTCTAATGGCTAATGGCGTAGTAGGTAATCCTTATGTTGAAAGTAAGGTTGAAGGTGTTATCTTAAAACAAGGTAAACAAAAGAAAATAACTGTTTTTAGATATAAGCCAAATAAAAAATCTACGAGAGTTAAAAAAGGACACAGACAACCATATACTAAAGTAGAGATTAAAAAGATCAAATAAGGAGAGTTTTATGATTAAAGTAAAACTATTAAAAGATAATAATAAAATTAAAAAAATTATTATCGGAGGACATGCTTTATATGATGATTTTGGTAAAGATATTGTTTGTGCTGCGGTTAGTAGTACTGTAATTACTTCGATAAATGCTTCTTTATTGATAGATAGTAATTCACTTATTTATGATGATAAAGATGGGCTTACAATCGTAATTATTAAAAATGATATAGTAACTACTAAAATAATAGATAATATGATTTCTAATTTATATGAATTAGAAAGAGCATATCCGAAAAACATACAAATTAAGGAGGAAAATAATAATGAAATTAATGCTATTTAATATACAATTATTTGCCCATAAAAAAGGTCAATCATCTACTAGTAATGGAAGAGATTCTGCTGGTAGAAGACTTGGTGCTAAGGCATCTGATGGTGAATATGTAACAGCGGGTTCTATTATTTATCGTCAAAGAGGAACTAAAATCCATCCTGGAGATAATGTAGGAAGAGGTACTGATGATACTTTATTTGCTACTATTTCGGGATATGTTAAATATTCAAGACTTGGTAAAGATAGAAAACAAGTAAGTGTATATGAAACTAAGTAAACTAAAAAAAGTATTGACAACAATATAAATTATTGATATAATTTATATTGTCTTGGGGAATTAGCTCAGTTGGCTAGAGCATCTGCCTTGCACGCAGAGGGTCAAGGGTTCGAGTCCCTCATTCTCCACCATTCGGGAAGTGGCTCAACTTGGTAGAGCACCTGGTTTGGGACCAGGTGGTTGCAGG
>CAMEJC010000074.1 GCA_945919295.1 uncultured Mycoplasmatota bacterium
TGAATATTCTAATGCTTGGGAACAGGCAATTTAATGCTTGAGAACACATTCAATTTTTGACAATAATTTAATACTTGGGAACACCCATATATTTACATTCGACAAGAATCTCCGAATAATTATAATACTTGAAATTTTATTGTTTGTTTCAAGTAGAAAAGGAGGTTCTTTTTATTATGTTTAAGAAGACAAAAATCAAACAAATTATTAGTTTGATTCATCTTAATTCAAGTAATAGTTTTATTGCTAATGCGTTAGATGTGTCAAGAAACTCAGTTATTAAGATTCGAAGTAAAATTGATGAATTGAATCTGAGTAAAGAAGATTTAGAAGGAAAGGAAGACGATGAATTATATGAAATATTCTTTCCTACTAAATTTAAAAGAAAATCATCATTAACACCAGTTGATTATAACTATGTTCATGATGAATTAAAAAAGGTTGGAGTTACCTTAAAACTCTTATGGGAAGAATATGTCGATGATTGTAAAAAAGAAGGAACGAAAGCATGCAGTTATCCTACTTTTGTTATCAATTATGAACATTACACATCAAATAAGAAATATACTTCTCATATTGATCATAGACCAGGTGAAGATATTGAAGTTGATTGGTCTGGTCCGACAATGCACTTCATTGATGTTGATTCAGGAAGTAAAGTCACTGCTTATCTATTTGTCGCTACATTACCATATTCGCAAAAGATATTTGTTGAAGCTACAACTTCTATGGACCAAGATGCATGGATGAACTGTAATGTAGATATGCTTAATTATTTCGAAGGCTTACCATTAAGAATTATATGTGATAACTGTAAGACTGCTGTTATATCTCATCCTAGAAGAGGTGAAATTGAACTTAATGAAGAATATCTTGCTTTTGGTGAATATTATGGAATTATGATAAAAGCTGCTAATGTAAGAAAGCCAAAAGAAAAACCATCCGTTGAAGGTAGTGTTGGTAAAGTCGCAACTAAAATAATCGCCAAATTAAGAAACGAATCGTTTTATTCATTGGATGGTCTTAATAAAGGTATATTAAAGGCTCTTGATGATTTTAATAATGCACCATTTCAAAAACGTGATGGTTCTAGAAATACTGTATTTGAAATAGAGGAAAAGCCATATTTGAGAAAACTACCTCTAATTCCATTTGAAGTTAGTTCTTGGACTTATGGAATTAAAGTAATGTTTAATACTCATATTTGTTATAAAGGTAATTTTTATTCCGTTCCTTTTAATTACATTAATAAACTAGTTGATGTTAAAGCTAATAAAACAGATATGTTTGTTTATTTTAATAAACAATTATTAACACAACACAAATTATTTTCTAATCTTGTTAAAAACAAATATAGAACAAAAGACGAACATTTAGATAAGAAAAAAGAGTTTAATCCATATACTTATGAATCTGTAATAGAAGACGCTAAAAGTATTGGATTATCTACTCTTGAGGTTGTTAATAGATTATTTAGTGAGCCTAAAGTAAAAGAACAAGCATTTAACGCTGTTCTTACTGTATTAAGTATCTCTAAAGCTTATTCTAAAGAAATCCTGGAAGATGCCTGTAAAAGAGCTTTAGATACTTATAGTATACCTCACTATAAACAAATATTAGAAATGATAAAAATGAAAAATAATGAGCCTAAACAAAAACCAACCAAAGATAATGAATCTTTAAATGTTCGAGGATCAGATTATTATAAATAGAAAGGATGTAAAATGAAAAACGAAACTAAAAAGAAATTACAATCTCTTGAACTTGGTGATTTAGTAATTGCTATTGAAGAACAAGAAAATAATATTATTTATGTTGATAAAACTTTTGATGAAAGAATGGAATTATTAACAGATAACCTAATCGAAATTAGATACAATAAATTAGTAAAAAAATTAACTACAAACGCATGTTTAAAATACGATAATGCCTCTATCGAATCTGTTGATTGTGAATTAAGAGGCATCGATAAAAATATCATTATTAATCTTTCAAATATGAGATTTATTGAATCTGCTACAAACTTAGTTATTACAGGTCCAACAGGATCTGGTAAAACGTATCTAGCTTGTGCTTTAGGTGTAGAAGCTTGTAAACATACTTATAGAACTTACTATATTAGAATGCAAAATTTAGTTAAAAGGATAGATGAATTATCTTCTAACCAAAAACAATTAAAAATTTGGCTTAAAAGATTGGCTAATTATTCATTATTAATTATTGATGAATGGTTAACAAATAAGCCAACTGATAGAGATGTAAAATTCCTTTATGAATTATTTGATTTAAGAAGTGAAGTTAATTCAACAATATTTATTTCTCAATTTGATAAATCAACATGGCATGATAGATTAGGAGGTGGAGTTCATGCTGACTCTATTATGGATAGAATTAGTCATAATGCTTATAAAATTCCTTCTGCCACTAACAATATTAGAAAACATATTGATAACGAAAAATTAAATAAATTCATCGAAGAAATAGAAGCAAAGTAATTAAAAAAATAAAGAAGTTAGATGTCAAAATCTAGCTTCTTTTCATACTGCTCTCAAGCATTAAATTTTTGTGATTTTTCAATGGTGTTCTCAAGCATTAAATTGCCTGTTCCCAAGCATTAGAATATTCAA
>CAMEJC010000075.1 GCA_945919295.1 uncultured Mycoplasmatota bacterium
TTCTTTCATTTTACAACCACCTCGTATTAATTATACCATGATTTATAATTTTTTTGTTTTTTTCAGTGTAATTTCTTCATATTTTTTTAAATATTCTAAAATTTGATCAGTTAATTGCTCAACTGAAAATTGTTCAGAATCCAATTTTAATCCATCTACAAGACCTGTCGATAGAATATTATTCCATTCCTTCTCTTCTGCAAAATTTTCAATAGTAGCATCTTCAATAGAAATATTTCTTACTTCTTTTCCATCTTCATTATATCTATCAATAGATCTTTTTAAACATTCTTTAGATGAACAAGATAAAAACACTGCTACAATTTGAATATTTTCTAATATTAGCTTTTGGACTAGTTCAGTCGATATTGTTGGAACGTAATCTTGATATATGTCAACATTCAAATTAGATCTATTCATTTGTATAGCATAGTGAACATCAGAAATAACTATGTCCGAATTTTTACATATACTGACAAACCAGTCATCAACTTCACTAGAAGTTATACTATTGAAAATTTCTTTTTCAAGAATATCTTTTTGATTAGCAATATCAAAAAATCCTTGATATCGTCTATATTGTAAGCTATTAGAAATATTTTGATTCAAATTATTTACAAATGTACTTTTTCCACATGCAGTTGGTCCACCAATAAATATAAGTATTTTCAAATTAATCACCTCATTTTTTCTTATAAAATATATATTTGCTAATTTACATCGCCTAATATAATTAATCTATCTACTTCTTTTTACTATACATTTTAATCAATTTTGGATAATTATTGTAAGTCAAATTTTCAATATTACTTTCTCCCAAATAACCTAATAACTCTGCCAAACAAATTGATTCATCATGATAAAATTTCTTATACAAATAAATCTTATTATCAATGAACTCTCCTATTTCATATCCAGGCTTACATATTGCATTGCAACCATAAACTTTAGAATCTGGAGTTATCATCACATGATTATTTCCAGCATTACATCTAAAATTATCCTTCCCTTTAAAAGTATCGTGTCCTAATGAACCTCCTCTAGTAATATAAAATTCATTTTTATCATAATGATTTCTAAGATAATTTAAATATTCAAACAACTCTTTTAGTTGTTCTTTAGTTAAATCTAAGTTTTCGATATTTTTTGCCTTTCCTTGCTGAAATATTTTATTAAATCCAACTCCTTTTGCACCAAGTTGATAAGCTCTTTCAGCAATATATTTAATATATTTATAATTTCTACTTGTTAAAGTACAATTTAAATATATATTGAAATTATTTTTATTAAGTAGTTTAATAACATCTTCAACAATAATCAAAGGAATAGAATTTATATCTTCTTGAATACCATAATGATATGACATATAAACAGTGTCTATACCATTATCCCTTAATAAATCAATAATATTGGGTTCACTATAAATTCGAAGTCCATTTGTCATTATCCAATTTTGACCAACTAATTTTAGAGTTTTTAAATAATCTAAATTAGTTAATACTTCAGCACCATCTATTCTAACATGTTTTCCATCATTCATTAATAAATATGCTATGTTATACAAATCATCTGGTGTTCTATTACCAGTATATCCTATGTAGCAATCATTACATTTTGCATTGCAATTTGAACATGCCATTAATGTAATACGATTACCTTTATATAATTCTAATTCATCCATTTTATTTCATCTCCATGCAATTGTTTTTTAATACATATATTTGATCTGAAACATTTTTTATAAATTCATCTTCATGTGAAACTATAATTAATGTCATATCTTCATCAACAATTTCTTTAATAAGCTTCAATACGCTATCTTTCATCTCTTTGTCCAATGCACTTGTCGGCTCATCTAACAATATAATATCAGTTTTCATTAATAACGTTCTAGCAATGGCGACTCTTTGCTTTTGCCCACCTGATAATTCATCTGGGTACTTATCTTTTTTTTCAATTAAATCAACCTTTTTTAAAATATTTAGTGCTTTACGAATACTCTCCTCTCGAGAATATTTTTTAATTTCTATTAATCCAATTATTAAATTATCTAACACAGTTAAATGTTCAAATAAATTATAATCTTGAAAAACCATTCCAATTTTCTGTCTCAATTCAACCATTGATATCTCAGAAATATCAATACCTTTAAATTTAATTATTCCATCATTAATATTTTCTAAACGATTTATGCATTTTAATAATGTACTTTTACCACATCCATTTTTACCAGTTAAAGCAATTACATCGCCTTTTTTTATTTTTAAATTAACATTACTAAATACTAGATCATTACCATAATATTTTGTAACGTTCTCAAATTCTAATATAAATTCTTTTTTCATGATTTTTTCACCACCCTAGGGTTAACTTTTTTATGTATAAAATCCAACAGTTTACAAAAAACATAACAAATTATGAAATATATTAGTGCAGTAAATATCAACGGAAAAAATGCTTCATATGTTCTATTTCTAATAATATCACTTGCTTTAGTTAATTCCATTACAGATATATAACCAGCTATAGAAGTAGATTTTATTAATGAAACACTTTCATTTTTATAAACAGGTATAACATATGAAAGTACTTGAGGTAAAATTATGTATTTAA
>CAMEJC010000076.1 GCA_945919295.1 uncultured Mycoplasmatota bacterium
TAATCGGTTTCTGCATACCTTTTGCTTTTGCAATAGTTAGTTTCGTTAAAAGATTGTTTTAATTTGAAAGGAGATAATTAATTATGAAAAAAAGTTTTATTATTACTTTTATCGTATTATTGTCTTCTTTCTTTTTTATTTCAAATAAAGTAAAAGCTTCTTATAAAGAAATTACTGATTTAGATATTAGTACTTATATTACAGATGATTTTCTTTTAAGTCATGAAGAAGCTGTTTCTAGAGGTTGGAAATATATAGTTGTTTATGATTCTAATACTTATAAATATTTTGTTTTACAAAATAATTCTGGTAATATTGCTAATTTTACTCTTGATAATTCTAATCTTAAACTTTCTGGTGTTACTTGGTATAGATGGTCTAATAATAAATTTTCTTCTGTTATTTCAAATTATAGTGTTACTTTCTCTTCTTCATCTATTTCTATAATTGATTCTTCTTCTGATATTTTTCCTACTTCTTCTTTTGATATTGTTTATAATAATATTGTTTATCCTGCTACTATAGATAAAAAAATTATTACTGTTTATGATGTTTATAATGATTTAATTAATGGTCCTTTAGATAATCCACATCAAGAAGAAATAAATAAATTAGAAAATTTTTATACTTTATGTATAGATAAATTAAGTTATTTAGTTACTAGTATAGTAAATAATTATATTTATTTATCTATATTTGGCATATTTATATTAATAATAATTTTTGAGTTAATAAAAAGGAGGTTTTTATAATGAAAAATTTTAAGTATTTATTATTAATATTACCATTTATGTTTATTAATAATGTTAAAGCAGATAATATAATTTATGATTATTATTATTTTAATTTAGATGATTATAATAGTGGTAAAATTAGTTATTTATGTTCTGATTTTATTTCTAATAATTCTAGTAGTGTTTATACTCTTGATTTTATTAATAGTGAAATTTCAACTCGTTTAAAACAAGCAAGAGATGGACTTTATTCCGAAAAAACTTATCCTTATTATTTTGTTTCTTTGCATTATTATCCTAATAGTTCTAGTACTTCTAATTATGATTTTTCTATTAACTTTGTATTTTTAACTTCAATAGTATCTTATACTGGTTTAGATTTTAATCCTTCTTTTGACATTGCTAAAGGTTATAATTTTCAATATTTAGACGGTAATTATATTGGTACTTGGGGTGGTTCTGCTGATACTTCCAGTTTATATGGTCCTTTTACTTTTATTGATGATAAATATCTTTATAAACCTTTTTATTATTATGATTCTAATTTTGATTTTAAGTTTGATTTAGAAGATACTTATATTATAAATAAAGATGGTGATTTATCTTTTACTTTAAATAAAAATGATATAATTCCAACTTACAAGAGTTTATTTATTGATAAAACGGAAGATAATTATACAGAAGTTAATTTAAATGATTATCCTTATATTGCATTATCACTTAAAGACTATAGTAAGACTGATTCTTTTGATGTTAATAATTATGTTAAAGGTCAGTATTGTTTAACACCTGTTTATAATTATGGTTTAACAGAAAGAAAAGAAGTACTTTCAGGTACTCAAATTGAAAGATGTAGTCCATATTATGATGATTATACACCGATAAGAACTTATATATTAAAATCAGATCTAGAAAATCATTCTATTTATTATTTAAAAGCTTATGATACATCAAAAGAAAATAAGATTAAAGTTGATACTTCTGTATTTAATATTCATTATATAACAGATGAAGAGAAAAATAATCCTATTATTACTATTAATGGTAAAAAATATAGCACTATTCCTTATGATGAGCTTACTGATACTGCTACTAAGAGTGAAGATGAAGGTTATGCAAGTGGTGCTTCTTGTGCTGTTGGAGATTTTAATTGTACAGCTAGTATGTCTAATAGTAGTTTATCTTTTAGTGATATATTTACTAGTCCTATTGATTTCTTGAAAAAGATATGGCAAGGTATTGTTAATGTATTTACTCTAATAAATTATTTCATTTCAATTCTTCCAACAACTTTACAATATTTTTTATATATAAGTTTTATGCTTGCTATTATATTGGGATTAATAAAAATTATTTTATAAGGAGTGATAAAAATGTATGATGTTATAAAAGAATTAATAGGAACAGTTCCTACTGAATTTGAATTTATTTATGCTATATTAACTTTAGTTCTTGGTTTATTATTAATATCTTTTCTTTTTCAATTATTTTATATCCCGATTACTTTATTAAGGAAGTGATAATATGTTAGAAGTATTAAAATTTATATTTGAGTCTATTTCAAAATTTCTAGCAATGCTTTTTACTATTGATATAGGACATGATATGACATTAGGACTTCTTATGTGTATAGTTTTTATCTTTTTACCTTTAGTTCTTATTGTAGTTAATTTCTTGAAATTTGTAGTTATTAATGAGATTGACGAAAGATATGATTCATCTTCTCGAGAAAATAAATATATTGGCAAACATGAATATGTTGGTAAGCACTCAAAAGAATATTTTAAAAGGAGGCGTTAAATTATGAGTATATTTATTCCATATAGTCCT
>CAMEJC010000077.1 GCA_945919295.1 uncultured Mycoplasmatota bacterium
GGCAAATATTTTATGGTAAGAATTTTTATGGAGAAATGATTGTAAAATATTCTGTTATTGTTGCTGCAATTGATAGTCTTTATATCATGATTTCTAATGCTTTACAGGGATTGAATAAAACTAAGTTAATATACTTAGCAGTTATTCTAGGATTATTAATAAATGGTTTACTAGATATTCCTCTGATATTATTATTTAACAAAATTGGTTTGTATCCTTATTATGGTGCCATTACAGCAACATTGATAGGTTATTTAATTTCAATTATAATTCCTCTTATCTATTTAAAAAAGAAAGATAAGTTTAATTATAGCGATGTTTTAAATATTCTACCACGTTTGTTTATTTCTTATTCTATACTGATATTAATTTGTCTTTTATATGAAGGATTAATTCAAAACATAACAAATAGAATTCTATTAATATTATTAGTAGCTATTATCGGATTAATATGCTTATTAATTTATTATATAATAAATAAAGAAGTGATTAAAACATTGATAAAAAAAGATAAAAAGGAGAAGGAAAATGACTAAAATTTTAATTATTATTACTATAATAACAATATTACTATTGATATATGTAATATGTTATTCTAAATTAAAAGAAAACAAAAATAAAGTTGATTATGCTGATACAATTATTAAAGATTCTTTAGAAATAAAAGCAGAGTTGATAACAAAAATTAATAATGAATTAAAGAAAAAGTTAGATAAAAAGAATTATTTAAAAGATTATATTAATTTAAATAAAAAGAATCTAACTAGTATTGAATTAGATATCAAATTAGATGAAGGATTAGATATAATAACTAATTTAAAAAATGATCTTCCAGATTTAAAAACTAAAGAATTTAAAAAGCTATATAATGAAATTAAAAGGAATGAAGAAATGCTTTATTCTTCGAAAACTCTTTATAATCAATATGTAAGTTCTTTAAATCAGTTAGTTAGAAAATTTCCTTTAAATATTTGTGCGAAAATTACTAAAATCTATATTAAACCATTTTACAATCTAAAAGAAAAATAAAGAGCAAAATATTGAAATGCACCCCTTAAAGTAGACATTAATAAAAAAGAGGTAATGGTTGTGATATAATACACCTCCGAAAGGAGGTGTATTTATTATGGCTAAAAAAGGTCAAAAGTTCAGAAAATTTACTAATGAGGAAAGAGAAGAAATAGTTAGTAAATATTTATCCGGAAAGTATAGTTATGAACAAGTTGCCAAAGAATATCAAATAAGTTGGAAAACAGTTGAATCGATGGTTAGAAAGTATAAAAATACTGGAACTACAAGAGCATTACCAAAAGGTCGACCTAAGGAAAAGAGTTTAACAAAAGAAGATTATAAAGAAAGATATGAAATACTAAAAAAATATCAGGCCTTCCTCAAGGCACAACGAGAGAGAAAGTAACTTTTATTAATCTATATAGAGATAACTATAAGTTATATAATATGTGTGCCGTATTAGAAATAAGTCCTAAAACTTATTATAAATATAGAAATAAGGAAGACCCTGATTATTATGATTATCTAATACTTAAAGAAATATTTGATGATTCTAAAGGCACATATGGTTATCGTAGAATTGTGGAAGGCCTAAAAATCAAATATGGGGTTGTAATGAACGGAAAGAAGGTTTTAAGAATAATGAAAAAATATAATTTAATGCCTGAATATGTAAAAAAGACAAAAAAGAAAAATAAAAATGAAAGAATTGAAGATAATGTTAAACCAAATTTATTAAATAGAAATTTTACTACCGATGCACCAAATAAAGTCTGGGATACTGATGTAACATATCTTATATTTAAAGGAACTAGAGCATATTTATCAACAATAATTGATTTATATGATAGAAAAGTGGTCGCTTATAAAATATCAAAACATAATGATAATAAATTAGTTATGGATACTTTAAATGAAGCAATATCAAAAAGAAAAGATGTACATGGACTAATCATTCACAGTGATCAAGGATTCCAATATACATCTTATGAATATAAAGCAATTTGTGAATCTAACGGTATTACTATTTCTATGGCGAGAAAAGGTACACCAATAGATGATTCACCAATTGAGAGTTGGCACTCTCTCCTTAAAAAGGAAACTTTGTATAACAATAATATCACATCTTTAGAAAATTACATAGAGTTAGTTGAAGAATGGATAGAGTTTTATAACACAACTAGAATTAAAGGAAAAAAAGTTAATAAGAAGAAAGGGTACAAGAAAAATGATAAATAAAGATGAATTAATATATAAATTAGAAGCAGTAATTGAATATCTAAAGAACAATGGTGGCTATGATTATGAATTATATAATCGTTTATGTCCTGGTATGGGAGAACCAGATTCAAATATTGTAGAATATGCAGAGGATATTCTATATATGATTAATTTATTAATTGATAACAAATAAAGACAAGCTTTATTTGAATAAATATTATAAATACATAATAAAAATCAAGGGTCTAGATGAACTCACTTTCGTTCGCCCTTGATTTTTTTCTAATTAACTTCTTTTTTTATGATGTCTACCGATTGGGGTTCACATCA